>JAFAUQ010000110.1 GCA_019243195.1 Hyphomicrobiales bacterium
CGCCAGAAGGTGACCTTGCGTCGAAGGCGGCGGCGATCGACGATGGTGTCGGCATCGAGCGACATGCTGGCTCCAGGGATCAGATGTCAGGTATCAGGCATCAAGGATCAGGACGTGATTGATACCTGATCCCTGACATCTGATCCCTGGAGCAGCCATGTCGCTCGATGCCGACACCATCGTCGATCGCCGCCGCCTTCGTCGCAAACTGACCTTCTGGCGCGTGGTCGCGGTGCTCCTCGTAATCGGGGGCATCGCCGCGGCGGTCGCGCTGTCGCGGCCCGGTGGCGAACTCGCCGAAGCCTCCGGCAACTACATCGCCCGGCTGACCATCCAGGGATTGATCCGCGGTGACGAGGAGCGGGTCGAGTCGCTCGATCGTCTCGGCAAGTCGCGCGTAAAGGCCGTCATTGTTCATGTCGACAGCCCCGGCGGCACGACCGCGGGTGCCGAGCAGCTTTATCAGTCGCTGCGCCAACTCGCCGAGAAGAAGCCGACCGTCGTCGTCGTCGACGGGCTCGCGGCCTCCGGCGGATACATCGCCGCCATGTCGGCCGATCACATCATCTCGCAGGACACCTCGCTCGTCGGTTCGATCGGCGTGCTGTTTCAATATCCGAACTTCACGGATCTGCTGAAGACCGTCGGCGTGAAGGTCGAGGAGATCAAGTCCTCGCCGCTCAAGGCGGCGCCCAACGGTTTTGAGCCGACGAGCCCCGAGGCGCGGGCGGCGCTCGAGGCGATCGTGAAGGATTCCTACGATTGGTTCCGCAGCTTGGTGAAGGAACGGCGTCACCTCGATGAGGCGGGGCTGGATCGCGTCGCCGACGGCCGCGTGTTCACCGGCCGCCAGGGGCTTGACGTCAAGCTCGTCGACGAACTCGGCAACGAGCAGACCGCCGTCGCCTGGCTGGCGAAGGAAAAAGGTGTCGATGCCAAGCTGCCGGTGCGCGACTGGCAGCTCAAGGGACGCCTCGGCGATTTGTCGTTCCTGCATGTCGCCGCCGTCACCGTACTCGATGCGGTCGGATTAAAGTCGCTCGCCCAGCGCATCGAGAACTCGGTGGCCGCGCATGCGGTCGAGAGTCTCAATCTTGACGGTCTATTGGCCCTTTGGCACCCTCCTACCGGTAATTGAGCTTCAGCGGGCCAAGCCACGCCGAGGCCGGGTGCGAGGGGGGCCGTTCGTCGATCCAGGACGGCATTGACAATGATCAAGTCCGAACTCGTTCAACGCATCTCCGGGCAAAATCCACATCTCTACCAGCGTGACGTCGAGAACATCGTCAACGCGATCCTCGGCGAAATCGTCAACGCGCTCGCGCGCGGCGACCGTGTGGAACTGCGCGGTTTCGGCGCCTTCTCGGTCAAGCATCGTCCGGCGCGCACCGGGCGCAATCCGCGCACCGGTGCCCACGTCTCGGTCGATCGCAAGAGCGTTCCGTTCTTCAAGACCGGCAAGGAAATGCGCGAGCGCCTCAATCGCGATTGACGCCGCGACTCCAACAATAAGCTGCCCCGATGCGCAAATTTCTCGCCGCCGTCATTCTCGTCCCGCTCGCCATCCTGATGGTGATGTTCGCGGTGGCGAACCGCGGAAGCATCGCGATCTCGCTCGATCCGTTCTCGGCAGAAGCGCCGGCACTGACCGTGCACGTGCCGCTGTTTCTGCTGTTGCTGATCGTGTTGATCATCGGCGTGCTCGCGGGCGGCATCGCCGCCTGGCTGCGGCAGTCGAAATGGCGCGGCGCGGCGCGCCGCCTCGACCGCGACCTGCGCACCGCCCGCGCCGACGCCGAGGACGCGCGCCGGCGTTTGGCCGCCGCCCAGACCCCGGCTCCCGCGCCGCCTATTCCGAGCCTCGCCTACCGGCGCCCGCCCGCGGCGTGAGCTCTGGGTAAGGCGCGGTATCAGCCCTTCTGCTGAATCCCAGGTACATACATGCTATAGGCCCGCAGAGGCCTAAAGATGTACGTACATCCGATCGATTACGCGGAACTCCGCAAGCATGCTGCCGCCGTCGAGGCGAGGTACCCCATCAAGATTCTCGGTGTTCTGCCGCGCGGCAGTGTTGGTCATCTTTTCGCGGTGAGTGGGATCGACCTGCTCGCCGAAAAGAGGCCAGGACTATCGCTGCTTGATCTTTGCGGCGCCGAAATTGATTTGGGTGAGTTGATCCAGCGGCCGGTCGGCATTGTTCTCGTTAGCGGATTGAAGGGTCGCGAGGCGGAGGAATTCCCGCGACTGATGCAGCCGATAGGAACTTGATGAACGAGTAGGTTGATGAGTCTCATCGTCAAAATATGCGGGCTGAGCACGGCCGAGACGCTCGACGTGGCGCTCGAGGCCGGCGCGGATGCGGTCGGCTTCGTGTTCTTTCCGCCGTCGCCGCGGCACATCAGTTACGAGGCCGCGCGCGTGCTTGGCGCGCGCGTGAAGGGCCGCGCCGAGAAGGTCGCGCTCTCGGTCGATGCCGACGATGCGACGCTCGACGCGGTCGTCGATGCGCTCCGTCCCGCTGCACTCCAACTGCACGGCAAAGAGACGCCGGCGCGCGTCGCCGCCATCAAGCATCGCTTCGGACTGTCCGTGATGAAAGCCATTCCGGTCGAAGCGCGTGCCGACCTCGCGGCCGTCGCTGACTATGCTGGCGTCGCCGACCGGCTACTGTTCGACGCCCGTGCGCCACGCGAGGCGACGCGGCCGGGCGGACTCGGCAAGTCGTTCGACTGGCGCCTGCTCGAGAACCTTGACCCCGGCGTTCCGTTCATGCTCTCAGGCGGGCTTGATGCCGGCAACGTGGCCGAGGCGCTGCGCGTGACTCGGGCGCACGGCGTCGATGTTTCGTCGGGCGTCGAACGGACGCCGGGCGAAAAGGATCCGGACAAGATTCGCGCCTTCGTGCGTGCCGCGCGCGCCGCAGAGGCGGAACTCGCCGGCAAGATCATGAGCAGCGGATGACCGTGCAACAACAACCCAACACGTTCCGCGCCGGGCCCGACGAGCGCGGCCACTTCGGCATCTACGGCGGCAGATTTGTCGCCGAGACGTTGATGCCGCTGATCCTGGAACTGGAGAAAGCCTACGCGGCCGCCAAGGACGATCCGGCGTTCCAGGCCGAGATGGGCGGCTATCTCACCCACTACGTGGGCCGGCCAAGCCCGCTTTATTTTGCCGAGCGGCTCACCGAGCACTGCGGCGGCGCGAAGATTTATTTCAAGCGCGACGAGCTAAACCACACCGGCGCCCACAAGGTGAACAACGTGCTCGGCCAGATCATGCTGGCGCGGCGCATGGGCAAGAAACGCATCATCGCCGAGACCGGCGCCGGCCAGCACGGTGTCGCCACCGCGACCTTGTGCGCCCGCTTCGGGCTGGAGTGCATCGTTTACATGGGCGCGGTCGACGTCGAGCGGCAGAAGCCCAACGTGTTCCGCATGAACATGCTGGGCGCCGAAGTGATCCCGGTGCAGTCCGGCTCGAGGACGCTGAAAGACGCAATGAACGAAGCGCTGCGCGACTGGGTCACGAATGTCGAAACCACATTCTATTGCATCGGCACCGTCGCCGGCCCGCATCCCTATCCGATGATGGTGCGCGACTTCCAATCGATCATCGGCCGTGAGACGCGCGAGCAGATGCTGGCGGCCGAGGGGCGCTTGCCGGATTCGCTCATTGCCTGCATCGGCGGCGGCTCGAACGCCATGGGGTTGTTCCATCCGTTTCTCGATGACCGCAGCATCGAGATTTACGGCGTCGAGGCGGCCGGCCACGGCCTCTCGACCGGCCTGCACGCGGCCTCGATCACCGGCGGCCGGCCGGGCGTGCTGCACGGCAACCGCACCTATTTGCTGATGGACGACGACGGGCAGATCAAGGAGGCCCACTCGATCTCGGCCGGCCTCGATTATCCCGGCATCGGCCCGGAGCACTCCTGGCTCAACGACAGCGGCCGCGTGACCTATTTGTCGGCGACCGACGAGGAGGCGCTTACCGCCTTTCAGCTGTGCTGCAAACTCGAGGGCATCATCCCGGCGCTCGAGCCCGCCCACGCGCTCGCCAAGGTGACCGAGCTCGCGCCCAAGAAGCCCAAGGACCATCTGATGGTGATGAACATGTGCGGGCGCGGCGACAAGGATATCTTCACCGTCGCCGATCATCTCGGGAGCCGGCTCGGATGACGACGCGCATTGACCGGCGCTTCGCAGCGCTCAAAGACGAGGGCCGCGCTGCGCTCGTGACGTTCTTCACCGCCGGCGATCCCGATCACGCGACCTCATTGGCGATCCTCAAGGCCGCGCCGGCGGCGGGGGCCGATGTGGTCGAACTGGGCATGCCGTTCACCGACCCGATGGCGGACGGGCCGGCCGTGCAGGCCTCGTCGCTGCGCGCGCTCGAGGCCGGCCAGACTTTGCACAAGACGCTCGATCTGGTGCGCGCGTTCCGCATCGGTGATCGCGACACGCCGATCGTCCTGATGGGCTACTACAATCCGATCTACATCTACGGGGTCGATCGTTTTTTGACGGATGCGCTATCGGGAGGTGTCGATGGACTGATCGTTGTCGACCTGCCGCCGGAAGAAGATGACGAGCTGTGCGTGCCGGCGCTCAAAGCCGGGCTCAACTTCATTCGTCTGACGACGCCGACCACCGACGACAAACGCTTGCCGGCGGTGCTCGCGAATACGTCGGGCTTCGTCTACTACGTGTCGATCACCGGCATCACTGGCGCGGCGACGCCGGAGTTCGGCCGCGTGGCCCAGGCGGTCGCGCGCATCAAGCGCCATACCGATTTGCCGATCGCCGTCGGCTTCGGGGTGAAGAACGCCGAGCACGCGCGCGAGATCGCGCAAGGCGCCGACGGCGTCGTCGTCGGTTCGGCCCTGGTCGAGGCGGTGCGCACGAGTCTCGATGCGGACGGCAAGGCGACGGCGAAGACCGTTCCGGCGGTGTCCGATCTCATCGCATCGCTCGCCGCAGGCGTTCGCGGCGCGAGGGTCAAGCAGGCGCGCACTAGTGCCGCGAACCCGAAGTTCGCGACACAATTGCCGCGAGTCGGTTCGCGAACTTCGGGTTCAAAGCGGCACTAGAATCATAAACTTGCTAGTGTCCTTCGATTCCGAAGTTCGCATCAGAGGGCGCTGCAAAGTTGAGCGAACTTCGGAATCGGGACACTAGGGCATCGCGATGAATTGGATCTCCAACGTCGTCCGGCCGAAGATCCGCAGCTTCCTCAAGCGCGAAGTGCCAGAAAATCTCTGGGTGAAATGCCCGGAGACCGGGCAGCTCGTCTTCTACAAAGATCTGGAAGCGAACCAGTTCGTCATTCCGAGCTCCAATTATCACATGCGCATGGGCGCGGCCGCGCGACTTGCGTCCTTGTTCGACAGCGGCCAGTACGAGGAGATTGAAATTCCGGAGGTGCCGCTCGATCCGCTCAAGTTCCGCGACGAGCGCCGCTACACCGAGCGCCTCAAGGATGCCCGCGCCAAGACCGGCCTCAACGACGCGATCAAAATCGCGTTCGGCGACCTCGATCGACTGCCGGTCGTCGCCGCCGTGCAGGATTTCGATTTCATGGGCGGCTCGCTCGGTATGGCGGCCGGCGAGGCGGTGATCAAGGCGCTCGAGACTGCCGTCGAGAAGCGCACGCCCTGCATCATGTTCGTCGCCTCGGGCGGCGCGCGCATGCAGGAGGGCATTCTCTCGCTCATGCAGCTGCCGCGCACGACGGTCGCGGTGCAGGACCTGCGCGAGGCCAAGCAGCCCTACATCGTGGTGCTCACCAATCCGACCACCGGCGGCGTCACCGCATCCTACGGCATGCTGGGAGACGTCCAGATCGCCGAGCCGGGTGCGCTGATCGGCTTCGCCGGCCCGCGCGTGATCGAGCAGACCATCCGCGAGAAGCTGCCGGACGGCTTCCAGCGCGCTGAATATCTCAAGGACCACGGGATGGTCGATATGGTGGTCCATCGGCACCAGTTGCGCGCCACCTTGGCGCGGCTGTGCCGGGTGCTCACCAAGGCGCCGCCGGCACCGCCAATGCCTGCGCTGCCGGCGCCCGCGCCGGCCTGATGCTCAACTCGATTATCCGAGCGACGTTTCGTCCATGACCCAGGTCGACGCGATCATCGCGCGGCTGTTGTCGCTGCACCCGAAGCGGATCGACCTCTCGCTCGACCGCATGCAGCGCATCCTCGCGCAACTTGACCATCCCGAGCGCCGGCTGCCGCCGGTGATCCACGTCGCCGGCACCAACGGCAAGGGCTCGACCATCGCGTTCATGCGTGCAGTGCTCGAGGCGGCGGGTGCGAGCGTCCACGTCTACACCTCCCCGAATCTCGTCCGCGTGAACGAACGCTACCGTCTCGGCCGACCCGGGGGCGGCGCCCTGGTGAGCGATGCGAAACTGATCGACACGCTCAACGAATGCGAGCGCATCAACGCCCGCGCGCCGATCACTGTTTTCGAGATCACGACCGCGGTCGGCTTCATGCTGTTCGCGCGCCACCCGGCCGACGTGCTGCTGCTGGAGGTGGGGCTCGGGGGACGTTTCGATGCGACCAATGTGGTCGATCACCCGCTTGCGACCGTCATCACCTCGATCTCTTTCGATCACATCGAGCATCTCGGCGACAGCATCACGAAAATCGCCGGCGAGAAGGCGGGAATCCTCAAGCCGGGTGCACCCGCCATCGTCGCGCCGCAGGTGAGCGAGGCGCGCGAGGTCGTCGCCCGGCAGGCCGCGCGCGTCGGTGCGCCGCTCCACATCGCGGGCGAAGACTGGGCGGTCACGCAGGAGCGCGGGCGCCTGGTGTTTCAGGACGACGACGGCCTGCTTGACCTGCCGGCGCCGCGCCTCGTCGGCCGCCATCAGTTCGACAATGCCGGGACGGCGATTGCGACCTTGCGCAGCGTCGGCACCCAGAAGCTGCCCGCGTCCGCGTTCGAGGCGGGGCTGCTCGCCGCCGACTGGCCGGCGCGGCTACAGCGTCTCTCCCACGGCCGGCTCATGGGGTTGATGCCGGAAGGGAGCGAGCTGTGGCTCGACGGCGGGCACAATCCCGATGGCGGCCGCGTGAT
Organism: Hyphomicrobiales bacterium; assembly: GCA_019243195.1. Classification (GTDB taxonomy): domain Bacteria; phylum Pseudomonadota; class Alphaproteobacteria; order Rhizobiales; family Xanthobacteraceae; genus AP-16. The sequence continues at coordinate 7,089 of JAFAUQ010000110.1, forward strand.
TGCGGCGGCGCTCGCCGATCTCGAAGAACGGGTATCGCGGCCGCTGGTGCTCGTGGTCGGGATGCTGTCCAACAAAGACAGCGCCGGTTTTCTGCGCAACTTCGCCGGGCTGGCACGCCGGGTGATCGGGGTTCCGATCCATCAGTCCAGCACGCAATCGGCCGAAGCCATTGCGGCGGCCGCACAGGCGGTCGGGATTCCGGCGGAAGGCAGCGCCAGTATAGAGAAGGCGCTCGAAGCGATCGGCCGGTTCAACCTAGAACAGCCGCCGCGCATACTCGCGACCGGCTCGCTTTATTTCGCCGGCGAGGTGCTGGCGGCGAACGGCACGATTCCGGAGTAGCAGAGGACAGAAAAGGAAAATTCAAATCCGCCCTCTGCCTCCGTCGTCTGTCGTCGGTTGTTCAGACCGCCGTGTTTATCCACTGCTCGAGCTTTTGCTTCGGTGCGGCGCCGACCTGACGCGAGGCGAGTTGCCCACCCTTGAAGATCATCAGCGTCGGGATCGACATCACGCCGTACTTAGTCGCGGTCGCCGGGTTTTCGTCGACGTTGAGCTTGAGGATCTTGACCTTGCCCCCCATGGTGCCGGCAATCTCCTCGAGCGCGGGCGCGATCATGCGGCACGGGCCGCACCACTCGGCCCAAAAATCAACAACCACCGGCTCTGCCGACTTGAGCACCTCGGACTCGAAAGTGCTGTCGGACACCTTGCCAACGGCCATGGGAAACCTCGTTTCCGTCTATCAAGTGCGGGCGCGGCCGGCGCCCCTCGGGTCAGGCGGGGAACCTAGGTAGCAGGCCGCGCAGGGTCAAGGCGCTCGACCCCGCGTGCAACGCTGCCATTGCGGCATTGCGGGGCGATTCGGTTGCCGGCCCGTGAACGCCTCACGGGAGCGCATCGAGAGCCGCATCGAGCGCGTCGGCCGGCAATTCTATGAGGGCGGGAAGTTCGGTCCAAACGACGGCGGCCCGCAACTCCCTGTCGGGATAGAGCTGGCGGAGCACCGCCCGGTAAAGCGCCAGCTGGGTGACGTATGCTTTTGGAACGTCCTCGATGCGTTGGGGCGCCGGGCGGTCGGTCTTGTAATCGGCGATGAGGATCGCGCCGGGCAACACCGCTATGCGATCGATCTGGCCGGAAACTGCCAGGGTCGTTTTTCCGATGCGCGCGAGGCGCCCAACGATCGGGATTTCCGCCCGAGTCCCTGGGGCAAACAGCGGCCCAAAGACCGGATCTTCGAGCAGCGCCATCGCCTCGGCGATCGTTTCCTCGCGCTCTGCCTCGCTGAAATCCACCGCCCCGGCGAGGTGGCGGCGTGCGGCAGTCATCCGCCGGTCGGGCGCAACGTCGGGCAACCCTTGCAGCAGGCGATGAACGATACGTCCCCGCGCGAGCGCCTGACGCTGGGTCTGACCGCACGCGAGCTGGGCGGCCGGCCGGACACCCTCGAAGGCGCTCGACGGCGACACCGCACGGGCAACAGCCGCCTCGGCAGGCGCGGCGCGGCTGAGCCATTTGGGAATTTCGATTGCGGGTTCAGGCGCTGCGGCAGGTGCAGCCGCGCGGCCGCCTGCCGGTGTCTTGGCCCATCGCCGCACGGCGCCGCCTCCGTGATCGGCCGGCCCTTCGATCGCCTCTTCCCACAGGTTGTCGTGGACCAGGTCGTACCAGCAGTTCTTCGGTTTGCCGTTGAGCCCTTGCGCGCCGCACACGATGAGGTGCTCGGCCGTGCGGGTCATCGCCACGTAAAGCAAACGGCGGTACTCGTCGGCCGCCGCCGCGCGGGCCCGTTCGCGCGCTTCGCCGATGGGCCCGACATCGGTCGCCATGGTTCCTGCCCACACGAGGCAATCGGGCGTGCCGGGGGCGACCCTTGCGCGCGGCAACGCGAGAAGGCGCGGATCGCGCGGACCGGCCGGCCGCGTGGTCGTGTCGGCGAGGATCACGATCGGCGCCTCCAGCCCCTTGGCGCCGTGCACCGTCATCACCCGCACTTCCTCGCGCGCAACGTCCATGTCGCGCTTGACCACCGTCGTGGCCGCGCGCAGCCAGGCAACGAAACCCTGAAGCGACGGCGCCTCGCCCGTCTCATAGACGAGTGCGAAGTTGAGGAACTCGTCGAGCGCGTCGGCGGCTTCGCTACCGAGCCGCGCCAGGAATTTGCGCCGGCCTCCCTCGGCACCGAGCAGCCGCGCGTAGAAGGCAAACGGCGTGTCGCGCCGGGCGGCTTCTGCCAGCGCATCGAGCCGCGCCGCCGTTTCGACAAACGCAGGCTTTCCCGCGAGGGCCACGCGCAGACTCGTCGTGCGGCCGTAGGCGATCTCGAACAACTGCGCGTCGTCGAAACCGAACAACGGACTCTTGAGCACCGTCGCCAGCGCAAGATCGTCGTCGGGCAACAGCAGCGCGTCGGCGAGCACCATCAGGTCCATCACCGCGATGTGCTCGGTCAGCACGAGGCGATCGGCGCCGGCGACCGGAATCCCGGTATTTTTGAGAGTGCGGATGATTGCTTCGAATAATGGTCCGCGCTGACGCACCAGTACCAGCACGTCGCCCGCGCGACAGCCGCGCGCGCGCGACGCCGTCACCTGTGCGGCAATGCGCCTCGCGAGCTTCATCTGCGGATTTTCGTCCGACAGCGTATCGAAGGGCGCATCCCAGCCCTCGATTTCCGGCCGCTTCTCTGCTTCGATCAGCGGCCAGATTTCCATGAGCCCGGGACTCGCATCCGGTAAAGCGCTATGCGCGATGCCGCCCTCGTCGGTCGTGATGCTCGCAAACATCTCCGGAGCTGCGAAGACCCTATCGACCGCACCGAGCACGTTTGAGCCGGAGCGGAACGAGTGGCTGAACCGGCACGGCAGAAACTCGATCTCGGTTTCGCGGTGGGCGCGTTGGAAGTGGAGGCGCGCCGCGGCGAACTCGCCCGGAGCGGCTCCCTGGAACGAGAAGATCGACTGTTTCTCGTCACCGACGGCGAAAATCGTCCGGCGCACCGCGCGGGCGCCTTCGCCTGCCGTGAACTCTTCCACAAGTTTTTTGACGATCTCCCACTGTTTGGGGCTCGTGTCCTGCGCTTCATCGATCAGCACATGGTCGATGCCGAGGTCGAGCTTGTAATGCACCCACGCGGCATCGACCTTGTTCATCAGCGCGAGCGTCTTGTCGATCAGGTCGTCGTAGTCGAGGAGGCCGCGGCGGTTCTTTTCAATACGGTAGCGACGGATCACCGCGTCCGCGACGGTGATGAGCGCCGCGGTGCGGTCGCGCGCGCGAACGGCGCGGCGCCGCGCGACGAGCCCGGCGAGGCGCTTCTGCTCTTCGCACAGGCGCGCGGCGAGATCGGGCGCCTTTGTCTGGACGGCCTTGGTGACGATGCGCTGGCGCACCGTTTCGTCGGCGTTGAAAAAGACCTGCAAATAATGGTCGACCCGCGTTGTACCTGTTGCAGCCGCTGCGGCGGCAAGGTTTTTGGCGCGCTCGTTGTCGTTCGTTCCCCCCGCTCTCAGTAGGGAGGCCGCGGCCGCCCATTCGCCTGCCGGCATAATCGGGCTCTCGACTATTGCGGCTTCGATTTGGTCGGCTGTATCGTTCGGTCCGATCCCGAGCAGGAGCGACAGCTCGGCAGTGGCCTTCGCGATCGAGCCGGCGTGCGTGACCCAGGCGTTGAGCCGGTCGCGCGCGCGGATCGCCTCGTCGATAGCCTCGGCGAAGCTGCGGTCCGTCGCGACGGTGATTGCGGTTGCAAGCGCGCGGCCGAGCGGGCTTTCGGGTGCGGCGGCGGCATCGAGCAGCACCGAAAGGCGCAACCGCGCCAGCAGATCATTCTCGGCGCGCTCTTCGAGCACCGTGAAGCGCGCCGCCACGTCTGCCTCAAACGGGAATTGATGCAGCATTCGCGTGCAGAACGCGTGTATCGTCTGCACCTTGAGGCCGCCCGGCGTGTCGAGCGCCTGGGCAAACAGGCGCCGCGCGCGCTCGCGTCGTGACCGGCTCGGCGCCCTGCCTTCCAGATCTTCGATTGCATCGTCGAGCGCGTCGTCGTCGAGCGCAATCCATTTGGCGAGCGTGTCGAAGATGCGGTTCGCCATGGTGGCGGCGGCCGCCTTGGTAAACGTGAGACAGAGTATTTTCGCCGGGTCCGCGCCGTCGAGCATGAGCCGGATCACCCGTTGCGCCAGGACGTGGGTCTTGCCGGAGCCGGCATTGGCGGCGACCCATGCCGAGGCGTCCGGATCGGACGCCTCGATTTGGACGTGCTTGACCGCATGCGGAATGACGCGCGCGTTCATGCGGCATCTCCCGCATCGTCCTCCGCCGCGCGCCATTCCTTCACGCGCGCCAGATGGTCGTAGTCGCCGTAGCGGGCGCGCCACATCGGATGGACGAGCGAACGGAACGGCTCCTGCTCGTTGGCAAAGCGCGCGACCAGCATCGTGAAGCGTGCGAGTGCGCGGTCCGCCTGGCTGTCCGGCGTGCCCTCCTGAAATTCAATCGCGCAGGCTTCGCCGGCCGGCTCGCCGCCGCGCAAGGTGACGTAAAGTATTTCCTCAATCGACGCGCCGGCCGCTACACCGGCAAATCCGCCCTTGCGCAGGATCGCGCTCTCGAGGGTGAGCTGCGGGGCAAGGCCGGTGCGTACTTGTTTCTCGGTGCGGGCCTGTCCGGTCTTGTAATCGACGATGGCGTAACAGCCGTCGCCGCGGTGTTCGATGCGGTCCGCGCGGGCGATCAGCCGAAAACTTCCCGTCGCAAGCGGGATGTCGATCGATCCGCCGATCTCCGCGTCCATATGCGAGAGCACGGCGCGCCGCTCGGCATCCCAGCCGGCAAACCAGCGCGCGATGCGCAGGAAGCGCGGCCACCAGAACGCCTGCGCCTCGGGATAGTCGGCGAGCGGCACGAAGTGCTCGCGGCCGAATCTGATCAACTCGTCGATCGGCTCGGGCGGTAACCGCGCCGCATAAAGTTTCGAGAAGTCGCCGATGGCGTCATGGATGAGGTTGCCGCGGTCGCGGGCGCCCGGTGGCGTATCGATCGCATCGAGCGGCGCGAGCCGAAGCACGTGCTTGGCGTAGATCGTGTAGGGATCGCGCAGCCAATGCTCGACATCGGTCACGGTGATCGACGTTGGTCGTGCGTGCGCAGGCGGGCGCGGCTGCGGCGCCGTGATGCGTTCGATCGTTGGTGGCGGCGCGTCGAGGCTGCGCGCCCATGTCAGATAGCGCTCGCCGCGGGCTCGCGCGTTGTTCCAGGCAGTCTCGCCGGCCACTGCCGCAAGCCGCTGGACGAAACGCGACGCGACGGTCGGCACGCCGGCGACTTTGGCGGCGCGGGTGAGAATCACTTCGGGCGCGCCCAGCGCCTGGGCAAAGTCGTGCGCGGATAGTCCGATCCGCCGTTCCGGCAAATCGAGGCCCAGCTCCTGGCGCATGGGCCGGCTCAGCCATGGGTCCGTGCGCGTCTCCGGCGGCCACGTGCCTTCCACCAGGCCGCCGAGCACCATGCGGTCGACGGTTTGCAGGCGCGCTTCCAAGAGGCCGAAGATGCGCACGCGCGCGTGCCGGTCGGGCCGCCGCACCACGCGATCCGCAATCGATGCAGTAAATAGTTCGGGATAATCCGCCGGCGCAACGTCGAGGTCGTCGCCGGGCGCGCGTGCGACGATGTCGTCGAACGCAGAGAGGAGGGTGTCGCCCTCCAAAGCGGCACTATCGCGTGCTCGGCCGGTTGCCAGCGCCACCAGCACGTCCCGATGAGCTGCAGCAAATTCCCCGAACCGCCGCGGCTGGGGGCCCAGCTTTTCGAGTGGCGCGAGTGCGGCCGCCAAATCCGCGACCAATGTTGCGGCTTCATCCAAATCAGTCTCACGGATGAGGATGCGCGGATCGCGCCGGTGCAGCGTCGGGCGTTCCTGACGGAATCGCGCGAGCGCATCCGCAATTCCGGCGCTTCCCGGCCGTGGCCGCGGCCCGCGCAAAATTGCCCGCTCAAGGGCCGCGACGGCGCGGTCGTGCGCGCCCTCCGGTTTACCCAGTCGGAACAGTGGGTGCTTGATGAGCGCAAGGAGCGTCACTGGCGGCAGGCCACCGAAGGCGGCTTCCGCGATCAGCCGCGCAAACCGGCCGGCGGGCGTGTCGGTGAGCGCATCGCCGCCGGAATCGTCGACCGCGATTTGCCAACGCGCCAGCGCCGCGGTCACACGCCGCGCCAGCGCCCGGTCCGGCGTCGCGAGCGCGGCTGTCGTATGCACGTCCTCTAAAATTTCGCGCAGCGTGACCGCGATCGCCAGCGCCTCCTCATCGGCATTGGCTGCTTCGATCACCGTGACCGACGCGAGCGCCCCCGCGCCCGCCTGTCCGCCGAGCCGCTCTCGCCAGCGATCCGTCGCGGCGGCCGGCCGCATCGCTTCCGATAACAGCGGCTCGCGCCCATGCGGCGCGGCTGGTGCGAGTGGCGCCACCATGCTGCGGTCGACGCCTAACCCTTTGAGCAGCGCCTGCATGGCAAATTGCGGATGCCCATAGGCGGGGGGGCCTGGCGTGTCGTTGCCGGGTTCGTGGCCGCCGATCAGTTCCCAGGTGGCATCGTCGAGATGCGTGTCGAGGCCGGGCAACACCACGGCGCCGTGGGGCAGCCGCGCGATTGTCGCCAGCAGCGCTGCGGTCGCGGGGATCGAGCCGGTCGAGCCGGCCGCGATGACCGGCCCGCCGGTGGCTGCGGCGAGTCGCGCCGTCTCAGCGGCGATCAGCCGGTCGCGCCGTGCCGCTGCCTCGATCGCGCCGCGCTCGTGCAAAATTGCCGGCCATGCATCGCGCGCGATTTTGAGAAACCTGAGCGAGAGCTGCCAGTACGGATCGAAGCGTTCCGGTACGATTTCGTCGAGTCGATCCCACGCGACCTGGCGCGTGGTCATATCGTCGATCAGTCGCGCGAGATCGTCGGCGAGCCGCAGCGCTGCTGCCGGGCTGTGCGCGACCAGGGATGCACCGCCCGCACCGTGCAGTTCCGTTGACCCCGCCCATTGCAGCACCAGGCGCGCGAGCAGCAACCGCCGCTCGAGCGGTCCGAGCGCGGGCGGCAGATCAAGGGCTGCTTCCGCCACCGCGCCCGTGGCGGCGTCGGCGAATGCCAGTTCGTCCTCATCGATATCGCCGATGGGACGGATGCGCGGCAGCAGGGCAGCGTTGCGCCCCAGCGTGTCGAGAAAAACGTCGCGGGCGAGCCGGCAGGCGCGCCGTGTCGGCAAATAGATCGTCGCGGTCGTGAGCGCGAGCGGGTCGTCCGATGCCGGGAAGCCCGGCACCAAACCGCCGCCGATGAGCGCGCGGATCAGCGTCGGCAGGAACGGCACCGACGGCGCAATGGTGAAGACACGCGCGCTACGACCGCCCGCCATGACTCACGCCGCGCTGGCGATTATCGCGGCCTCGGCTTCGGCGATCGCGGCAGGCGTGCCTACGTGCATCCACAAGCCTTCAAGTCGCAACCCGTACAAATGGCCTTGCGCCTCCGCCCGGTCGAATAAGCGCGTCAGGGAGAACGGTCCGGCGGGAGCGTTGTCGAACAGCGCGGGCGAAAGGATGGCGGCGCCCGCGTAGACGAACGGCACGATCTCCCGCTCACCCCGACGGCGCAGCCGACCGTCGGCCGCAAGAGAGAAATCGCCGCGCCCCTCGTAACCGATACTGGTGGCGGTAGGCGCGAGCAGCAGCAGGATATCCATGGCGGCGGGATCGAACGCGGCGGCGAGGCGCTCGAGATTCGGCCGTACGCCCTCGATCCAGATGGTATCGGCGTTGACGAGAAAGAATGGATCGCTGCCGAGCAGCGCGAGCGATTTGACGATGCCGCCGCCAGTGTCGAGCAGCTGCTCGCGCTCGTCTGAAATGACGACCTGAGGCTGTTGCCGTCCGTCGAGATGGCGCTCGATCTGATCGGCGAAGTGATGGACGTTGACGATGGCGCGCTCGACCCCGGCATCCGCCAAGCGGTCGAGCACGTAATCGATCAGCGCCCGGCCGCCGACGCGGACCAGCGGCTTCGGCATCCGGTCGGTGAGCGGGCGCATGCGTATGCCGATGCCGGCCGCCAGCACCATGGCACGACGCGGCGCAGCCAACGCCGCGCGACGCTTGGCTCGCGGGTTCTCGAAAATGATTGACGTCGATTCACTCATGATTCGGGCGCCGGCACGTGGGCGTCATACCACGCCTTGAGCGGCGCGAGCGTCGGTTGCCCCAGCGACCGCCGCAAGTACCGCCATACCCGCGGGAGATGACGCAAATACTGCGGTTTGCCGTCCCGGCGGTCGAGACGTGCGAAAATTCCCAGGATTTTCGTGGCGCGCTGGGCCGCCATCAGCGCGTAGAGGGCAACGAAATTGGCAAGATTGAACTCCGGGTCGTCCGTCTGGCGCGCCTGGGCGTAGCGGCCCAGCAGTGCGAACTCCAGGGTTTCCGGCACGTCCACGCGCGCATCCTGGAGCAGGGAAGCCACGTCATAGGCGGGCGGTCCGATCAAGGCGTCCTGGAAGTCGATGAGGCCGACGCGCGCGACGCCCGCACGGTCGGGAAGCCACAGCAGGTTGGGTGAATGGAAGTCGCGCAGCACCCAATGAACGGGGCCGGTCGCCGCGCGTGTGAGCGCAGCGCGCCAGAGCGAGATGAACTGCTGACGCGCATCGTCGGAGACTGTCCCGCCGCGGTGAGGGATGTACCAATCGAGCAGCAATTCCGCCTCGATCAGAAAAGCGTCGCGGTCGTAGCTCGGCAGGCGATGATCGACGCGCGGCGAAACCGGCAGCACCTCCGGCGCCGGCGAATGATGCAGCGCCGCTAATACGTCGACAGCAGCCGCATAACGTTCCTCGATGGGCGCCGGCGGATCGCCGGCGACGACACCTTCGTTGCCGAGGTCCTCGAGGATCAACAAACCTTCCGTGATATCCGCGGCATAGATTTCCGGCGCTGACAAACCGAGGGACCCCAGCGCCCGCGCCATCGCGACGAACGGCCTCACGTCTTCAGCCAAGTGGGCGATGGCGCTGTAGGGCAGGCCGTTGCGCACCGGCGGCCCGTCCGGACGGCGCGGCGCGTTCATCAGCACGGCGCGGCGCGCGCCTAGCAGCAGACGTTCATAGGTGCGTGTCGAAGCGTCGCCTTGGAGATAATGCCGTTCCGCATCGCCGAAGCCTGCTTCATCGAGGAACCGGCGTATCGTCATCATGCGCGCGGTGCGCGATGCAAACGTCCCGTGACCGGTGACGCGGGCGTCACGGTAGTTGAGCCCGCGTTCTGGCTTGAGCGTGAAGGCGATGTCCAGGCGGTCCTTCGGCAGCGCATCGGCGATGCGCTCGGGCCATTCCAGGAGGACCGCCGCATCAGCCGAATCGTCGAAGCCCAGTTCGATCAGTTCGCGCGCCTCCGACACGCGGTAGAGATCGCCGTGCACGAGGGTGAAGCGCGGCAGGGCGTAGGTCTGCACCAGCGTGAAAGTCGGGCTTGGCACCTCCAGGCGGTGGTCGCCCGCGAGATGCCGCACCACCGCGCGCGCGAACGTGGTCTTGCCGGCGCCGAGATCGCCCGAGAGCGTCACGAAATCGCCCGGCCCGAGCATCGCCGCCACGTCCATGGCGAGGCGCCGGGTCCGCTGCTCGGTCGCCAGCGCCACGGTGAAGACCGCTTCGCCGGACCCGGAGGCGAGCATCGTTATTCGGCCGCCGCGCGCGTCACCGCATGCTCGAGCGGAAACACGCAGGTCACCGTGGTACCGCGGCCGACCGCGGAATCGATCGTCACCGTTCCGCCGTGCAACTCGACAAAGGAGCGCACGATTGACAGCCCGAGGCCGGTGCCGCGGTGGCGCGAGCCGGACGTGTGGGTTTCGAAGCGGTCGAACACGCGATCCATGATCTCCGCCGGAATTCCCGAGCCGCGATCGGTAACGGAAAAACGCACCGCGTCGCTGCGCCGGTCCGCCGCCAGCGTGATGCTCTCGCCCTGGGGCGAGAACCCGATGGCGTTGGAGAGCAGATTATAGAGGATTTGCCGGATACGGCGCTCGTCGCCCATGAAGCTGCCGATGCCGGGCGCCGCACGGATATCCAATTTGAGGTCCTGCTCGGCGAGCCGGTCGCGCACCCCCTCGGCGGCGGCTTCCATCGTTACGCGAATGTCGACGGCGGCGAGGTTCAGCGTCATCGCGCCGGCATCGATCGTGGCGAGATCGAGAATGTCGTTGATGATGGCGAGCAGTGCCGCGCTCGATGAGGTGATGTAGCCGAGATATTCACGCTGTTTCTCGGTGAGCGGGCCCGTTGCGGGTTCGTTGAGCAGTTGCGCGAAGCCGATGATGTTGGTGAGCGGCGAGCGCAGTTCGTACGACACGTGATGGACGAAGTCGCTCTTGAGGTTGTCGGCGGCTTCGAGCGCGTCGTTGCGTTCGCGCAACGCGCGTTCCACGTTCACCGTATCGGTCACGTCGTGGAAGGTCGCGAGCGTGGCGCCGTCGGGCAGCGGCAATGTCGCGCAATCGACGACGCTGCCGTCGTGCCGCTCGATTCGCCGGGCCATCGCTTCGCGCTGTTCGAGCCCGGTAACGGCGCCGCGTAGCGCCTGCCACGTCGCGTCATCGCCGTGGAGCGGCCGGCACGCGGCGATCACCGCTTCGATGTGTGGGCGTTCGGCGAGCGCCGACGGCGCCAGCTGCCACATGCCGGCAAACACCGGGTTGTACAGGCGCAGCCTGCCGTCGCTGCCGAACACGGCGACGCCTTCGGACAGATTATCGAGAGTCTCGCGCTGCACGCGGATCATCGCGTCGAAGCGCCGCTCCAGATCCAAACGCTCGGTCACGTTGTCGAACAGGTAGGTGATGCCGCCCTCCGGGCTCGGCGTCGTGATTACGCGCAGGGTGCGCCCGTCCGGCAAGTGCCACTGGTGCTCGTGCGATTCGAGAGCGCGGTAGGCGGCGTGCAGCTGGCCCTTCCACGAGCGGAAGTCCGCCTGCTCGGGCAGCTTTCGCGCGGCGCGCAGCCGGTCGAGCACGGCAGAGTCGCTCGGCTGGTGATCGAGGAACTCGGCCGGAAGCCCCCACAGCGCACGGTAAGCGGCGTTGTAGAACGCGAGCCGCTGGTCGGCGCCGAAGATTGCGACCGCGGTCGGCAGCTGATCGAGCGTGCGCCGGTGCGCCTCGACCATGCGGGCTATTTCGGCGCGCATGGTTTCGATCTCGGTTGCGTCGATGCCGATGCCGGCGCTCCCGGTTTCGGTCATCAGATCGAAAATGTCGAACATCCGCCGCGTGCCGGCGACGATCACCGGCAGCCGTGCCGCGAAGGGCTCGCGCTGCGCATGAGCATGCTCCAGGCTCGCGCGCCCGCTACGGTCGAGCAGATCGAGGTTGCGTGCGATCGCATCGGCCGTGTCCTTGGCCTCGACCGCGATCGCATACGCCGGATTGACGAAGGCGAGGCGCCCATTGGCGTGGCGCGCCCACACGGGCGACGGCAGCGACTGGATCAACGCGCGCATGGTGTCGATGTCGCGCAGCAGCTCGTGGTGGCGGGCGGCGAGATCGACGAACTCGCGCTTGATGCCGCTTACGTCCTTGATGCGCAGGATGGCGCGTCCGCCGATCGCCCGGCCGTCCGCTTCGACGAACCGCCCGGTGAGGGTCGGCATGGTGATGGCGAAGCTCCGGCCGATCGCGCGCAACTCCTCGACCGCGCGCTCCATGGCGCGGGCCCGCTCCGGGTCGAGCCAAGTGCCGAAAGCGAGTACGCGGCGCGGCACTGGCGTCGGCGTGACGATCGAAGCCTCACCGACGATCTCGGGCTCCTCGCCGGAAGCCGGCCACGCGATGATGACTTGCGGCTCGGCGAGCAGCAGCGCGTTGGCGCGATCGGCTTGATCCCGCAACGCGATGATCTCGGCGCGCGCGTCCTTCTCGCGTGCCGCTGCGGTCGCGCGCGTACGCACCAGCGCGATCGCCGCCATGACCGCAAAGCAGACCACGCCGAGGGTGAGCGCGAGGGCCGCGATCTCGTGGCGCTCGAGTGCCCCGAAAGCGGCAATGACGGTGGCAAAGAGGGAAGGCCGGGCCGGTTCGGCCGCCAGCGCCGGGCTCGCCGTTGCGAATATCGCAGCGGTCGCAGCCGCGAATCCGCCGTAACGCGGACCGGCACGCGGGCCTCCGCTCGTCATCCGGATGCCGTCCGGCATACTGCCTGCCCCTGGGTCGGCCGCTATGAGGTCGCAGCGCAAACCCGACAGTGATCCGGACAGCGTCCGCCGCGCCGCCTGCGAATCAATCCAATCTACCCCTGCGGGACTCCTGCCGGTAAGAGTCCAGATCGTGAACGGGCCGGCCGGGAGGATTTCCTGCAGGCCATGTGACTTTCGCGCCACGGCGAACTTGGCTGCGACGTCGCGTCAGATGTTGGACGGCGGCGCTGGCTTATGCGATGCCTTGCCTGGACAATGGGAGAGTTGCGGTGCGGCGCTTAGCTTTCACGGCGGTGTTTCTGCTCGCCGCTCTGTTGCCGGCCTCTGCCGAGGTACGCATCCTTTCGAGTCCCGGCGGGGAGGTCACCGAGTATCTGCGGCTGTTCGCGGCGGTACGCGCGACCGGAGAACGGGTCGTCATCGACGGGCCGTGTCTTTCCGCCTGCACGTTGCTGCTGAGTACGATCCCGAACAATCGCATCTGCGTCACGCGCCGCGCCGTGCTCGGCTTCCATGCCGCACGTGCGGTCGATCGGGAGGGCCGTATCTATGCGGCGCCGGAGGCCACCAGGGTAGTCGCCGCCACTTATCCGGCGCCGGTGCGTGCCTGGATCGCGCGCCATGGCGGGCTCACCAGGCGGCTCATCCTCCTGCGCGGCCGCGAATTGGCGGCGATTTACCCGCGGTGCAGTTAGCTACGCCAGCGTGGCGTTAGTTCGTATCAAATAAAAATTTCAGACCGACTTATCATAAACTCTGCACGCGGCATCTACCGCAGCGCCGGCCGGCAGCGCGAAGCCGTTGCGCCGCAGGACGGCTTCCAGCGCGGTGAGACAGCGCAGCACGTTCGCCTTGCGGCACACGTAGCCCATGGTGCCGATGCGCCAGATTGTCCCGGCGAGCGGCCCGAACGATGTGCCGATCTCGATGCCGAAGTCCTGCAGCATCTGCGCGCGCACGCTCTCGCCGTTGCCTAGTCCTGGCGGAATGACGACGCCGGTGACGTTCGCCATGCGGTGGGCGGGATCGCCGAAGAGTTTCAATCCCATCGCCTCGAGCCCCGCGCGCAATGCGTTGCTCGTCAAACGGTGGCGTGCAACTCCGTTATCGAGCCCCTCGCCCAGGACGACGCGCGCGCATTCGCGTGCCGCATAGAGCATGGTGGCCGCCTCGGTGTGGTGGTTGAGCCGGCGCGGCGACCAATAGTCCATCAGCATGGCGAGATCGAAATAATTTGAGCGGATGATCGGGCCGTCGCCTTCTTCGATGCCCGGAGCTTTGATACCCTGCTCAATGTGCTTGCGTTGTTTGACCAGCGCCTCGATGCGCGCGTTGAAGCTGACCGGCGCCGACCCGGGCGGGCCCGACAAACACTTCTGCAAGCCGGCCGACGCCGCATCGATGTGCCAGGCGTCCATCTCGAACGCATTGCCGCCGAGGGAGGCCGTGCAGTCGATGTAGAGCAGCACGTCGTGCTTGCGGCACAGCGCGCCGATGTCGGCGAGCGGCTGCAGCATCGTGGTCGATGTGTCGCCGTGGCTCATGGCAATCATTTTAGGCCGGTGGCGCCGGATCGCAGCTTCGACCTCCTCGGGCGCGAACACCCGCCCCCATTCGGTCTCGATCGAGGTGACCTCCGCCCCCGCGCGCCGGCCGATCTCGACCTTGAGATGGCCGAAACGGCCGAAGATCGGCACCAGCAACTTGTCGCCTGGCGCCAGCACCGACGCGAGACAGGCCTCGATCGCTGAGCGCGCCGTCCCGTCGACGAGGAACGTCCAGTGATTGCCGGTCCGGAAGACCTGCCGGTACAGCGCCATCACCTCACCCATGTAGGCGGTGAACTGAGGATCGAACTGCCCCTGCAGGGGGACCGACATAGCGCGCAGCACGCGCGGGTAAACGTCGACCGGGCCCGGCCCCATGAGCAGGCGCGGTTCGGGATCCAGCTCGGCGAAGATTTCCGCAGCCGCGGCCGATTTGGTTTGTTTGCGACGGGTGCTCACGCGTGAGAATTCCGGACGGATGCCGCATTCACCGGACGGCAGGATCGGCGGGACTGCCGGAATGCCTATGGGGCGGGTGGGAGGATGCAAACCGGACATTAGCGCAGGGGGGCCCTGCCGTAAAATAAAACAATCTCCGCGCCATGGTTCAATTCCATTCGCGAAATCTGCGAAATCACCGAATGCGCCGAAACTTGCGCCCCCGCTTGCCATGCCGGGACACGCTATTCATACTGCGCGGGACGAAGGACGGGAAATCGTGCCGCAGTGCTGCGGGGCCGCCACGTGATGCCCTACGCGAGGCTGCATTCAGCTTATTTTGCGCCGCCTAGCCGGCGCCGCCGCGGTCGCGCGCATTTGATCTTTATCGCTGTTTGTGAGCCCCGCTAAGCGGGGCTTTTTTGCTCGCGCGGCACCGGCAGCCGTGGTGGGGGAATGCAACAAAAAGCCGGCTTCGCATACCGCAACCGGAGGGACGCAAATGACGATGACGGCAGATGCGCCCGGCCAAGTGCCGTGGTGGAAAGAGCCGACCAAGGACCAATGGATGGCGTGGATTGCGGCCTGGTTGGGCTGGACGCTCGATGCCTTCGACTTCACCATCTTCCTCTTGATCATGGTGCCGATCGCAGAATCCTTCAACGTTTCGCTGCTCGAAGTCACTGCGGTGTTCAGCGTAACTCTCTGGCTGCGGCTCGTCGGTGCCGTGGGGTCGGGTTGGCTTGCCGACCGCATCGGCCGCAAGACGCCGTTGATGATTTCGATCCTCTGGTACTCGATCTGCAATTTTGCCGCCGGGCTCGCGCCCAGCTTCACGCTCCTGTTTCTGTTCCGGGCGCTGCTCGGCATCGGCATGGGCGCCGAATGGCCCGCCGGCGCCGCGCTCGCGATGGAATCCTGGCCGACCCGCTCACGCGGCCTTATGAGCGGCCTGCTGCAGGGCTCGTGGAGCATCGGCTTCCTGCTCTCGGCGGCTGCGTATGGTCTGCTCTACGACAAGATCGGGTGGCGTGGCTTGTTGATGCTCGGCGTGCTGCCCGCCTTGGCGGTGGTGTGGATTCGCATCTACGTGAAGGAGCCGCCGGTGTGGGCGGAAAACCGTCGCATCCAGCGCGAGCAGAAGCAGGAGGTCCGCGCGCCGCTGTTCGAAATCTTCCGCCTGCGCATCCTGCCCAACACCATCATGGCCTGCCTGTGGATGGCGAGCGGCTTCATCGTCTACTACTCGGTCTACGGCATGTTCGCCACGCACCTGCAGAAGGACCTGCACTTCACCGCTGCTCAGATTGCAATGCCCGTCGCCCTCGCGAATCTGGTGGCCTTCCTGGCGAGCGGTTTCTGGGGTTACGTGGCCGATGTGTTCGGGCGCCGATGGGGAATGATCATCCCCGCCGCGATCGGCCTGTTCATCACGCCGTTTTATCTGTTCACTGGCTCCTACGAAGTGATCGCCGCTGCGTTCATCGTGCAAGGCGCGTTCCTCGGCGCGATCTACGGCCAGAACCCGAGCTATCTATCGGAACGCTTCCCGACGGAGGTGCGGGCCACGGCGTCGGCCTTCTGTTATCACCAGGGGGCGATCTGGGCAGGTTTCACCGCTCCGGTGCTCGCTTATTTCGCCACCGGTGCGGCCCTCGGGTTTGCGGTGCCGATGCTGATATCGACCACCGCGGCTGCCTTCGTTTTCGTCGTTGTTCTGCTGTTCAGCCCGGAGACGCGCGGCAAGGAACTAGTCCCGGAGCTCACGCTGCTCAAAACAGCCGCCTGAACTCGCGATTCTCGACCTACGTCATGCCCGGCACCGTCCGGGCATGACGTGTTAGAGAGTCACGGCGTTCAGGCTTCGATGGGAATCCAGATCTCAAAACCGCCGGCGCCGTTTACCGGGTTGAACTCGGGACCGTAGCGTTCGAGCACGGGCGCGTCGGCCGGCTTGTGCCCGGACTCCGGCAGCCATTTGCTCCAGATCGCCGAAAACGTGCGCCGGATGGTCGAGATGTGCTCGTCTTGTCGGAACACGGCATATCTGTGCGCGGGCACGCGCAGCGTGGCGAATTCTGCCGGCACGTCGGAAAAGTCGCTCACCTCGACTGCGGCAAGGTAATCGAAGTTGCCCTCTTCGTCGGTGTTGTAGCAGGCACCGTAGGCGGTCTCGCCTATCTGCTTCGGTACATGGCCGAGGTAAGCGTGCAGCCGTTCCCATTGCGAGGGAATGCCTGCGCTTGTTTGCTGGTTGTAGCGTGCGTTGAGTCCCGCGAGCAGCAGCGGCTTGCTTGTCTCGAAGCGCGGCGGCGCGAGCTTCGGCATCGGGGTGGAATCCATGACGATCGGCTCCATGAGCGAGAGGTTGGCGCGTTGGCCCTGGCCGCGGACCTGTTCCGGCGTGAGACCGAACTGGTCGCGGAATGCGCGCGTGAATGCCTCGTGCGAGCCGTAGCCCGCATCGAGAGCGACGCTGAGAATGTCCGGCGCGCCGTTGCAAAGTTGCCGCGCCGCTTCGCTCAGGCGCCGCGCCCGTACGTAGCGCATGAGCGGCTGCCCGGTGACCGCGTCGAATGCACGGGTCAGGTGAAAGGGCGAGACGCCGCTGTGGGTCGCGACCGCCTCGAGCGCGATCGGCTCGCGCAGATGGCTTTCGACAAACCAGAGCGCTTTTTGCACCGGGTTCATGGCCGCAAACGTAAGCGCGCGCCGCGGCGCCCGCTTGATCGCTCTTGCGGTCGCGCGATCGCGTCGCAGCCGGCGCGAGCGCGCTCGATTACCGGCCCTGGAAGCGCGGCTGGCGTTTCTCCATGAAAGCCGTGCGGCCCTCGCGGTAATCGGCGCTGTCGAGACAAGTGCGGCCGGCGCGGGCAACCGCGTCGAGATCGCGGTCGGCCGGGTCTTTCAAAATGTTGTCGATGCAAAGCTTGTTGGCGGCGACCGACAGCGGCGCGTTGCCGGCGATGGTGCGCGCGAGTTCGAGCACGGAATCGGTGAGGCTCTCCTCCGGCACGACTTTGTTGATCAGGCCGATGCGCGCGGCTTCGTCCGCACCGATCCGCGTTCCGGTGTAGAGGATCATGCGCGCGTGTGCTGGCCCAACCAGCTCGACCAGAGTCCGCAGGCCGTCGAACGTGTAAGCGATGCCGAGGCGCGCGGCCGGAATGCCGAACTGGCTGTTGGCCGAGGCGATGCGCAAATCGGCCTGCATGGCGATTGCCAGCCCACCGCCGAGGCAGAAGCCTTGGATCGCGGCGATTTTCGGCTTGGGGAAGTCCGCGAGCTGCGCGCGCCCGCTGCTCGTCAATCGGGCGTATTCTTCCTGCGCGTCCGCGTTGGCGCGCCGCTTCTCGAACTGGCTGATGTCGGCGCCGGACACGAACGCCTTGCCGCCGGCGCCGGTCATGATGACGACCCGCACGGCCGAGTCCTCGCGGAAGTCGTCGAGGATTTCCGCAAGTCCCTGCCACATCTCGACCGACATGGCGTTGCGCTTTTCCGGTTGGTTGAAGGTGACAAAGCCGATCCCGCCGTCCTTGGCGGCGAGCATCTTGCCGTCCGCATATTCGCGCGGCGGAGCATTTCCGGCCAGCGTGTCCATCACACGACTCCCTTCTGGCGCATGGCGCCGATGTCTGCGTCACTGTAACCCGCCGCGCGCAGTACCTCGTCGGTATGCGCACCCGCCTCCGGCGTCGGCAGCCGAATGCCCTTCGAGAGGCCGCTCATGTTGATGGGGGAAGCCACGACCTGGACGTCCCCCCGATCGGTTGTTTGCATCGGGGTCGCCATGCCGAGGTGGCGCACCTGCGGATCGGCGAACACCTGATCGATTTTATAGATAGGTCCACATGGGATTCCGGCGCCCTCGAACAGCTCGATCCAGTGCTGGGCGGGTTTGTGTTTGGTGACCGCGCCGATCGCCGCGTTGATGGTGGCGCGGTCGGCGCTGCGGCCCTTCTGGTTCTTCCACTCGGGCTTGTCCTTCCACTCCGGGCGGCCGATCGCGTCGCACAGCCGCTCAAACATGCGCGCGGAACTCGCCGCGATGTTGATGTGGCCGTCGCTGGTCGGAAAGACGCCCGTGGGAATGCCAGTCGGATGGTCGTTGCCGGCCTGCGGGGCGATCTCGCCGCTGATCAGCCACCGCGAGGCCTGGAAGTCGAGCATGAAAATTTGTGCTTCCAGCAGACTCGTGTGGACCCAGCGGCCGGTGCCGGTTCGCGTTCGCTCGAACAGCGCCATCATGATGCCGAGCGCCAGCAGGTTGCCGGCGGTCAAGTCGGCGATCGGAATGCCGACGCGCACCGGGCCTTGGCCGGGCAGGCCGGTGATCGACATCAGTCCGCCCATGCCCTGGGCGATCTGATCGACCCCGGCGCGCTTGCCGTAGGGTCCTGACTGGCCGAAGCCGCTGATGCTGCCGTAGACGATGCGCGGGTTCACCGCGCGCACGTCGTCGTAGGAGACCTTGAGGCGGTGTTTCACCTCGGCGCGCATGTTCTCGACCACCACGTCGGCGTGGCGCGCGAGCCGCATGAAGGTCGCGTGCCCGATCGGGTCCTTCAGGTTGAGCCTGATCGCGCGCTTGTTGCGGTGCAGATTCTGGAAATCGAAGCCGTGCCGGTTGCCGACCGCCTCCTCGCGGTCGCTGACCGGCGGCTCGATCTTGACGACGTCCGCGCCCCAGTCGGCCAGATGGCGCACACACGTCGGCCCGGCTCGCGCGAGCGTGAGATCGAGCACTTTGATGCCGTCGAGCGGAAGGCTCGCCTGGGTACGCTGGTTCATCCTGCCCTCGGATTTGCGCGGAACGCGTGAAGCGATGTCCCGCCGGGATATCAAGGCTAGCGAACGCCGGAACGACGCTCAAGCCGCGTTCGGCTGATGCGGGCGATGGCGAACGGATCGAGTGCTGGACAAATGCCGCGGTGGGTGGATAGCCTTCGAGGCTGGAGATCGCGGGAGGCTCGTGTGCGCTGGTTAGGCGTCATTTGCTTTGCGCTCGCCGCTACCGCGGGCGCGCACGCCCAGCAGACCG
>JAFAUQ010000169.1 GCA_019243195.1 Hyphomicrobiales bacterium
CACTAGTGCCGCGAACCCGAAGTTCGCATCATAATTGCCGCCAGTCCGATTGCGAACTTCGGGTTCAAAGCGGCACTAGAATCATAGAGTTGCTAGTGCCCTTCGATTCCGAAGTTCGCAAACGAACGTGCCGCCAAATGATGCGAACTTCGGAATCGGGGCACTAGTGGAAGGATTTGTCGAGCCGGTAGCGCCAGCCGCGGCCGTCCGGTAATCAACGCGGTGTCTGTCGGAGGAACGATGGCGCGCCGCGGGAATCTTGGTTGCACGGCCCGCCCGCGCCGATTACGGTTCATCCTCACCTTTCTGACATTCGCCCTGCTGGGCGCGCCGGTTGCGGCACAGAACCAGGATCCGCGCGCCGCAGCCGAGCAGGCGATCCAGCGCCTCGGTTTGCAGGCGGATCTGCCGCACGATCCCGAACAGACGCCTTTGCAAATTCAGCTGCCGCCCGAAGCGCTGTGGCTCATGGTGGCCATCGGCCTCGGTCTCCTGCTCTACATGTTCCGCGATATGATCCCGGCATTCGGGTTCATGTCGCGGGGAGACGTGGAATCGGGGGAGGAGGGGATCGGCGGCACCGTCGCCAAACCCCCCGAGCAGGTGCTTGCCGCGGCCGACGACCTCGCCCGCCAGGGCCGCTTCGTCGATGCGATGCACGTGCTGCTGCTGCAGGGGCTCGCGGACATCCGCAGGCACCTCGGCGAGCAATTCGCCGACTCGCTCACCAGCCGCGAAATCCTGCGCAGCACCAAATTGTCCGAGGCCGGTCGCGAACCGCTGCGTGACATCGTCAGGCGGGTCGAGTGGACTTATTTCGGCAAACATCCGGCCGAGCGCGAGGATTACCTCGCCTGCCGCGCCAGCTTCGACGCCCTCGCGCATGCCCTCTATGGAAGGGGCGCGGCATGAGCGAGCCGGTATTTTCCCCACGATTGCTGATCGGTTGGATCGGCGCTGCGGTCGCGACCTTTGCGCTCTCGCTCTATTTCATGGGCCGCCCGGGCGAGCCGGGCGGCACCGATTCGGTTGGCCCCAGCACCTATTCGCGTTCGGCGATCGGCTACGCCGGCGTCGCCGATGTGCTGCAGCACCTCGGGGTGCCGATCGCCAAAAGCCGCGACAACTCGGCCGACAAGCTGGGCAAAGACGGCGTGCTGGTACTCGCCGAGCCGCGCCCGACGGCGACCAGCGAGCCTGCCTTGCGCGCGCTGCTCGACGCCAGAGCCGTGCTGCTGGTGCTGCCGAAGTGGACCGGCCGGGCGAGCGAAAAGAATCCCGGCTGGCTCGCGACCGCTGAAGAGAGACCGACGTCCCAGGCCCAATGGGTTCTCAATCTCGTTGCCGGTGGCGGCGAGGTGGTGCGCGAAACGCAACCGCCCGTCTGGAACGTCAATCTGCTCGCGGGACATCAGCCGCAACTCGAAAAGCCCGTGCAGCTGATCCGCTCGAGCGCGCTGCGCCCGATCGTCGGCTCGCCCGCGGGCATTCTCGTCGGCGAACTCAATCAGCGACGCACCGTGTGGGTCCTGGCGGACCCCGACGTGATCGCCAATCACGGCATCGCACGAGGCGATAACGCGGCGCTGGCGCTGGCGATCATCAACCGCCTGCGCGGGCGCAAGGGCCCGGTCGTGTTCGATGAGACCATTCACGGCTTCGTCGCGCAGCCCGCCAATCCTCTCGCCTTGCTGTTCGAGTTCCCGTTCGTGGTAGCGACGCTTCAGGTCGTCGCGGCGCTGGCATTGCTGTTATGGGCGACGGTGGCGCGGTTCGGAGCGCCGCAATCGGCGCCGCCGCCGCTGAGCGCCGGCCGCCAAGGGCTGCTCCAGAATGTTGCACAGCTCATCACCTTCGCCGGCCATGGGCAGGTGATGGTGCGGCGCTATGTGCAGGAAACAGTGCGCGAGACCGCGCGCCAGCTCCATGCGCCGCGCGGATTGTCGGGGCAGGGGCTTGCCGCTTGGCTCACCCGGGTGGGGCAAGCGCGCGGCGTCACGGTCGATTGCGCGGCAGTGATCGGTGAAGTCGAGCAGCTGCCCGACCGGCGGCGCGGCGACCTCGCGCCGCTGGTGCGGATCGCGCGCGATATTCATCGCTGGAGACGGGAGATCGTCGATGGACGTTCAAGGCATTCGCGCGGTCACTGAGGCGGTGCGCGGAGAGGTGCGCAAGGCGGTCGTCGGGCAGGACGAGGTCATCGACCTGTTGCTCACGAGCCTCCTGGTCGGCGGTCATATCCTGCTCGAAGGCGTGCCCGGCACCGCCAAGACGCTCATCACCCGCGCGTTCGCGGCCGGGCTCGCGCTTCAATTCGGGCGAATCCAGTTCACGCCCGACCTGATGCCGGGCGACGTGCTGGGCACCAATCTGTTCAATTTTCAGACCAACAGTTTCCTCCTCACCAAAGGCCCGATCTTCACCCAATTGCTGCTCGCCGACGAGATCAACCGCACCCCGCCCAAGACGCAAGCCGCGCTGCTCCAGGCGATGAACGAGCGCGCGGTGACGATCGACGGCAAGGATTACCCGCTCGGCGAGGAGTTCATGGTCGTCGCGACGCAGAATCCGATCGAACAGCAGGGGACCTATCCGCTGCCGGAAGCGCAGCTCGACCGCTTCCTTTTCAAGATCCTCATTCATCATCCGAGCCGCGACGAGGAGCGAGAGATCGTGCGCCGCCACGGCCACCGTTCGGCGATGCCGCGTCTCGAGGATTTCGGCCTCCGGCCGGTCGCCGACGCGGCGACGCTCGCGCGCATGCGCGAGGCGGTGACCGGAATCAAACTCTCCGAGGAATTGGTCGATTACATCGTCGATGTGATCCGCGCGACCCGCGAGCATTCGTCTCTCGAGGTCGGCGGCTCTACCCGCGCCGCCAACATGCTGGCGTCGAGCGCGCGGGCCTTCGCGGTGTTGCAGGGCCGCGATTTCGTCATTCCGGACGACGTTAAGGTCCTGGCGCTGCCGGTTCTGCGCCATCGGCTGACCCTCTCGCCGAGTGCGGAGATCGAGGGCCTCACCAGCGACCGCATCCTGCGCGACATCCTCGATCAGACGCCGGCGCCGCGATGATCCGGCCGACCGGGCGCGCCGTCGCGGTGTTCGCGGCCGGGACTCCGGTCGCGCTTCTGGTCGTCATCCAGGCGCCGGCTCTCTGGTGGGTCGCGCTCGACTACGGAACTCTCGCGCTCGTCGTGATCGCAACCGATGCTCTGCTCGCGTTTCCGCCGCGGCTGCTCGACGTGAAAGTTTCAGTTCCGGATCACCTTTATATCGGCGAACACGGCTCAATCGCCCTGACCTTCGCCGCCACCCGTTATCAGCGTAGCGTGCGGTTTGAGGCGCTCGCCGAGCAGCGCGGCGAACTGGAAGGGGCGGAGGTTACCCCCGTGGAGTTGGCGCCCGGACGTGAAACGCGCGCCGCGCTCAAGCTCGTGCCGTTGCGCCGCGGCCGCGTCTATGTGGAGCGCGTCTGGCTGCGTTGGCGCGGACCGCTCGGGCTCATCGAGCATGTGCGCCGGGTGCCGGTCGAACGGACGATCGACGTGCTGCCCAATGTGCGCGGCGTGCATGGGGTGGCGCTGCAATTCTATGCCCAGGAGGCTATCTACGGCATCAAATCGCAGCATGAGAAAGGGGAGGGCGCCGAGTTCGAGGCATTGCGCGATTATTCCCCCGGCCTCGACAGCCGCTTCATCGACTGGAAACACTCGGCCCGGCACCGCAAGCTTCTGTGCAAGGAGTTCCGCGTCGAGCGCAATCACCACGTCGTCATGGCGTTCGACACCGGCTATTTGATGCTCGAAACGGTCGAGAGCATCACCCGGCTCGATCATGCCATCAATGCCGGACTGCTGCTCGCCTGGGTGTCGCTGCAGAGCGGCGACCTCGTCGGCACCTATGCGTTCGACGCCGCGGTGCGGCAGTATCTCGCGCCGATCCGCGGCGTTGCCGGTTTTGCCCGCATCCAACGCGCCACCGGCGAACTCGACTATCATCATCAGGAAACGAATTTCACCCTCGGCCTTGCCGAGCTCAACGTGCGGCTCAAGCGGCGGGCGCTGGTCATCCTGTTCACGGATTTCGTCGATACCGTCACCGCCGAACTGATGATCGAGAGCATGCAGCGCGTGGCCAACCGCCACGTGGTTATCTTCGTTACCCAGCGCGGCTCGGTGCTCCAGCGCGCCGTCGATGCCGCGCCCGAGCGGTTCGAGGACGTGGCTCAGGCGGTTATCGCCCATGACTTCCTGCGCGAGCGCAGTATCGTGTTCGAGCGGCTGGAGCGGCTCGGGGTCCACTGCCTCGACGTGCCGAGCCGCGGGCTCTCGGTGGCCCTGATCAACCGCTATCTCCTGATCAAGCAACGCGGCCTGATATGAGCACGATCCTTGCGACCGACACGCCGATCCCGCCGGAAAAAACGGCCGGACGTTCCGAGCTGGTGCTCAAGAGCAGCGAGTTTCGCAAGGGGCGCGAGGCGAGCTGGCGCGACCTCGAAACTCTGATCGAGCGGGTCGAGCGGCGCGGCGCCGGCGCCCTTTCGCTCGAGGAATTGCAACGGCTGCCGATTCTCTACCGTGCGGCGCTCTCGTCGCTTTCGGTCGCCCGGAGCATCGCGCTCGACCGCAACCTGCTGCTCTATCTCGAAAACCTCGCGCTGCGCGCGTTTCTCTGCGTTTACGGGCCGCGTCTCGATGTCAGAGCGGGCATCGGCGGGTTTTTCGCGCGCGACCTGCCTGCGGCGGTGCGCGGCGCGCGCTGGCATATCCTCATCGCGGCCTTGTGCGTCATTGTCGGCGTGGCCGCGGGCTTTCTGCTGGCCGTGCAGGACGAGTCATGGGTGTCCACGTTCGTCCCGTCCGGCCTCGCCGGCGGCCGCGGCCCGTCGAGCACCCGGGCGGATCTCTACGACAAGGAGATTTTCGCCCCCTGGCCGGGTTTCGCGGCGTCCTTCGGCGTGTTTGCCAACGTGCTGTTCAGCCACAACACCGCGGTCGGCCTGCTGGCGTTCGGGCTCGGGCTCGCAGCCGGGGTCCCGAGCGCGATGCTGATGGTTTACCAGGGGCTCACCCTCGGCTCGTTCCTCGCCTTGCACTACAGCCGCGACCTCACCGTCGATTTCCTCGGCTGGATTTCCATCCACGGCGTCACCGAGTTGACGGCGATCGTGCTGTTCGCGGCGGCGGGACTCCTCATTGCCGAGCAGCTGCTGTTTCCCGGGCGCTATTCGCGCATCGAGAGCCTCGCCCTTCATGGGCGGCAAGCCGGCTACATCGCGGTCGGCGCCGTCCTCATGCTGTTTGTCGCGGCGTTCCTCGAAGGAGGCTGCCGGCAACTGGTCGCGAGCACGCCCGGACGCTTCGCGATCGGCTTTGCCACGGGGGTATTTTGGTTCGGCTATTTCGGGTTCGCGGGGAGGGGGGCCGATGACGCTCGCGCATGAACGCGCCACCGAGTTTCTCGAAGGCAGCCGCCGCCAGCAACGCACCATCGTCACTCCCGAAGGCGTGCCGGTGACGGTCGAGCTTGCCGACCATGGCGAGAGGCTGACGGCGTTCACCATCGACGTGGTCATCTGGTTCCTGCTGACAATTGCCGTGTACCTGCCGCTGTTCTTCGTCGCGCTGCGCAAGGACGCGGCATTGATCGCCCTCTCGATCGTGTTGTTCATCGGCTTCGTGGTGAGAAATCTTTATTTCATCCACTTCGAGCTTGCCTGGCGCGGCGCGACTCCCGGTAAACGCATCGTCGGCCTGCGCGTGATCGACCGGCGCGGCGGGCCGCTGTTGCCTTCCGCCATTGTCGCGCGCAACCTGACGCGCGAAGTGGAAGCCTTCATACCGCTCGGGCTACTGCTCACCTGGAGCGGGACCAACCCGAATTGGGAGCATTTGTTCGTTGCGATCTGGCTGTTGTTCTTCGCCGCGCTGCCGTTCGTCAATCGCGACCGCATGCGCGGCGGCGACCTCATCGGCGGAACCATGGTGATCGCGCTGCCCAAGCGCGTGCTCTCAGGCGATCTGGTGGAACGCGAGGCGACCTACGTTTTCACCGCGCAGCAGCTGCGTGCATACGGCGCCTTCGAGCTGCAGGTGCTCGAAGAGCTGCTGCGCCGGCCGAAATCCCTCGAAACGAGCAAGCTGCTCGCCGAGGTGTGCGAGAAGATCCAGCACAAGATCGGCTGGACCGCGCCGCTGCCGCCGCGAGACACGGAACTCTTCCTGCGCGAGTTCTATACCGCGCAACGCGCCTTCCTCGAGCGCGAACAGCTGTTCGGCAAGCCGCGGGCTGATAAATACGAGGCCGCCCAGCCGCACGCGTGAGACCGAGCGGCCGCAGACGCCGACGTCTTTTTCTAATCGAACACCGATGCAATCTGATCGGTATCGACGCCTTCTTTGGCGACGCGCAGGTCGTGATAGGTGACGACGCCGAAGATGGCGTAGAAAGCGCCCCAGGCGCCGGTCCACACCAACGTGCCGAGCGTCACGATAATCGGGCTTCGGGTGAGGCCGAGCAGCGCGCCAATGATGAGGCCGACGATCAGTGCCGCGATATAGAGCAGCACGACCATCCCGAAGATTTTCCAGCGGTGACCCTTGGTGAGTTCACTGCTGCGCCCCAAACTCGCCAACGGGCCCTTTTGTTCGACCACGCATACGGGCGTCGCGACATACCACATGATGGCGAGGATGATCCCGGGGACAATAAAAAAGATGAGCCCAATCCAGATGGCGAGATAGGCGCAGATAATGAGTCCGATGATCGGGAAGAAACGGCTGAGCCCGATCTTGAGGCATTCGCCCAGGTTGACGGGTCTTCCCCGCATCGCCTGGAAGGCGCCGTAAAGTATGACCGCCTGGGCAAGTGTGTTGAGGATCAGAAAGAAACCAAGGCCGCCGAAAAATCTAGCGAAAGGAAAGTTGGCGGGATCCTGGGTTTCCACGCCTGTCCAAAGAAGCCGCGGCAGGCCGGCGACGACCGCCACCACGAAAAAGGTCAGGAAATTTCGCGACAACAGCGTCGCCGTCTTGCTGAACACGTCGCCAATGCGAAATTCGCCCGGCGCCGCAGGCGCGACTGCAGAGATGTTTGCCATTGCGAACCCCTTGTGGTTTCCGATGAAGGCGATTGCGGCGAGCTCCCGGGCAGGATGCCAGCGCCTGCCGGAAGCGGCAAGGCGGGCTAGTGCCGCGAACCCGAAGTTCGCACCACAATTGCTGCGAGTCCGGTTGCGAACTTCGGGTTCAAAGCGGCACTAGAATCATAGAGTTGCTAGTGTCCTTCGATTCCGAAGTTCGCTTCCGAGCAAGCCGCAGCCTCTGGCTAACTTCGGAATCGGGACCCTAGTGCCGCGAACCCGAAGTTCGCATCATAATTGCTGCGAGTCCGGTTGCGAACTTCGGGTTCAAAGCGGCACTAGAATCATAGAGTTGCTAGTGCCCTTCGATTCCGAAGTTCGCAAACGAACGTGCCGCCAAATGATGCGAACTTCGGAATCGGGGCACTAGGGATGCTTGATTGCGGGCACGCGGCGAAAGCTGGTATTGGGACGCTTGCCATTTTTACTCTGCCGGAGTCCTGCCCGTGTCGCGCTGTGCCTATGTCAACGGCCGCTATATCCCGCTGCGCCAGGCGGCGGTGAACGTCGAGGACCGCGGATATCAGTTTGCGGACGGCGTTTACGAAGTGTGTGAAGTGCGCGACGGCCGGCTCGTCGACGAGCGGCGTCATGTGGATCGGCTGGTGCGTTCGCTCGGTGAGTTGCGCATCGCCATGCCGATGTCCCGCGCGGCGCTGGGCGCGGTGCTGCGTGAGACGGTGCAGCGCAACCGGGTACGCGACGGCATCGTCTACCTGCAGATTACGCGGGGGGTGGCGCGCCGCGACCATGCCTTCCCGGCGGCTGACACGCAGCCGAGTGTCGTCGTCACGGCGCGCAGCCTCGATCGCGCCGCTAATGAGCGAGTAGCGGCGGATGGCATCGCCGTGATCACGGTCCCGGAAAACCGCTGGCCGCGGGTCGACATCAAATCAGTATCTCTGCTCCCGAACGTGCTGGCGAAACAGGCGGCGCGCGACGCGGGCGCCAAGGAAGCCTGGTTCGTCGATGCGGCCGGGCGCGTCACCGAGGGCTCCTCGACCAACGCGTGGATCGTCACGCGCGACGGCAAGCTCGTCACCCGCCAGACCGATCATGCGATCCTGCGCGGCATCACGCGCACGGTCCTGCTCGACCTGCTCAAGGACCAGGGGCTGCGGCTTGAGGAACGGCCATTCAGCGTGGAGGAGGCCTATGCGGCCCGCGAGGCGTTCGTGACATCGGCCAGCCAGATCGTCATGCCGGTGGTGCAGATCGACGGCCGCCCGGTCGGCAACGGGGCGCCGGGCCTGTTGGCTTCAGCCTTGCGGCGGGACTTCCACAAATACGCGGAAAGCGCCTGACTGTCAGGGTTTTCGGACAGAGCACGAACTTGGGCTTGCGCGCCATCCTGACGTACCATCTAATAGTCCTGCCAAAAGCCGGACGTCGGGTTCCGGCCGGGGGCGAAGCAACGACAATAATCGCTCGCGGGAGGGGTTCGCGAGCCAATAACGGATCACGGCAATGGCAGCCGATCGCGCACAAAATCTGCAGGACACCTTCCTCAATCACGTCCGCAAAAGCAAAACCCCGCTCACCATCTTCCTGGTGAACGGCGTCAAGCTGCAGGGAGTCGTTACCTGGTTCGATAATTTCTGCGTGCTGTTGCGTCGGGACGGCCACTCGCAACTCGTCTACAAGCACGCCATATCGACGATCATGCCGGGTCATCCGATCCAGCTGTTCGAGGGCGCCGAAGAGGCGCCGGCAACCGGGGAAAAGGTCTGATTGGAG
>JAFAUQ010000221.1 GCA_019243195.1 Hyphomicrobiales bacterium
GCAACGTCACATCGACGCTCGCGTTGTCGAGCGCCAGATTGACGAGCGTGATCTCGTCGAGAAAATCGGGCAGCCACGGACGGCGAAATCGGATTTCGCCGCGGTCGGGATCGAACTCCAGCCCGAGACAGGCTTGCACCATGAGGAACGGCGCTCCGCTCGCCCACGCCTGCGGCGAGCAAGCGACCGGGTAGAGGGTCGGCCCGCGGCCGCGTCGGCGTTGGAAGCCGCAGAATAATTCCGGCAGGCGCCGCAATTCCATGTATCCCGCGGCTTCGCACAGGCCGGCGAATATCCGTCCGGCCGCGTGCTTGCATCCATAGCGCGCGAGCCCCAGCACGATGAGCGCGTTGTCGTGCGGCCAGATGGATCCGTTGTGATAGGACATCGGATTATAACGGCGCTCGAGGGCCGATAGCGTGCGTACGCCCCACCCTGAGAAAAACTGCGGCCGCAGCAGCCCCACGGCCAGTCGTGCGGCGCGATCGGGATTGACGATGCCGGTGAACAGCAGTTGCCCGGCATTCGAGCTGCGTACCCGGCACTGTTGCTTCGCGCCGTCGAGCGCCAGCGCAAAGGTGTCGATTTCGGGACACCAGAAGGCCGCCTCGAAGCGCGAGGCGAGGCGCGCCGCCTGCTGTTCAAGTTCGCTGGCTCTGCGTTCATGGCCGAGCCTGCGCGCACATTTTGCCGCCAGCAGCTTGGCCATGTAGACGTAACCCTGCACTTCGGCGAGAGCGATCGGGCCATCGGCGAGCCGTCCGTCGGCGTGCGAAATGGCGTCGTGCGAATCCTTCCAGCCCTGGTTCGCGAGGCCTTCCTCGCTCATGCGGTAATACTCGACGAATCCGTCGCCGTCCGCGTCGGCCGGCCCGTCAACCCAGGCAAGAGCCGCTTCGACTGCCGGCCACAATTCGTTAAGCGTCACAAGGTCGCCGGTGCGCTCGAAGTAGAGGCCCGCGAGCACCACGAACAGCGGTGTCGCGTCGACGCTGCCGTAGTAGCGTTCGAACGGAACCTCACGCAGCGCCGCCATCTCGCCGCCGCGCATTTCGTGCACGATCTTGCCCGGCTGCGCGTCGTTGGCCGGGTCCTCGACTTTGGCCTGCGTCGCGGCCAGCCGACGCAGCACGCCCTGCGCCACGCGCGGATCGAGCGAGAGCATTTCGATGGCGGTGATGATGCCGTCGCGCCCGAACGTGGTCGAGTACCAAGGAATGCCGGCGTAAGGGTAGGGCCCCTGCGGCGTCTCGGTCATCAGCATGTGAAGATCAGCGGCGGCGCGGCACAGCACCTCGTTGAACACGTCGTTCGAGGTGGTGACGGCGGTGGTGTCGCGCGTCGCGCGCTTGCGCTCGTGCTGCGCCTCGATCATCGCCTTGAAAAAATGGGGCGGCCGCGTCGGCTCGCCGTGCGAGCACTGGATGCTGAGAAAAATCGGGATCCGCTGCTTGGGCGCCAGTGTGAGCTGATATTCGGCCGAACTTTGCGTGAGCTGGGTCGGCGCCGGCTCCAACCGCAGTGTGGTTGCGCGCGTCGCGCCGTCGAGGCCGGCATAGCGCAGCGATACCGTATCAGCCGCGGCAACGCGGGTCGTCATGGTCCCGCGGCGCGCGCGGGTAAGGCCGCGCACTTCGAACAGGTCGGCAAAATCGTTGGCGAACGCGAGCCCGAACCGCACCGCGATGATGTGATCACCCTGATTCGTGATCGCGAGCCGCTGGTAGGCGGTCGAGTGCCAAAGAAAGGTGGTCCGCACGATGTGCAGCGTGCTTTTTTCGAACACCACCCGGTTCTGTTTGTAGACGTCGGGGTTTGTCAGATCCACGGTGTAGACGAGATTGTCGTCGCGCAGATTGAAGCCGAGCAGCAACGGCGTCGCGCCGCCGACCGAGAGTTCCAGCCGCGCGAGATAGCGTGTGTCGTGATCGAACAGGCCGTCCGCTTCCCCGACGCTGGCGCCGATGTCGCCGTGGCTGTCGAGCACGAGGAAGCTGTCGCCATGCTTGAGCGTGCGACGCGCACGCGTCGTCGGTGCGGTCGCCGGGATGTAGAACTGGTCCGCGTCGGCCTCGGCGTGAGGTACGATCCCCGATCGGATGGCGGCTTTCGCCGGCATGCAAAATCCCTCGTGCTAGTGTTCGGCCGATACCGTCCTCAGCGCAGGGTGTCGATGCGGCGCAATGGCCGCACAAGCAATGACTGAACTGTGGAACGCTCAAGCCGCCCGCGAGGCTCGCTGCGCCTCGTCCGCAGCGCGGTCCCGGTAGAGATCGCCGCGCCGGATCAGCTTGTTGGCACGATCGTCCTGCACCACCCTGCCGCCACGCAGTACCACCACGCGGTCGAAGTTACGCAGAGTCGATAGGCGATGCGCAATGGCAATCACCGTGCGGCCCCGCATGAGGTCGTCGAGAGCGGCACGCACCGCGTCTTCCGATTCGCTGTCGAGGGCGGAGGTTGCTTCATCGAGCAGCAGGATCGGCGCGTCCTTAAGGAACGCGCGCGCGATCGCGATGAGCTGGCGCTGGCCGCCCGAGAACTTCACGCCGCGATCGCCGACGATCGTATCGAATCCTTGCGGCAGCGCCTCGATGAAGCCGACGCAGTGGGCGGCAACGGCCGCGGCGTACACTTCTTCGTCGGAGGCGCCCTGACGCCCGTAGCGTATGTTCTCGAGGATCGAGCGGTGGAACAGGGAGATGTCCTGGGGCACGACCGCGATGGCCTGGCTGAGGCTCGCCTGCGTCACCCGCGCGATGTCCTGCCCATCGATCAGGATGCGACCGCCCTGCACGTCGTAAAGCCGCTGCACCAGGGCGAATAGCGTCGATTTCCCGCAGCCCGTGCGCCCGACGAGGCCGACTCGTTGGCCCGGTTCGATTTTCAGCGTGAAGTCCTCGAACACCTGCCGGCCGTCCGGATAGGTAAAGCGCACGTTCTCGAACGCAACGCTGGCGCCGCAGCGCTGTAGCGGCTCCGCCTGCGGATGGTCCTGCATCTCGTGCGGCACCAGCAGCGTTTTGAGCGCCTCCGAGAGGCGCGCCACGTGCTGGGTCACATCGACCAGCGCGACGGCGAGGTCGCGAGTCGCGTGCAGGATACCGAGGCCGAGGGTGCACACCAGCACCACTTGGCCGGTGGTCGCAGCACCGCGCTGCCATAATGTGATCGCCCACGCGAGCAGCCCGATCGTGAGGACCACCGTGATCGATGCGTGCAGCAGCCGCACTTTTTCGAGGTACAGCAGGCTGCGCCGCCGCGCGTACATCTCGCGCGCAACCGTCGCGCCGAAGCGGCGGAACTCGTGGGTCAGCCCGCCGAACGCGCGTACCAGCGGCATGTTGCCGACCACGTCGACCATCTCGCCGTCAACCGCTGCGGCGCGGTCGGCATAGGCGTGATGCAATGGCTTGCCGGCGGCGGCGAGGCGGAACATCGCGATGACGAGAATGGCGGCGAGAACCGCGAGCCCAGCCGCCATCGACCCGCTCACGGTGCCGATGAGCGCGATCGAGCCGAGCGTCGCCACGCATGGCGGCGCGACGTTCCACACGAACATGTTCTCGGTTGTGAACACCGCGTTCGATGTCGCGGTGATGCGACTCGTGAGCATGCCCGGGAGACGATCGGCAAAATAGTGAGGCGAGTGACCGGTCAAATGGCGGAACAGATCGTTGCGCAGATCACCCGTGACCGCAACAAAGGCGTAGTTTGCGATGTAGCTCGCCAGCCGCCATAGCAAATTATCGCAACCCACCAACGCTACGAGAATCCAGAACGCGGTCCACACCTGGCCGTGACCTGAGAGCGCATCCACCAGCAGCCGCACGCCATACTGCGTGCCGACCGAGCAACTCACGGCAGCAAGCACCGCGCCGGCGACGAGCCCATGGGAAACCGGCCGCATCCGCACATAGTGGGCGAAGAACGCAAACGGCCGGTCGGCAAAGCGCGACAGATTGCCCACTGATCTGAATCTCCCCGAACGAACCTTAGCCCCGGCGGCCGTTTACGTGATCCGGCCCCTTCTTCGGCCGCCACGAGGTCCAACGCGGAAGCGCAAATTTGGTTGCCCTGGAACCTTTGGCAGGGCTGCCATGTTGTCGGCGCGGGGGGAGGAGTTCCCATCCCTTTGCCTAATTGCCTGGTGCGACCAACCATCGTCCCGGGCTGACAGGAGGCCGTGAATGCGCATTGCCCAGATCGCGCCCTTGACCGAGGCGATTCCGCCGAAGCTCTACGGAGGCACGGAACGGGTGGTTCACTGGCTTACCGAGGAACTCGTCGCGCTCGGTCACGACGTGACGCTGTTCGCCAGCGGGGACTCTGTGACCTCCGCCAAGCTCGAAGCGATGTGGCCGCAGTCTCTGCGTTTGAGCGGCTCGATCCGCGATCCCAACGCGCTCCACATGCTGATGATGGAAGTGGTGCGCCGGCGCGCGGAGGATTTCGACGTGCTGCACTTCCACCTCGATTATTATCCGTTCTCGCTGTTCTCCCGGCAGTCCACGCCGTTCGTGACGACGCTGCACGGCCGGCTCGATCTGCCCGAGCACCAGCCGCTGTTCACGGCATTCAGCTCGATCCCGGTGATCTCGATTTCCAACGCGCAGCGACGACCCGTGCCGCAGGCGGGATGGGTGCGCACCATCTATCACGGCGTGCCGGAGGATCTGTTGCGGCCGAAGCCGGTGACGCCGAGCTATCTCGCGTTCCTCGGCCGCATCGCTCCGGAAAAAGGCGTCGATCAGGCCATCAAGATCGCCGGCCGTGCCGGGCTGCCGATCAAGATCGCCGCCAAGATCGACAAGGCCGACATAGAGTATTTCGAAACCGAAATCCGCTCGCTGTTCGACCTCCCGCACGTCGAATACATCGGCGAAATAGCCGACAAGGACAAATCGGATTTTCTCAGCGGCGCGATCGGCCTAATCATGCCGATCAACTGGCCCGAGCCGTTCGGCCTTTCCATGATCGAAGCGATGGCATGCGGCACGCCGGTGGTGGCGTATAACCGCGGCTCGGTTCCCGAGGTCGTGGAAGACGGCATCACCGGCTTCGTGGTGGAGGACGAGCTGAGCGCGACCGATGCGGCGCGGCGCTTGCCTCAGCTGTCGCGTGCAGGCGTGCGGGCGCGCTTCGAGCAGCGGTTTACCGCCCGCCTCATGGCGAAGGAATATCTGGCGACCTACCGCAGCCTGATGAGCGCCGCCACCGCTCGGCCACGCTTGGTCGCGGTGCAAGGCGGACAGATGGAAGGCGCCGCCCAATAGCCAAAGATGGGCGTTTTCGAGCCGCGAGGTGTGGTCGAATAGCCACACCGCGCGCAATTTCGCACGCCTCCCGCAGTGAGCCTGATCGGATAATCAAGTGATTACAATATTTTAGGTGCGAGGCCGAACTCGGTTGTCAGCGCCGCTGCTTGACTCCAATTTCGCGTACGGATCACAGTGTCGGCGCCGCTGGGGAGCGGCCGGCCCGATCGTTGAAGGCGAGGGCCGGGGAGGGGGACTTTCGGTGCGCCGTCTGGCTTTCGCCGCGCTCGCCGTGCTGGGCTGTTGTCCCGGCGCGTTTGCGGCCGACTTGCCGGCCGATGTTCCTCCGGCGAGCGCCCCCGTCGTCGTGAAGGCTCCGCCCTCGGAGAGCGGGCGTTTCACCCTGATCGAGGAAAACGACGCCTTCGCCCCGAAGCCCACCGACCGGTGGTATACGCAAGGGCTCGAACTCAACTATTTGTCCGCGCCGATCGCCGGGACCGGCTTCGCGGCAGTGCTTCCTTCGAGCTATCTCGATCCGGGCAGCTTCCGCACGCAACGGTTCGAGTTCGTTTTTGGTCAGAGCCTTTTCACGCCGGAGAACCTGACCCTCAATCCGCCCGATCCGCACGACCGTCCGTATGCGGGTTGGCTCTACGCCGGTGCCGGTTTGTATCAGGAAACCGATCATCACTCGTTGGACCACTTGCAGCTGCTGCTCGGGGTCGTGGGCCCGGCGGCGCTCGGCGAGGAGGTGCAAAACGGGTTTCACGATTTTCTCAATGGCGTAATCAGTCAGCACCAAGCGCTCGGTTGGGGATCGCAGCTCAGCAACGAGCCTGGGGTCGTGCTCACCTACGAGCACAAGTGGCGCTGGGGCACGCCGATCGGCAGCGGCCTCGCGGTCGACGTTGTTCCGGACATCGGGATCACCGTCGGCAACGTGTTCACCTATGCGGAGACCGGCGGCATCCTGCGGATCGGCCAGAATCTCAATGCCGACTATGGTCCGGCGCGAATCAAACCGGCGCTATCGGGAACGACGTGGTTCGATCCCAGTCAGTTGCAGGGGCCGGCCGGCTGGTATTTTTTCGTCGGCGCCGCGGGCCGCGCGGTCGCCCGCAACATTTTCCTCGATGGCAATACGTTTGTGAACTCGGCGCGGGTCGAGAAGGAGCCACTGGTGGGCGACCTTTCCGGGGGGCTTTCGTTCTTCTGGGCCGATCGTGCCAAGCTCGATTTCGTGCTGACCTGGCGTAGCAAGGAGTTCGTCGGCCAGTCGGAGCCCGACCGCTACGGCGGCATCAACATCGCTTTCAAACTTCCCTGACCTTATTCCGCGAGTGCTTTCGTCTCGGGCAGCGCCGCAAACGCCAGCGCAAGCCCAGCGGCGGCGATGCCAGCAAGCCCGAAGAACGCAACCCCGCTGCCGAAGTGGTCGCTGAGATAGCCGGCAAGCGTCGTGCTGGCGGTGGCCCCGACGCCGACAAAGGTCCCGACAAAACCCAGCGCCAAGTTGAAGCGGCCGGTTCCCCGCGTCACGTCGGCGACGATCAACGGCACCATGACGCCAACCACGGCCGCGGCGACCCCGTCGAGCACTTGAACCGCGACCAGCGCGTACGGATCAGCGACGGCGGCAAACAGAATTCCGCGCACACATAGGGCGGCGAAACCGGCGAGCAGTATCGGCCGGCGCCCCCACGCCTGGGCTTGGCGTCCGACCCACGGCGAGAACAGCGCCACCGCGCATTGCGGCACGATGATGCATGCCGCGATCAGCACCGTTGCCCAATCGGCCGAACGGGTAGTGACGACCCCACCCATGAGCGGCAACATCGCCGCATTGGCGAGGTGGAACAGCAGCACACAGGCGGCCAGCGCAAGCAGCCTGCGATCGCGTGCCAACTTGAGAAATCCCGTGGCAAGCGGCTTGAATCCGCCGCGCTGCGGGCCGCCATGCGCGCCTTGCGGGTCGATCTCCTCGGAGCGGATGCGCGAGAGCGCCCAGAACGTCGGCAACACGAGGAGAGCCGTGCAAACAAACACGAAGCGGTTGGAAACGAAATAGCCGCACGCGCCCATGAGTCCGGCAGCAAGCCCATTGCCGATCGCCGCAAAGCGGGCGTTGCGCCCGAGCCTTTCGCCGATGCCGTGATGTCCCACAAGGCCGAGGCTGATCGCGGCGAGCGCAGGCCCCAGCACGCAGCTCGCCCCGGCGTGCACCACTTGCGACAGCAGCACCGCTGGGAAGATCGGCGCGGCCGCGATCATGAGCGCGCTCGCCGCAATGGCGGCAATGCTGAGTCCGGCGACGAACTTTTCGGATCGCGCCGCATCGACGATCGCGCCGCCGGGCATCTGACCGAGCAGCGCGACGAGCGATCCCGCCGTCAAAACGAGCCCGATGTCGGTCTGCGTCCACGCCTGAGTCGTGAGGTAGACAGTGATGAACGGGCCGAATCCGGTCTGAACATCGGCAAGGAAAAAAACAAACCAGTCGAGGCCGCGCAGGCTTCGCCGCGAAGGCGTGTGGGCGTTAAAACTCACCCGTGCGGAACGGCGCGTTCCGTGACCGATCGGTTCGTGCACGTGGGTCCTCCCCCTCACGAAAGAGGGGCACAGCAATGCGAGGAAATCGTGTCGTTAAAACTCGGGATTTGGATTTGATACAGCGCCCAATACTACCACC
This sequence comes from Hyphomicrobiales bacterium, assembly GCA_019243195.1. Lineage (GTDB taxonomy): Bacteria > Pseudomonadota > Alphaproteobacteria > Rhizobiales > Xanthobacteraceae > AP-16. The sequence goes on from JAFAUQ010000221.1 coordinate 7,951, forward strand.
GGCTTACCGCTGCGGTATTCAGGCGCCGCTTTCACCTGCTCCCGGGTGAGATCCAGAATGATTTGCTGCGGCTGGTCCTCGGGCGCGAAGTGCAGCGCACCCCAGTCGACGACCACCTTGCGGCTGCCAACCCCGAGGAATCCGCCGAAGTCGATGACGGCCGCGCGCACCGTCCCCGCCTGATCGACGAGAATCTGGACAATGTGGCCCATATCCTCGCCGCTGGTACTGTGCACGGACGCGCCAAGTACCCCTTGCAGGTCGCGGTGGGAAAACACCGTTTCCCAGGTCGGCAAAGAAGCGATGTCGTTGCCGCGATCACGAGCGAACGGGGCGGCAGAAGACAATGCCAAGCACCCGACCGCCATCGCAAAGAGCGCAGATTTACGCATGAACACCTCCCGCACGTCCGGCCGACGGACTAAACGTCGGCCGCGCTGCCGCGGTTCCAGACAAATACCGGGTCCTGCCGATAAATAAACACTCGCCTCGAGCGAGGCCATCAGGTGTCGGTTTTCGTGACGGCTCGCGCGTCGAGACCCTCGAGCAATTCCGAGATGCGCGGCGGGACGCCTTGCTTGATGACGTCTTCGTACATCGCTTCGAGGGCGCGTCCGATTTCCCGCCGACCTCGGCGCCCGAGCTTGGGCCGGGAAACACTGCTTTCTTGAGCGGTTCCCGAGGCTTGCAGCCCGGGCAGCCGCGATCTCTCGGCGCTCATGGGAAGTAATTGTCGCGCGTTGCCCTCATCACTTTCGCGAACGCGGCAGCGCGCGCAATTGTTCCGGATCAGGGCCGACGCTGCGCAATCGCGTGGCTATTCGCGGCGGGAAAGGGTGATCAGGCACGTGCCCGCGACAAAACGCGGCAGTGGCGGAACAGTTAGCGGCTGCGACCTTTGTGTCCCTAATGCCGGGCGGAGACCCATCCCCCCGTCCCCCCCGCCGCCCGGCGTAAGCCCCGGCCGGCCCGACTCCGGCCGGGGCGCTGGGGGTGCGTCCAGCAAATCGAATATGTGAGGATTGCGAAGCAGCGCTGCGAGGATTGCGAAGCAGCGCTGCGGAACCAGCGTGATACCTGCGGGTTGTCAGGAGCCGCAACCCGGAGCCCCGCGCATGCTCACCCTCGATCTCATCGACCGCCTGCTGGCGAGCACGATAGTTCCCCGCGAGGCGAAGCTTGCCGCGGTCGAGAGCTGGCGGCGCGAGTTGGCGTCGATGCGCGACAAGCGTCAGGACTGCCGTCGGTTGGAGCGCCGGCTCGCGGCCGCGAGCCGCGTGCTTGCTGCGCGGCGTACGTGGAATGCCCTCGGGCAATACCTGTCGGGCGCGCTCGCGCCGGCGCCGGAACCGATGGGCTACCCGCGCCAGTAGCGGTCTTCCCAGCTGCGCGAAAGCCGCATGGCGGTGAGGATCAGCCCGGCCATCGAATAGGTCTGCGGGAAATTTCCCCACAGCATGCCGGTCGCCGGATCAACGTCCTCCGACAACAGCCCGTAGCGGTTGGTGTGCTTGAGCGCGTCGCGGAAGAGGTCGCGCGCCTCTTCCTTGCGGCCGAGCGACCACCAGGCATCCACCAGCCAAAACCGGCAGATCAGGAAGGCGGTCACCGGCATGCCGAAGTCGTCCGCGTTGGCGTAGCGCATCACGTGCTTCTCGCGCACGAGCTCGCGCTCCATGGCCTGCACGGTGCTCACGAAACGCGGGTCGTCCGGCTCGACCACGCCGAGGTCAGGCAGCAGCAGCACGCTCGCGTCGAGATCGTCGGCGCCGAAGGCGGCGGTGAAGGCGGCGCGCTGGGGATGCCATGCCCTGTTCAGCAGCGTGTCGTGAATCGGCTGGGCGATCTTGTCCCAATATTCCGCCCGGTCGGCAAACCCGAGATGCGAGGCGATGGCGGAGAGCCGGTGGCAGCCGGCCCAGCACATGGCCGCCGAATGAGTGTGAACGCGTTTCCGACCGCGGTATTCCCAAATGCCGGCGTCGGGTTCGAGCGCGAACTGCGCGGCCTTCAGGCCAAGTCCTTCGAGCAGGCGGAACAAAGATTCGCCGCCCGCCCGCGGCAGTCGGCGATCGAAGAACATGGGCATCGCGGCGAGAATGATGCTGCCGTAGGCATCGTGTTGGGACTGCTCTACCGCCGCATTGCCGATGCGCACCGGCCCGTCGCCGCGATACCCTGCGAGGTCATCCGCAATGCGCTCGTCCATCGGATCGGTCGGCACGATGCTGTAGACCGGCCGCAGCGCGTCTTCGTTGTTGGCGGCAATTCCCAGAATGAAGGTGATAAAATCCTCCATCGTCTGGGTGGCACCGATGCGGTTGAGTGCCTTCACGACGAAATAGGCATCGCGCAGCCAGCAGAAGCGGTAATCCCAGGTGCGGCTTGAGCCCGGCGCCTCGGGAATGGAGGTGGTTTGGGCGGCGACAATGCCGCCGGTTTCCTCGAAATTCGAAAGTTTCAGCGTGATCGCCGCGCGGATGATCTCGTCCTGCCAATCGTAGGAAATCGAAAGGCTGCGCACCCAATCGAGCCAGTAGTCGCGCGTGCGATCGCCGAACTCGCGGCAGGTGGTCACAAGGTTGCCGGGGAACTGCTCGTCGGCGCCGAACACCATGTAGAGCGGGCGCGTCAGGACGAACGGGGCCTCGCGCTCGATATACGAGAGCGGCGCGTCGGTGGTCAGGCGGATGACGGTCGTGCCGTCGTGATAGCGGATGTGGTTGCTGCCGATCGAATAGCGCTCGTTGGGTTTGCCGTATTCGTGCGTCGGACGGAACCGCAAGGTGATGCGCGGCAAGCCGGCGACCGGCTCGACGATGCGGACGAGTTGCGGCGGCCGGAACACCCGGCCCAATTGGCGAAAGCGCGGCGCAAAATCGGTGATGCGAACCGCGCCGCCATGCTGATCGGTCAACACCGTCGAAACGACCGCCGTGTTGCGCACGTAGTTCGACTGATAGTCGACCATGCGATCGAGCACGACGTCGGCGAAGCCCTTCTCCTCCGTGCCGGAGAGCAAACGGCAGAAGACCGGCTCCGCGTCGAAACGGGGAAAACACCACCACACGATACGCGCGGTAGGGTCGACCAAAGCCGCCGTCCGGCCGTTGCCGATGACGGCGAGGTCCAAACCGTGGTCGATCATAACGGGCGGGTTCCGTCGCCGCCGGACAAGCGCTCCAGCCAGCGCCGCACGTCGCTCGGGGCCGCGAAACAATGGGCCGTGCCGGGCGCACGGCGCCCGACCGAGAAGCCCATGCCCTTGAACTCCGGCATCACCGCGAAACCCGATTCATCCGTGATATCGTCGCCGACGAAAATCGGCTGGCGCCCGGCGAACGGCTTGTGTTGCATCAATTCGCGGATGGCGGCTCCCTTGTGAAAGCTTGCCGGTTTGATCTCCACCACTGATTTTCCCGGCAGCACTTCGATCGGCTCCTTCGGCCAATCGGCCTTGATCGCGGCGACCGCCTCCTTCACGCGGCTTTCCTGCTCCGGTGCCAGCCGGTAGTGCACCGCCAGCGAGTAGCCCTTGTCCTCGACCAACACGCCCGGCGCATCGACGGCGATTTCGGCTAATCGCTCCCGCAGCTTGCCGTCGAGCACATGGGCGTGCTCGCTCTCGGTGATCTCGTCCGGCGAAAGGCGAATTTCCGCGCCGTGGCCGCCGATTGCCGGCAGCCGGAGCGGCGCGAAAAGAAGATCGATATCGCCAAGCGAGCGTCCGCTCACGAGCGCCAGCGCGCCCCCCGTCTCGCGCGAGAGCCGCGTCAACGTCTGCCGCAGCGATTGAGGCACGATCACCGCGCCGGGCGTCGGAGCGATGTCGAGAATGGTCCCGTCGATGTCGAGCAGGACCGCGATGTCGCGCAGGTTCGCGGATGGGAGCGGAATCGTTTCGATCATGGTCCAACTCGGCTGGCGCCGAATCTGCGTGTCAAAACTATGACTATGCGCAGGTTAGGGCAATTAGCGGCGGATGCTTGACCGCGGACTACGATATGCCCGCCCAACCGGCGGACCCGGGCCGAAGCCCACGCGCGAATGGAGTGTGGACTGAGTCGTCACTGGAGATCCGCCCCGCCTTTCGAAGTCGCCCGCCCATATGCTGTCGCGGATGCTGGGTTCAAGGGGCCCGAACGAAAAGGACATGCCTGTTGCCTTTTCGGACCGGGCGGCGCCTCGAACTATAAACGCTCCGGGTGGTACTTTGTTGCCCATCCAACCAATCCGCCCGAGAACTTTGCCTGCGTCGCGCGCTACGCCGAAGGTCGCGACGCGCAGAAAGTCGGTTGCGCTGTGTTACGCATCGAACAGTGACGAATCCGCATTCCGCGCCGGATTCGGCGAGCGTCGCACCAAGAGATCAAGCAAACCCCCGATTCGTTACAAAACGCACGATTGCCCGCTCGGTTCCTGCATTCCGCGGCCCCATGCCTAGATTGGGAGGAACTTTCGACATGAATGTGCGTTAAGGCCTCGCAGGATGGTGGAGGCGCCCCCTTATGACCCTGGTATTGGTGTCGAACCGCGTGGCTCGCCCGAAGGCGAATGAGCCGATCAACGGCGGCCTCGCGGCGGCATTGTTGCCTGCGGTGACAGCCTCCGGGGCAATATGGGTGGGCTCCAGCGGAAAATTCATCGAGGGTTCGGAAAAACGCGAGCCGTTTGCGGAAATCGAGGCGCTCGGCACCGGCGCGCTTGCAACCGTCGACCTTCCCGCCGCGCAGTATCGCGGCTTTTATCAGGGCTTCGCCAATTCGGCGTTGTGGCCGGTGCTGCATTCGCGCACCGATCTGATTCGCACCGGGGCCGATGACTACGCGGCTTATCGCGAGATCAACAGCATCATGGCGCGAGCGCTGGTGCGCTTTGCCAAGCCCGACGCCATGTTCTGGATTCACGACTATCATTATCTGACGCTCGCTGCCGACCTGCGCCGTCTCGGCATCGATCAGCCCGTCGGCTTCTTCCTTCACACCCCGTTTCCGGCGCGCCACACGCTGGTCAGCCTGCCGCATCATCGCGAACTGATGAACGCGATGCTGGCCTACGACCTCATCGGCTTCCAGACCGACGAGGACCGCGCCAACTTCGCCGAGTATCTCGTGTGCGAGCTTGGTCTTCCGATGCGCGGCGATGCCGTTCTGACCGAACGCGGGACGACAAGGCTCGCCACTTTCCCGATCGGCATCGACGCCCCTGCCTTCGCCGATCGTGCGGCGCGCTCGATCACCCGCGCGGAGGTCGCGCGACTGCGCGCGAGTTTGCTCGGCGCGCGCCTGGTAATCGGCGTCGACCGCCTCGACTACTCCAAGGGTCTCGACACCCGCTTCCGCGCCTTCGATCTCGCATTGAGCAGCGATCCATCGCTGGAACGCACGGTTCGGCTGCTGCAGATTGCGGTACTCTCGCGCAGCGAGATTCGGGCCTACAAGCAGCTCCAGAACGATCTTGCTGCGCTGGTGGGCGACATCAACGGGCGCCACGGCGAAGTGGACTGGACGCCGATCCGCTACCTCAATCGCGGCTTCGGCCAGTCGATCCTGGCGGGCTTTTATCGGACGGCGCGGGTCGGGCTTGTGACGCCGCTGCGCGATGGGATGAACCTCGTCGCCAAGGAATACGTAGCCGCCCAGGATCCGGTCGATCCGGGCGTGCTAGTGCTCTCGCAATTTGCCGGCGCCGCGAAGCAGCTCGAGGCCGCGCTGCTGGTCAATCCCCACGACATAGAAGCCATGGCGCGGGCGATCCGGACTGCACTCGCGATGCCGCTTGATGAACGGCGCGAACGCTGGACCGCGATGATGAAAGTGCTCGAGACCTCCTCGCTGACCCATTGGTTCAGCAGCTACGTCGCCGCTCTCAAGACCTCGGGCAATGCGACGCCGGCGAACGACCGGCGTAACGTCGCGTGGCCGGCCTTCCGCCGGCTGCAGATCGAGCCCGCCGCCTCGCCGGCTTACTAAATTCCACTCCCGCCTTGTTTAATCAGCCCCGGCTGCCGGGCGGGGGCGCACCCATACATTTGCCGCAACTGCCGTGTTTCACGGGGGCTGGAGATCTCCATCAGGGTACCCATGGCTCGTTTTCGCGTGGCGGGCATCGCGGTTCTGCTCGCATCGTCATTGGCCTCGGCAGCTTTGGCGCAAAGCGTTATGCCGGTGCCGCCGGCGGATATCCCCGGCGCGGCGCCAACGCCAACGCCACCGCCGGCGGTTGCTGCGCCCGCGCAGCCCACGATCACGGTATCGCCTGTTCCGCCCATTGGGCAGACCACAGCCGCAGCCGCGAGTGACGCGCCACGTATCGACTGGGAGGTGAAGAACCGGTTTCGCCTGTTCCGCAGCGACCGTGATTTCGAGCGCCACGTCAATTCCTACCGCGCCGACGCGGTACTGGCTGCGGAACATCGGCTCGAGACCGATACCGGCGGACGCGGTTGGGCGCGCACCATGGTCGGCAGCCTGTGCGTCGATGCTGCCGGCAATCTGACCGAAACCTGCACCCGCGATGGCGTTGCCGAAAATTATCTCGCCCCTGACGACCACCGCATCAGCGCGATCCTCGCCAACGCGCCGCCTGAGGCTACATGCGCGTGGAGCTTCGATGACGGCGGACGGCCGCCGCAACAGATCACCTTGCCATGCGAGGAAGAGGTGACCTTGCGCGTGCGCTACGGCCGCCCCACGCATGCGCAAGTCGACATCGCGCGCAGCGACGGCGCGAGCGATCGCGCCGCAACCGACATTCTCGTGCACGACCTGCTTATTGCCGGGCTTGGGGATTCCATCGCGTCCGGGGACGGCAATCCCGACCGGGCGATTGCGCTCACCGACGATGGCTTCTGTTTCCGCCGCTTCCTGGGCGGCGCGCGCAGCGAATATTTCCGGCCGGGACGGGCTGGTTATCGCGGCTCCAAGGCCTGCGACGGCTCTTTTGATGCAAGTCGCGACTGGGGACAGCACGGTGCGCGTTGGCTCAACGCAGCCTGCCACCGCTCGCTCTACGGCTATCAGATGCGCACGGCGCTCGCGCTGGCGATCGAGAACGCGCACGACGCCGTCACCTTCGTGCCGCTCGCCTGCACCGGGGCAACGATCGAGAGCGGGCTGCTCGACCGCCAGCGCGCGCGCGAAAGCGCATGCGGCCCGGGCGGCCGCTGCCCGACCAACGTGCCCGCGCAGCTCGCGCAGCTGCACGATATTCTCGCACAGGCGCGGCGACACCGGCCGGACCGCAGTCTCGACCTCGTGCTGCTGACGATCGGCGCCAACGACATCGGCTTCTCCGAGTTGGTGGCCGACGTCATCGTGAAATCCGAGACCGAACGGGCGTTGTTCCGACGCAGCGGAATGATCGGTGCGGTCGAAGACGCCGAGCAGGCGCTCAATGCCCGGCTGCCCGTGAGCTTCGCCCGGTTGCGTGCCGCGCTCAAAGGCATGGTCGGCGGCAACCTCGCCCACGTGGTGTTTGTTTCCTACGGACACCCGGCGCTGCAGGAGGGCGGCAATGTCTGCGGCGGCGGTCTCGCCGGCTTCGACGTTCATCCCTCCTTCGCCGTCGATGCGGCGCGGCTGCAGCGGGTCGGCGACTTCGTCAGCAGCCGGTTCTTTCCCGCGCTCCGGGCGCTTGCGACCTGCGAGGGCAATCTGTGCCAGGATCCGGCGACCGAGCGGATGACTTTCGTGGACGCGCATCAGCTCGCCTTTGCCGACCATGGCTTTTGCGCGCGCGCCGATACCGACCCGCCGTTCGACATCGCTTGTTTCTCGGCGGCCGGCGAAAGCTTCCACAAGGACCCGGTGGAAGGCGCGGAACGCCCGCTGGTGTGCGACCGCAGCGTCACCGAGTTCCGGCCCTACGCGTCGCGCGCGCGCTGGATCAGGACCGCCGACGACAGCTATTTCACCGCGATGACCTATCCCGAAGGGTTGCCGGCAGCGCTGCAGCCGAGCGATATCCACGACGCGACCTGGGGGCTGACCAGCGCCGTCTACGGCGGAGCCCTCCATCCGACCGCGGAAGGCCACGCCGCCATGGCGGACGCGGCGCTTCCCGCCGCGCGGGAGATTCTCGGCCTCTCCACGCCGAGCCAGTGAGGCGCAATCCCTCTTCGATTGTTTGAAGAATTTTCGCGCGCTCCGCGCCGTGAATTCTCAAACCCGCGCGATTGACCGGCCGGCGATGATGCTGGCACACTTCGCGCGACCGGGTGGCAAAGGACGAAACATGCAACGGATTGTTTTCGCGGCGGCGCTCGCGCTGGCTGCCGCCGGTGCGGCGCTTGGCCAGGAGCCGCCGCTCAAGACCGGGGTTGATGCCACTTTCGCGCCGCACGCGATGCCGAAGCTCTCCGGCGGCATCGAAGGCTTCAATGTCGATCTCGCCAACGAAATCGCCAAGCGCCTCCATCGCGGCATCGAGATCGACGCCACTCAGTTCTCGGGCCTGCTGCCGGGGCTGCAGGCCGGCAGTTATGATTTCATCGCCGCGCCCACGACCGTGACCAAGGAGCGCGCCGAGAACATGCTGTTCACCGAGGGTTACCTCAACACCGACTTTCAGTTCGTGGTGAAGAAGGATACGCCCGACATCAAGGCGCTCGAAGAGCTGAAAGGCAAAACCATCGCGGTGAACAAGGGCGCGGTCTACGACTCCTGGGCGCGCGATCTCGCCGAGAAGATCGGCTGGACGGTGGAGTCGTACGGCACCAACACCGATGCGATCCAGGCGGTGATTTCCGGACGCGCCTACGCCAACGTCGCGGGCAACACCGCTTCGGCCTGGGCGGTCAAGAACAACCTGGCGATCAAGCTGTCCTATCTCTACTCGACCGGACTTGTGTGGGCGGCGCCGGTGCGTAAGGACAACGTCGCCCTGCGCAATAAGCTCGAACTCGCCATCGAGTGCATGAAGAAGGACGGCACGCTCGGGAAGATGCACGAGCGCTGGTTCAGTACGGCGCCGGCGCCCGACTCCGCGGCCGCGGTCATCTTCCCGGGTTCTGGCGTTCCGGGAATGCCGGGCTACGATCCGACCCCACATGAGTTGACCTGTTCGTGATGTAGCCGGGCGACGGCTGCTTGAACGCTCAATGAAACAAACTCTCCGCGCCACTCATCTTGCCGAGCTGGGCGAACGGCTCGAAGGCAAGGTGCGCGACATTTATCTGCGCCCGCGCGACGTCGTTCTCGTGGCAACCGACCGGCATTCCTCCTTCGACCGGATCATCGCCTACGTGCCGGGCAAGGGCGAAGTGCTCAACCGCCTGAGCGCCTACTGGTTCGAGCAGACGCAGGACATCGTTCCCAATCACGTGCTGGCGCTGCCCGACCCGAACGTCACTGTTGCCAAGCGTTGCACGCCGCTGCCGATCGAAGCGGTGATGCGCGGATATCTGTCGGGTGTCACCGGGACCTCGCTGTGGACCCGCTACGAAAAGGGCGAGCGCGACTTCGGCTCGTTCCGGCTGCCCGACGGCATGCGCAAGAACGAAAAGCTGCGCGCGCCGGCGTTCACGCCCTCGACCAAGGAAAAGGACCACGACCGCAACGTCACGCCGCAGGAGATCGTCGAAACCGGCCTGATGGCGCGCGACCTCCTCGCGCGGGTCGAGGACGTCTCCCGGCGGCTGTTCCTGCGCGGCCAGGAGCTGGCGCGGGCGCGAGGCCTCATTCTGGTCGACACCAAATACGAGTTCGGGCTCGACGCCGACGGCGCACTCACCCTGATCGACGAGGTGCACACGCCCGATTCTTCTCGCTATTGGCAGGCGGACTCCTACCAAGCGCGCATCGCGCGTGGCGAGGAGCCGGAATATTTCGACAAGGAGTTCCTGCGCCTGTGGTTCATGGATCACTGCGATCCGTACCACGACGCGACCTTGCCGGAGGCGCCGGCCGACATGGTCGAGGAGCTTTCCCGCCGTTACGCCGCGATCTTCACGCAGCTCACCGGCGAGGCGGTGAGCGCGACAGAAGAAAACATTGAGGAACGCATCCGCCGGAATTTTGCGGCGTACCTGCGCCGGGCATCGTGAACGATGGCGGCCGCCGCGATCCTCGACGTACGCGCGCTGCGGAAGTCGTTCGGGACCCACGACGTTCTTCGCGGCATCGACTTGGCGGTCGCCCCGCAGGAACTCGTGTTCATGATCGGCCCGTCCGGTTCGGGCAAGAGCACGTTCCTGCGCTGCCTCAACCGTCTGGAAGAGCCGACGGGCGGATCCATTGTGGTCGACGGCGTCGACATGATGGCGCCAAAGACAAATCTCAACGCCATGCGCCGCCGCATCGGCATGGTGTTCCAGTCGTTCAACCTTTATCCGCACATGTCGGCGCTCGGCAACGTGACGCTCGCGTTGCGCAAGGTGTTGCGCATGGATGCCTCGGCGGCCGACGCGGCAGGGCTTGCGGCGCTTACGCGGGTCGGACTTGCCGATAAGGCGCGCTCGCATCCCGCTGAACTTTCCGGCGGCCAGCAGCAGCGCGTCGCGATCGCCCGCGCCATCGCGCTCGAACCGAAGATCATGCTGTTCGACGAGCCGACCTCGGCGCTGGATCCGGAGCTGCGCGGCTCGGTGCTCGCGGTGATGCGCGATTTGCGCGCCTCCGGGATGACCATGGTGGTGGTGAGCCATGAGATGCGCTTTGCCCGCGAGGCCGCCGACCGCGTGGTGTTTCTCGAGGAAGGCGCGATCGTCGAGCAAGGGCCGCCCGGCTTGATCTTCGGTCCCGAGGCCGGCGCGCGCACCCGCGCTTTCGTGAGCGAAATCGGGCGCTGAGCCGCCGTGCAGCATTCAATTTTTATCGACAGTTTCTTCAAGCCGGAAATCATCGAGCGTTACGCGCCCGATATCGCCCGCGCGATGCTGGTGACGATCGAAGTCGCGGTGCTGGTGGTCGTGACCGGCATCGCACTCGGGCTGCTGCTGGCGGTGGTCCGTAGTTTTCGCCTGGCCCCGATCAACTTCCTGATCGTCATCTATGTCGACGGGTTCCGCGCGCTGCCGCCACTGGTGCTGGTGCTGCTCGTGTACTTCGGCCTGCCCAACGTCGGCATCAACCTGCCGAGCGGCGCGGTGCTGTGGCTCGTCCTCAGCCTCGTGCTCGGCGCTTTTGCCGAGGAGATTTTCTGGGCCGGCATTCTCTCCGTGCGCAAGGGGCAATGGGAGGCGGCGCGCTCGACCGGGCTCGGCTTCGCCCAGACGCTCGCCTACGTGATCCTGCCGCAGGCGATCCGGCTGACGGTGCCGCCGCTCACCAACCGCACCATCGCGATCACCAAGAACACCGCGCTCGGCAGTGTCATCGGCGTGCCGGAAATTCTCAACGTCGCCACGACAACGCAAAGCTTCGTCGGCAATGCCACCCCTCTCACTATGGGCGCGCTCGCCTATGTCGCCTTGTTCATCCCGGTCGTCCTTTTCGGGCGCTGGCTCGAGACGCGCTTCGCCTGGAGACGCGCCTGATGGAGGCGGTGATCGCGCAATTTTTCAACCTGCCCATCATGGCGAGCGCGCTGCCGTTGGTGCTGC
>JAFAUQ010000241.1 GCA_019243195.1 Hyphomicrobiales bacterium
AGGCGCAGACCCATCCCGTCGATCCAGGCGCCCTCGTTGTCGGCGTACCCCTGAGGCGCCGACGGCCGCCACACCGGCTCGCCCATCAGCGCCTGGCCTTGGGTGAAACGCTCCGTATTGGAGCGTAGTCCGGTCGCGCGCGCCATCGAGACGACCCATTCGCACGGTCGTTTGAGCTTCTCCTGGGTCGGCGACCAGCACTCCTCCGACATGACCAAGCTCTTGGCCATCTCCTTGAGGTCGCCGTCGGTATCGCGAAAGGTTTTCGCCAGACGCTCGACGAGCGGCGGCGGCGGGTCGTCCGCGGAGAAATAGCGCGCGAGTTTGGTCGCCACGTGGGTGGCCGTCGCCGGGTGGCGGGCGAGGTCGGCGAGCACGGCACGGCCCTGCTCGAGCCCGCTGTCGGGATAAAACTTGCCGAGCACCCGTCTCGACCCCGGCTCGTGCATGCGGGGATTGAAAACGAACTCGGTGCCGTGCACCGGGTTGCCCGCCTGTGGAAAAATGGTCCAGCCGGTGAGCACGTTGGCAAAGCTGATCACGTCGTCCTGATTGTAGCCGGAACGCACGCCGAGCGTATGCAGCTCCAAAATCTCGCGCGCGAGGTTCTCATCGAGCCCGCGGGTTTGGTTGATGCCGGCGACCGAGTTCGCCCCCATCGAGATGCTGTTGTCGAGGTAGATCAGCATGGCAGGATGGCCTTCGGCGGCGAGCAGCAAGTCGGCGAAGCGGCCGAGGATGTGCGGCCTGATCGCCTCGCGTTCGTAGCCGCCTGACATGTTGTAGACGGTGAAGGTCGAGACGCAGAAATGGTTCGACCAGAACCACACCAGCCGTTCGGCAAAACCGATGTCGGCGTCGAACGCGGCGTCGAGGCGCGCCTTGACCTCCTTGAAAAAATTCTGCCGCTCGCGCTCGGTCACACCCTGATCGGCGAGCGCGGCGTCGGCGGCCTTGGCCGCGGCCGCCTTGCGGGCAAGGTCGTCGCTAATGCCCGTTTGTGCCGAGGCTTGCATTTCTGCCGAGCCTTCGGCCGCCAGGCGTTCGGTTTCCTTCTGCGCGCGCTGCGCCACGATTGTTTGCGCCCGGCGTTCCGAACGTGCCTCGAACCCTGCTCGCGCCGCCGCGGACGCGCTCAACAGGTCGGGGTTGTTGATGCAGCCGATGCCGGGACGCTCGATCTCGGCCAGCAACGCGCCGCGCGGATCGGAGGCGATCTCGGCGATCGAGTTTCGCTTCGGCCCGAGCCCGAACCGATGCATCGCCAGCGCCGCCGCGCGACGTGGGTCGTCTTGATCATGCGCCATGGCATGCCATCCGTGTGATGTGTGGGTCCATGTTATCCCAATCCGGGAATGAGGTCGCGCCCGGCCTTAAACGCGATGGTCGATCCGGCAAAGTCGTCGCCGATGGGTTCGAACCGGCCGCCTAGATGCGTGGCAAGGAACATCTCGGCGACCGCGGTAAACGAGCGCCGGTTTTCAGGGCGGCTGAAGCCGTGTCCCTCGTCGGAGTAATAGACGTAGGTCACGGGAAGACCGCGCGCCTGCATGGCAGCGACAATCTGCTCGGATTCAGCGGGCTTCACCCGCACGTCGTTTGCGCCCTGACCGATCAGCAGCGGACGCACGATGCGCTCGACGTGCTTGAGCGGCGAGCGCTCCTGCAGGAATTTCTGCCCGGCCTCGGCGGTGTAGTCGCCCATGCGGACTTTCCACAGGGTCTGCCATGGCTTCCAATAATCGGGAACCGCACGCAGGAAAGTGAGGAGATTGGAAATCCCGAACAGATCGACGCCGCAGGCGAATTTCTCCGGCGTGAAGGTGAGCCCGACGAGCGTGGCATACCCGCCGTAGCTCTCGCCGAAAATCCCGACGCGCTTTTCTTCGGCGATGCCCGCGCCGATCGCCCAATCGACCGCATCCATGAGGTCGTCGTGCATGCGTCCCGCCCATTCCAGATTGGCGGCGTTGACGAAGTTTTTGCCGAACCCGGTCGAGCCGCGATAATTGACGCTGAGCGCCGCGTAGCCGCGGTTGGCGAGCCATTGGTGCGTGTTATGGAAGCCCCAATAGTCGCGCGACCACGGACCTCCGTGCACGCACAGCACCATGGGCAGTCGTTTGCCGGGCGCGGCGTTGCGCGGGCGTGAGAGATAACAAACGAGGTCGAGCCCGTCGCGCGCGCGCACCACGACAGGTTCGAGCGGGACGAGCGGCACCTCGTCGAGCGCCGAACGAGATTTGAACAGCAATCGCCCTTTCTTCGCCACGCGGTCGTAATGGAAGAAACGGCCCGATCCGGCATCGCGCTCCAAATAGGCGATCGCCTGCTGGCGGTCATCGGACAAGCCGACGTAGTTCAGGTCGCCGTCGCAGAGCTGCGCCAGGTTGGCGAAGTCCTCGGCGTAGGCGCGGTCGATCACGTGCCAATTCGTGCGCGCGCGCACACAGGTGCTCGCGATCGGCCGATAGCTGCCGGGCTCGAGCACCATCTCGACCATGTCGGCTTTGGCGTCCTTGGCGAGCACGCGCGTCGCGCCGGTCGCGAGATCCTGTGCGACCGCCGCCGCCGTGTCACGGCCGCGCGAGTCGAGCCAATAGAGTTCCTTGCCGTCGTCGCTGAATTCCACCGGCTCCGTGGCCATGGCGTCCGACATGCCGATCTTGGCGAATGAATGCCAATCGCCGTCCGCGCGATGCTCGAGATACTCCCAACCGCCATCGGCGGTGATCCTGGTCGCGAAGCGGACGCGGAACTGCGGATCGGTGAAAAATCCGACGAAACCGTTGTTGGCCTGGAGCAGGGTGCTCTGCCCGGTCGCAACGTTGATCCGGTAAATGTCGAAGAAACGCTTGTCGCGCTCGTTATGCGCGATCAGCAGCTCGTCGGGGAAATGATACGACTGCTGGTGCAAATAGCTCTTCACGCCCGGGCCGGGCGTGAGCGGGATGCTCGCCCCGGTCTCGACATCGACCCGGTGCGCCTGCCAGTTCTCGTCGCCGCCGACTTCGCGGAAATAAACGAGGTGGCGGTTGTTGTGCAACCAGACCAGCCAGGGGCCGAGGTTACGGTCGGCGACGCGGGTGAGCGGGCGCGCCGCGCCGGGGTCGTCGATCGGGCCGACCCAGGCGTTGAGCACGCCGTCGACGGGGGCCAGAAAGGCAACGTGCCGCCCGTCCGGGCTGATGCGGACGACCGATCGCTCGGGATCGCCGAACAGCACGCGCCGCGGAATAGGTGTTTCGGCAGCGAGCGGGGACTTTTCCGCTGATGCTTGCGGCCACGCGGGCGGGGCGCCGAGGGCGAACGCGCCGGCACCGGCTGCCGCCAGCAGGAGACGGCGTCGCTCAAGGTCGAAGCGCGGCATCGCGCGATCTCCCGAGTCCGGTCCCTCAGCCCTTTACCCCGAGTAACGCTACAATCTGTAGCATATGGCGCGCAACAACGCAAGAGAGGTGCGGAGCGCCTGGCCTTAGTACTGCGGGCCGAGGGCGAGGCGCCCGATCTTGCCGTCCCGCAGGAGGCCGATTCGCCACTCGGCCGAGCCGTTGGCGAAATAAACCGTGTAGATGTCGTTCCCGCTGAAGGTCACGCCGCGGAAGGAGATCGAGCGCACCGGGCCGAGTTGAGCCAATATCGCCCGGTCGAGCGAAAGATCCCGCTCCGTCATGGCTGCGATGTCCGGGGTCATGCGGGCATAGTCGGGCGTGCCGCGGCCGAGATCGTCGATGTAACGCAGGAGCGTCTCCTCGCTGCCCGGTTGCGGTGCCATGCGTGGCGGAGACTGCCAATTCGGCGTCTCACCGACCGGCGCGAGCACCTGAACGAACCGAGTGCGCCATCCGGGCATGACGATCTCGACGCAGCGTCCCGCCGTGTCCGCGACGATAAGGGGACTGCCCACGCGAGTGACGACATCGCCGAAACGATTGTCTTCGATGACCGTGCGGGACGCGCGCGTGCCCGTGCCGTCTAGCTCGAATAAGCCGATGGCGGCACCGGTCTCGTTGAATATGCTCACCTTGATCGGGGCGCCGCCAGGAACCGGCCGCACACCCACTTCCTGTCCGCAGGCCAGCACGTCGCCAGTGGTGTCATCGCCGTTGGGACGGAAAAGAACGTTATCGATTGTCCCATCGGCTGCCATCATCAGGCGCAACTCTGCGGAACCGTTGGCGAACTTCACGCCGTAGATGTCGTAACCGCCGGGGCCGACGCCGCGGAAGTACGCCGTGTCGACAGATCCATAGGCGGCCAGGATAGCCTGAAGGTTCGTAGCCTGGGGGCGCAGCGCCTCCGCCAGCAACGGGTTCATGCGTGCGTAGTCGGGCGCGCCTTGTTGCAGTTCGTGGATCAGTTGAAGTACCGCTTCCTTGCTGCCCGGCACGGGAACCTGGTCGCGGAACCGCTCGGGGGAGGAGGTCAGCCAGCGTTCGAACCGTTCCTCGATCGCCCGTGCCTTCGTCGCGTCGATCCGTTCGGCACGGCTGTCCACACCCTGCCTCCGGTGCAACATCAGCGCGGTCGCCGGTTGTTCGCCGTCGACGACAAAGGAGATGCGGGCCCGCAAAGCGTTATAAGCGAATGCGGCCTCGCTTCCGCGCGCGACCCGGCTTTTCGGCTGTCCGGTGTATTGCACGGACAGCCCGTCGCCATCCCGCGTGACGGTGAAGACGTGCCACGGATTGATCTGATAGACGCCGACGTAGCGATCGAGATCCGAATCGGCGGGAAGCTTTGCGACCGGCGTCAGCGACGGTGCCACCGGCGTGCCCTGGGCGATGCTCACGGCGCATGCGACCACCAGCGGGAGCAAAGCGCCGGCGACCAGCAGGCGCTGACGCCAATCCGCGCGCGCGGGCGCCTCGCGTGCGGCGAGAATCCGCTCGACCCGGCGTCGCACCGTCGCGGCGCGTGCCATGGCGAGCGCCACCGGCGCGCGCTGCCGCCGCCGCGCGACATCGAGCAGGATGCCGGCGTAGCGCGGACGGTCTTCGAGCGCCTCCAGCGCGGCATCGTCGCTGATGATTTCGGCGAGTTCGGCAAGCCGCACCAGTTGCCACCAGGCGAACGGATTGAACCAGAACACCGCGCGATTGAGCGCGGCGAGCAGCAGCACGTAGAAATCGCCATGCGCGACATGCGCGCGCTCATGCGTGAGAACGGCCCGGCGCTTGGCGGTATTCCAGGCGACGTATTCGGTCGGCAGCAGGATGGTCGAGCCGAACGTCACCGGCACGCCGACGACGTCGCTCACGCGCACGTCGATACCGGCCGCCCATGAGGCGCGCACCGGCCGCGACGTCCGGGCAACCCGCCACGTAAGCACGAGGCCGAGCAGCAGGCGCAGCAGCAGCGTCCCGGTCACCAGGAGATATACCGCGGTCGCCGCGGCGCGCCAATCGACGGTCATCACCGGAGCTACGGGCGAGGCCGGCGGCGGAACTGTTTGATTGACCCGAGCGGCATGCTCTGCGACCGCGGGTTGCGCCCGCTGCGGCACGGGCTCGGGGAGCGGCGATAGCGTGGGCGCCGGCCAGATGATCTGCGCCAGTGGAGCAGGGGGTGCATCCGCGATCGTGACGGTGATGAGCCGCATCAGCGCCGGCATCGCCAGCGAGGCGACGAGCACCAGAGTCCACGCGGTCATGAGGGCATGCGGGTTTTTCACCCGCAGGAATCTGAGGCCGAGCCATACGGCGGCGCCCAACAGGAGAGAACGCAGCGCCGAT
Source organism: Hyphomicrobiales bacterium (assembly GCA_019243195.1). Taxonomy (GTDB): domain Bacteria; phylum Pseudomonadota; class Alphaproteobacteria; order Rhizobiales; family Xanthobacteraceae; genus AP-16. The sequence goes on from JAFAUQ010000241.1 coordinate 5,736, forward strand.
TCCAGCAGCAGCGCCAACATCACTTCTTTCCTCCCTTGGCCTTGGCGATCTTGTCGGCGAGAAGACGCAACTGTCGCTGGTCGAGCATCGAGGCATCCACCATGCCGACCAGCACCTCTTCGATCGAGCCGTTGCAGAACCAGTCGACGACGCGTTGCACCGCCTTCGCGGCGACGCGCCCGCGCGGCGCCGCTGCCTGATAGACGTAAGTGCGGCCATCGACCGTATGGGTGACGTAGCCTTTGTCTTCCAACCGTCGCAGCACCGTGCGCACGGTCGATTCCTTGAGCCGCCGCTCGAGCCGCTCGCGCACCGCCTCCGCCGTTACCGGGCCGTTCGCCCAAACGAGCTGCATCACCTCGCGTTCGAGGTCGCCCAGGCCCGGCAGGTTCGCGTCCATCGATCGGTTCCTTCGTGCGTTGACTCGGGGTAGCGTTACAGAGAGTAACATCAACTTGATTGGGGCGCAAACGAAAGGTCGCGGCGAGATAGCTTTACGTAGGATGATGCCGATGCGTCGGGTATTTTACAGGGGCGTGCTTTGGCCCTAGCATCACAAAGAAAAAATCACTTGGGGAGGACGCAATGCCAGGCAGACGACTGATCCTTGCGGGTGCGGCTACTTTGGCCTTGGCGCTGGGTTTGACGGCGGCCGGCGCCGAGGACGCGCAGAAGACGATCAAGATCGGCGTGGTCTACGACTATAGCGGTCCGCTCGCCGCCGGCGGTTCCGAGCTGCACGGGCTCGGCACCAAGATCATGATCGACTATTTCAATGCGCACGGCGGGGTCGCCGGCTACAAGATCGAGCCGATCTACGCCGATGCCCAGAGCAAGCCCGACGTCGCCATCAACGAGGCGGTGCGCCTGATCGAGCAGGAGAAGGTCGACATCCTGCTCGGCTTCTTCTCCTCGGCGCAGTGCGTGCCGATCGCCGCGCGCGTCGATCAGGCAAAGAAATTCATGTGGATCACCACCTGCATTTCCTCGGCGGTGCTTCGGGGGCGCGACCTGCACTATGTTTTCCGGCCGCAGCCGAGCGGCAATCAGTTCGGCTTGGCATCGACCGGATTCCTCGCCGCCTATGCCAAGGAGAAACTCGGCAAGGACCCGAAGGACGTCCGCATCGCCATTATCCACGAGGACGGCGCCTATGGGGTCGACGTTGCGGGCGGGACCGAGGAGGGGGCCAGGAAGGCAGGCTTCAACGTCGTGCTCAAGGAAGGATATTCGGCGACGGCGCCGGATCTTTCCTCGTTGGTGACCAAGCTCAAGCGCGCGCACCCGGACGTGATCTTCCACACCGGCTACAATCCGGACATCACCTTGTTCCTGCGCCAGGCGCGTGAGGTGGGGCTGAAGTTCAAAGCACTGATCGGGCACGGCGCCGGCTACGGCGTCTACGACAAGCTCAAGGAAGGGCTTGGCGGCGACGTGAACTATTTTTTCAATGTCGACCCGATTTCAATCTGGCTCACCAACGAGGACGCACTCAAGCCCAAGCTGGTGCCGATCATCAAGATGGTTGGCGAGGAGTATCTCAAGGCCCGTCCCAACACGAGCATCAAGTCTGCCCATGTCGGCATGGCGGCGAGCAACACCTACTTGCTGCTGACCGAGGTGATCCCGCGCGCGATCAAGGAGTCGGGCGGCATCGATGCCGAGGCGCTGCGCAAAGCGGCGCTCGAGGTCGACATTCCTGACGGCGGCACCATGCTCGGCTTCGGCGTCAAATTCGAGAATGAGAAAGAGAGCGCGCCCGGCCAGAACGAGCGCTCTTTCCCGGTCATCATCCAGTACGTCGACGATAAGCCGTACGTGGTCTGGCCGAAGGCGCTGCAGATGCGCGAACCGACGCTGCCGCTACCCGCCTCGTCGCCTTACGCGGAGCGCTGAGCAATTCTTCCCGCCTCAACCGGCGGGCACGGCACCGAGCTGTAGGAGCAGAACACGCAGCAATCGCCCGGTTTCGGCCGCAGCACGGCGCCGCACGCGCCGCATTGGTAGAAAACCCGGCAGGCCTCGGTCGGCATCGCCTCGGTTTTGGCGGTGCCGCAGTATGGGCAGGTGAGGACGGATTCGAGTTTCATGGCGTGTACTTCATCACGATTGCCCTGAATATCAACTTCAGCAACGGACGTTCGCGACGAGTTCGACACGCGCGTGCTGTTTGCGTCCGAAGCGTTTTGGCGGAAGGTCGCGCGTGACGGAAAACCCTTGGGTCTTCCAGAATTTCAAGGCGCGCTCGTTCTCCGTGACGACCGACAACATGAGACGCACGGCGCCGTTGCGCGCGGCCTCTTGCTTCACGCCCCGCACCACGGCCGCGCCGACCCCGCGGCCGCGCACCGTCGGATCGATGAGAAGGAGGCCGATATACCAGGTGCCCGGCGCCGGATGCTCACGCGCGACGTCCGCGAGGGCGACGAGCTTGCCGGCGGAGTCGAACACGCCGAGCTTCCACATGTCCGCGAGCGTCTTGCCGTCCGGAACCGCGGCAAAGAACGCGGCGCTGGCGTCGCGGTCGGGAGGCTGGCCGGTCAGCATGAGCGCGTAGTCGGCGCAACGCTGCGAGAGATCGTCCACTGCGGCATTGTCAGTTTCCGGCTGGAGTAGCTTCGCTCGAAACCGCCCCGTCGTGAAGACAGTCGCCCTCATCGTTTCGCCGCTCCCATTGGTGTATTGATGAGGCGCGCAAGGCTGGGGGAGCCGATGGCGACCCAATCCAACGATCGTAGCGAAGTAGCAGGCAACGCCAACGGTCGTATCGACCGGCGAGCCCTGTTGCGGGTCGCCGGCGCGGCCGGCGCTCTCGTGAGCCTGCCGACCCTTGGCCGTGCGCAAATCAGGGAGCAAACGATGCCCGCGAACGATCTGCCCGACGTGCTGGAGACCACCGAGGCCGAGCGGCTCGCCACCGGCTTCCTCTTCACCGAGGGCCCGCTGTGGCATCCCGACGGTTATTGGTATTTCGTCGACCTGCGCCGCAACCATTTGCTGCGCATGACGCCCGGCAAGCCGCCGGAGCTGGTGCGCACGACCGAGGGCGGGAACGGCACCACGTTCGATCTCAAGGGCCGGCTGATCCTGTGCGAAGGCGACGGTCGCAAGGTCACGCGCATGGGCGCGGACGGCAAAGTCGAGCCGGTGGCGGAGACCTACAAGGGCGGGCGCTTCAACCGGCCCAACGATGTCGTGTGCCATTCGAATGGATGTCTTTATTTCACCGATCCCGACAAGCGGCGCGCCTATCACGAACGCGAGATTCCCGGGCCGGCCGGCGATGACAATCTATGGGATGGCGCCTGCGTCTATCGCGTTGCGCCCGACGGCACGCTCAGCGTGCTCGCCCATTGCGAATACCCGAACGGGCTTGCGCTCTCGATCGACGAGCGCATCATGTACGTCGCCAATACGCGGTCATCGAAATACATCCACGCGATCCGCCTCGACGGCGACGGCCGCATGGTCGGGCGCAGCATCTTCGCCGACATGAACGAAGGCAGCGAGCCCGGCATCCCGGACGGGCTCAAGGTCGACAGCATCGGCCGCGTTTATTGCACCGGGCCGGGCGGCATCTGGGTGTTTGCGCCCGACGGCAAACGCGTGGGCATCATCTGCTGGCCGGAGCAGGCGGTGAATTTTGCCTTCGGCGGCCCCGACCTGCGCACGCTTTTCTGCTGCGCCTACACCTCGGTCTATGCGCTGCGCGTGAAGGTGCCCGGCAATCCGCACCCCTGGTACAAGCTGCGCGGCCGATGAAACAAATCATTGAGCAAGCACTACTGCTCGTCATCGCCCGCGAAAACGGGCGATCCAGTAATCACCGTCCTTTCAAATAAACGACGGCCGATGATTACTGGATGCCCCGCTTTCGCGGGGCATGACGACTGAGAGGGTCGCGGCTTATTTACTCTGTGCTTCGACGCGTTTGACGATCGGCCACCACAGCTTCTCCTCGTTGCGGATGAACGCCTCCGTCTCGGCCGGGGAAAAATCGCGCGAGTAGGTGCCGATCTCGCGGAAGCGCTCCTGCAGGTCGGGCTGCGCCGTCACCGTGCGCAGGTCGCGGTTGAGTTTCTGGATGATCGCGTCGGGGACGCCGGCGGGCGCCATCATCAGGACCCACCCGGTCGACACCACGCCGGGAACGGTCTCGGCGATGGTCGGGAGATCCGGCAGGTTGGGCAGGCGCTTTTCCGTCGCGATGGCGAGCAGGCGGACGGCGCCGCTCCCGGTTCCCGGCATCAGACCGGCGAGCCCTTCGAACATCATCGGAATGCGGCCGGCGATCACGTCGTTGAGCGACGCCGCGGCACCCGCCGCGTGCACGAAGGTGATATTGGCCTTCGCGCGATCGCGGAACAATTCGCCGGTCAGGTGCGTCTGGCCGCCGCGGTTGGTGGCGCCGAAGAACAGGCCCCCCGGCGTTTTGTTTGCAAGCGCGATGAGGTCGGCGACGTTGTTGGCCTTGAGGTCCTTTTGCAGGCCGAGCGCGATGGGCTGCTCGCCCACCATGCCGACCGCGACGAACGCCTTGTGCAGATCGACCCGCATTCTGCTGCCCTCGTGGATCGGCAGCACCGTGTAGCTCGACGCTTGCGTCAGATAGAGCGAATAGCCGTCGTTGGGCAGCCCCGCCGCGGCCTCCGCCGCGATCAGCCCGCCGGCGCCGGGGCGGTTGATCACGATCACCTGCTGTTTCCACAGCTGGGTCAGCCGGTCGGCGACGAGCCGGATGATCACGTCCGGGCTGTTGCCGGCCGCTGCCGGAGTCACGAACGTCACCGGTTTGGTCGGATAGTCCTGCGCGGCGGCGGGCGCGCCCGCGGCAAGCGCGAGAAGGCCGGCGAGCACGGTCCGGCATGCGAGACGACGCATTGTTCCCTCCGGTTTTGTCTTTGTTATAGGTTCGCTGGCAGGCGCCGATCAAGCTTGGCGCGCGCCCTCGGCCGGCCGGACCGCTTCCGCTTTGCGGCGCCGCTGCACCTGCCTGTGGTCGAGATAAATGGCGAGGAGCCCCATGGCCGCAAACCCGATCGCATTGACGCCGATCTGCGCGACAAGTCCCGGTCCATAGGTGCGGAATATCAATCGTCCGAACAGCGCAGCAACGCAGCCGATCGAGAAAACTTCGAGCGAGTGACGGCCGCACACGTCGACGGGCCGCAGCAGCGGCGAAGCGGAAATGGCGCGCACGCGATCGGAGCTGAAGAGCAGGTAGGTGAGCGCGAGGATGTGAATGAGGCGGAGTGTCGCGAGACTGGTCTTGTCCGGTCCGGGCAAGGCGATCGGCCGCAAATCCCACAGATGCCAGTCGGTCCAGGGGACCGTCTCGATAAGCGCGAAGATTAGATAAGCGGCGCAGAGCCACGCGAGCCATGGCAGCCTCGGAAGCTCTCCGTCGTATCGCGCCAGCAGCATCGTCAATGCGGCGCCGATGACGAACAGGAATTGCCAGGCGAACGGGTTGAAGAACCACTCCCCGCCGCTCATCCAGTTGGGCAGGTTGAGGCCGGTAGCCAGATTGGCCGCCGCCCACAGCGCACCTGACAGCGCCAACGTCAGCCAGACGTTGAACCGGAGGCCGGCGTAGACGAATGGAAAGATAGCGAACAGCGCGAGATAGAGCGGCAGAATGTCGAGATAGGCCGGAACGGCCCGAAGCGTGATGCTGTGCAGCAAGCCGGCCCAGGGGTCGTTGAGCAAGGGCGCGACGATCCGCGGCTGAAAGCCGTAGTGGCTGGTCCACAGATAGACGACCACCAGGGTCGTCAGCAGCCAACCGAGCTGGAACGCGTAAAGCCGCACCCACCGGCGCAGGATGTGGCGCAGGCCGAAGACCGCACCGCTGCGTTCAAATGCCCGCCCATAGGCGAGCATCGACGACATTCCGGCGAGCAGCACGAAAGCTTCGGCCGCGTCGCAGAAGCCAAAATTGTGCATGGTGGCGAGGCTGAGCACATTGTCGGGAATGTGGTCGACGAAGATCATCAGCAGCGATACGCCGCGCAGGACATCGATGCGGTGATCGCGCTTCGGGGCGGCTGCGGGCGGGGGCATGAGCGTGAGAACCAGTCGATCGAAGCTACGATGTCGATATGTGAATAAACCCGGGTGGCCGCCCCGACCCGAGAGGGTCGCGACCGCGGCCAAAGCGCGCAGAGCTATGAACGGGTAAAGATTTGGGCCGGCGCGATTACGCCGTCGCGGCGCGGCGCTCACTGCGGCGGCGGATGCTCAGCGGCATGCGGCGGATGCCGAGCAGGCGATTGCTCGGCATCCACTCGATCGGGCCCTCGGCGGTGAACGTTTCGATGCGCGCGAGCAGTTCGGCGAAGGAGAGCCGAATTTCCATGCGCGCGAGGCTCGCACCGAGGCACACGTGGGCGCCGAAGCCGAAGGTCACGTGGCGATTGGGCGAGCGCGTGATGTCGAAGCGGAACGGCTCGTCGAACACGGCGGCGTCGCGGTTCGCCGACATTTCCCAATAGGTGACCTTGTCGCCTTCTTTGATTGGGTGACCTTTGTAGTCCACGTCGCGCGTGGCGGTGCGCCGCTTGAAGATCGAGGGCGTGGTCCAGCGCAGGATTTCGTCAACCGCGACGCGCATCTGCCCGATGTCCGCGCCGCGCAGCCGCTCGAGTTGCTCCGGATTTTCCATCAGCGCCTTGAGGCCGCCGCCGATGGCGCTGCGTGTGGTCTCGGCACCGGCCGCGAACAGCAGCATGAAGAAGTTGAGCAGTTCGCGGTCGGTGAGCGGTCCGCCCGCACTGCCGTCCTCGCCCGGCTCGAGCCGCGCCGCGATGATGGTGGAGAGAATATCGTCGGTCAGATTCGCGCGCTTCTTCGCGATCAGGCGGGCGCCGTATTCACTCAGGTGCTGCGCGTACTCGCGCGAGATGATCTCCGGGGTTGGCGCGGCAATACCGGCGTCGACCCACGAGGCCAGCATCGCGCGGTCCTCCTGCGGCACGCCCAGCAGCAGACAGATCGCCTGCAGCGGCAGATCGCGCGAAAATCGCTCGACGAAATCAAACGGCTCCTTCTCGGGCAGCGCCTCGATCAGCGCGACCGTGCGGCGGCGCAGCTCCGCCTCGAGTGCGTGGATGGCGCGGTTGGTGAAGCCCTTGTTGACCAGGCTGCGCAGGCGCTGGTGGCGCGGGTCGTCGCTCCAGTTGAGGAAGTTGCCGGCCTGGTACTCGTCCTTGAGCCCGGTGCCGCCGCCGGTGCGGCCGCCGCCCTTGTCGGAGGAGAAGGTGACCGGGTCGAGCATGACGGCCATGGCGTCGTCATGCCGGCTCATCACCCAGAAGCCCTCGCCGTCGGCCGTGACCGCGGTCGGCTCGTGCCAATAGATCGGCGCGTGCTCGCGCGCCCAGGTGAAATGGTCGTGCGGGAAGCCGTGCGCGAAGGTCGCGTTGTCGGAGAGGTCGATCTTGCTGGTCTCGACGCGAGCGTCCATGCGCGCCTCCGGCAGGGTGTGGGCTCGGCTAGAGTGGCACAAATCCTCAACGGAATTCTAGGCAGCCTCAGAGTCTCGATGCCCCTAGGTTCCGGAACGCCTCTCCGGTGTCCCAAGAGGAAAGGAGGGCAGCTCTCCGGTGGTGGAAATGCAGGGCTTTTCAACGATCCGGTTCCACTTTATTGTGCAGCCTGTGGTAGGGGGAGTTCGTTATTCTCTCACGTAATATGACTATCGGGGCCGGACAATGCGATTCGTCACACGCGCGCAAAAGCACATTTCTGCGTTTATTTCGCATAGTGTGCAGGACAATGATGAAGCCAAGTATTATGAACGTGCCCTGAGAGGCGCTGGCTTTTCAGCTTTTCAGTACGGCCATGCGCTCCGTTTGGGCGATTCGATACGCGGTGTTGTTGCCAATGAGCTGAGCCGTTGTCATTTTTTTCTTTTTATAATTAGTGACCACTCGTTAGTTTCCGAATGGGTCCAGCGAGAGCTCGGACTGGCTCTTGAGCTACGGCGCGTGAGCCGGGGGTATAAACCGATCATCATCCCAATCTATTCGAAGAACGCGAGTTGGCGGAGGGTTGGCAAGATGCCGGCAGCGTTTCCTGTCCGTGATTTCAAAACAGGGCAGGAGCAGGCCCCTTTCGACCCAAGCATCATCCGCGGTTTGGATAGGCACGCCAATCCTGATGTCGATTCGGCAGATATCCTCATTTCTATGATGAAGCCACAGATTCTCGTATCTCGGCTTGACGACTTTGATGACGAGGCAACGTTCGAGAGGACAGATACTTTTCGCCTTTATGAAGATCTTTTTCCTCCGATCGAGCGGGACAGCAAAGATGATATTATAAACTGGGTTCTCCGAAGCGATATTGGAGAACAAAGGGATGTCCGCCTTCGTGATGGTACTGATTTTTCTTATAAATTAGACTCAAGGTACTTTATCTTGTGCCTCGCTGAGCAAGCTATTGGATTAGCGTTTTTTACCTACGACTACGCAAGCAGGCTACTTTATGGGAACTATATCGCGGTCCAGGAATTTTGGAGAGGGGGTGACATTGCGACGGCCTTCGTGGAAGAAATTATGAAGGTGCAGGCCGAAATTTTCCCAGATTATGAAGGGGTGATTTTCGAAGTCGAGGTTTTCGAAGAATCGCGCATTGAACGAGCTATTTCTTTTCTCGAAGAACACGATAAAACCTTCGAAGAAGGGGAGGATCGGGATGAGATCAGGAAATTCTTACGGGTTCACTGGTATCAACAAAGGCTTGGTTGCGTCTTTTTTATTGATTGTGACAGCAGAAAACCGCTTGTATGCAAGGCGCCATGTGTAGATCCGACAGAGTCTGATTGGAGTAGCTCGGAAGCGAGCTATTGGCTCATGTGGCATCCGCGACGTGGATTTGATCAAAGTATCGCAAAAGCAATGTGGAAGAAAACGGTTAATTCGATCTTCATCGAGGTTCTCGCCAAATCGCTGGCCGATTGCTACCCGGATGTAGCGCAAGAATATTGGCGATATGCTACTGCAGGCGTCGAACGAATTTTGAGTGACTCCGATTCAAAAGATATAGGCTTCGGCAAATACTTGGACCGGCGGGATAGTCCGTTGTTCTCGCGCTGGGTAAGGCTTGGAATTGAGGTTCCTATCTGAGTTGCGTTTCATCGGGTGTAACAGTCGGAAGTTCGTCGTATAGCTGCCTAATCATCACGACTCCGATACCAGCACATTACGAAACTGCCACGGGTCATCCAGGTCAAGGTCCTCCGGGAAAAATATTCCGCGCCCCTCGACGGGCGTCCAGTCAGTGTATTGGCCGAATACATCGCCGAGGTATGGTCGCTGAACTTCTAAGCACCTGCGGAATTCCATTTCGTCTGCTTCCACGATCCCGCATTTTGGGTTCTCCAGCATCCAAATGATACCGGCCAACACGGCCGAGGTTACTTGGAGGGCGGTAGCATTTTGGTATGGTGCGAGCTTTCGCGTCTCTTCGATCGAAAGACGCGATCCATACCAGTATGCATTCTTGGGGTGACCGTAGAGGAGCACACCCAACTCGTCGACGCCTGCAACTATTTCGTGTTCATCCAGAATGTGAAATTTTCTTTGTCGAGCGCCCGCGCGCCCGAAAAGCTCGTACAGAGACAGAACCGCCTCATCAGATGGATGGTAGGCATAATGGCAGGTTGGCCGATAGGTTGCTGTTCCAGTTTCATCTCTCAGGGTGAAATAGTCAGAAATTGAAATCGACTCGTTGTGAGTAACCATAAGCCCATATTGCGCACGCGAGGTTGGGGTCCATGAACGCACGCGGGTATCTGCCCCGGGACGTCCCAAGTATATCGCTGCACCGCATCCGCTTTCATGGGTGCCGGAATTTGGTGGCATTTTTTTTTCGTGCGTGCCCCATCCGACTTCGGCCGGCTGAAGGCCTTCTGATAGAAATCCTTCGATTGACCACGTGTTTACGAACACATCGAGTGGTTTTGGTGCCTTTCTTTGTTGAGTGTCGCGCTCGGCAATATGCACGCCTTTCACGCCCACGCGTTGCATAAGCCTAGCCCATTCTGTCTGCGTCGTCGGTTCGGGTCCCTCCATGCGTAAGTCCTTCGCGATATTCAGAAGGGCTTGCTTCACAAACCACGAGACCATGCCGGGATTTGCGCCGCAGCAGGAGATAGCGGTGATGCCCCCCGAATTGTGTCGCCGGGACTGAAGTACCGTCTCGCGCAGTGCGTAATTCGACCGAGCTGCGGAGCTGAGATTTGGATTAAAATAAAATCCGGGCCACGGCTCGACCACAGTATCGATGTAGAACGCGCCGAGGCGCCGAGATAGTTCCATGATTGCGAGGGATGAGACTTCGACCGGAAGAGAAATGCAGAGCCCCGGGCCACTGTTCGCTGTCAGCAACGGCGTAAGTAGATCTACATAGTTATCCTCAGTCACAGCTTTATGAATAAATCTGATATTCCTTTGATCCAATAGATTACGATGACTGTCATCGGGGTCGATGACGACAAAGCGTTGCTTGTCAAATTCGATGTGACGTTCGATGAGAGGGAGCAGGCCCCTTCCGATCGAGCCGAAGCCGACCAGGACGATCGGACCCCCGAATTTCGCGTAAACCGCGTGCTGGGTACTTCCACTCGCAGTGACATTCATTTCCTTTGCTCCGTCAGCCGGCGCGCGCGCGGCGCGGCGGGGCCGTTATGTCATTGCGGGTGAAGTTCGTCACCAGCGCCGCGAGATCCGGCTTAGGCGCGTGGCGGCCGGTCGCTGAAATGAGCCCGCGCGCGCCGTCGAGCGCACCGGCACGCAGTTCGCAGGCGAGCAGCCGGTCGCGCTCGTACGGCCCGGGCAGCCACAGGTCCCCGGTCTTCTCCGCCGAGAAGCCGAAGCGCGCATAATAAGGTGCGTCACCGACCAGCAGCACGGCGGCGTAGCCCTCGCTGCTGGCCGCGGCCATGGCACGACGCATCAGCGCGGTGCCGATGCCGGCGCTGCGGCAGTGCCGCGCCACTGCCAACGGCCCGAGCAGCAGCGCAGGGCGCCCCGGACCGGCGGACACGTTCCACAAGCGCACCGTGCCCACGAGCTTGCCCTCGCGGCAGGCGACGAACGACAGCCATTCCGCTGGTAGACGATCCTCGCGCAGCCGCTCCGCCGCCTTGGTGAAACGCGCGGCGCCGAGCGCCTCGTCGAGCAGCGCCTCGCGGGCGACAATGTCGCGTATGGTCTCCGGTCGAATCGTGATCATGGCACCACCTCTCGCGCCCTGTGCGGCGCATCATTCATGCGTTGAGAGGGACTGAGCGCCGCGCGCGGCGCTCAGATGTGATAGGTCTTCAACGGCGCGAAGCCGTTGAAGGCGACGGACGCATAAGTCGCCGTGTAGGCGCCGGCGCCCTCGATCAGCACCTTGTCGCCGATCTCGAGACTGACCGGCAGCTGATAAGGCTTCTTCTCATAGAGCACGTCCATCGAATCGCAGGTCGGCCCCGCGAGCACGCACGGCGCCTTCGCATCGCCGTCGCGCGGCGTGCGGATCGGGTAGCGGATCGACTCGTCCATGGTCTCGGCGAGGCCGCCGAACTTGCCGATGTCGAGATAGACCCAGCGCAGCGG
>JAFAUQ010000275.1 GCA_019243195.1 Hyphomicrobiales bacterium
AACACTCAGATCAGCGCCGCAGCGAGCTCCCGGTCTGGCTCCATCGTTACAATTGGCACAGACCTCATGCTAGCTTGGCCAAACGAACACCCATCAGCCGCCTCGGCCTGACCGGGAATAACCTCTTGCAGACTCACAGCTAAGCCGCGCCGTAGCGCCTTTAGCGCGAAGGCGGGGTGTGCCCACCAACGATGATTATTTGTTGATAGATGGTGCGCACGTGGCCTTCGCTGCGCTTCGGCCGCTTAGCCCACCCTACAACAAGCCCCTAAGACAATCCCAACCAAATACGCAGCTGCGTGCGTTCGGCCGTGACGCGCCGGACGTTCATCTCCATCGTTCGCAGCAGGTCGCGGGCAATTTCGGCGATTTCGCTGTTACCGCGTCCGACTCCCTCGATCCACGCAAGCACATTGCGCTGTTGCGAAACGCGCTGCTCCAATTCGTTGATGCGCCGCTCCGTGTGGACTAGCCGACGTTCGAGTATCTCTCGATCATCCATGTTCGATAAGCGCGCAAATCGACGGGAGTTCAATGGACCGGCGGCGATGCGTCCCCAAATGGATTTAGCGGCCGTGCGCACGCTGCGCCTGCGAAGTAAGGTCGGTCATCCGACACAGCAACCAATCGCAGATGCCCCTGTTGTTCTGCTGTGGCGAGCGCGAACACCATCATCGTCATCGGAACGTCGGCCGGCGGCGTGGTGGCGTTGCGTAAGCTGATCGCAGCATTTGAACCGAGTTGGCCGGTGTCTGTGTTCATAACCATACATACGGGCAAGCACCGCAATCGCATGCCCGACATTTTGAACTGGGATTCCCGGCTGCCGGTAAGGTTTGCAGAACATCAAAAAACCTTCGGCATTGGCATCTACATTGCGCCGCCGGACCGCCATCTCATCGTTGGCCACAGCGCGACATTTCTAAGCAATGGACCGAAGGAAAATCACACGCGCCCCGCGATCGATCCGATGTTTCGCTCGGCGGCGAGACATCACGGCAGCCACGTCATCGGCGTGCTTCTCACCGGGCACCTCTATGACGGAATGAACGGCTTGTACGAAATCGACAGAGCCGGCGGGACGACGATCGTCCAGGATCCGGAGGACGCGGAAGTGTCGGAAATTCCCAGGAACGCGCTCGCGCGACTGCAGCCCGATCACGTTCTCCCGCTTATGGAAATTCCAAACGCCATTTTCGAACGGCTTGCAATTCAGCAAAGGAGCATCGACAGACGGAGCGCACAATGAGCGAAGAATACGTCCTCAACCAGCCGACTTCGCTGACGTGCCCCGAATGCGGCGGCGCGTTGAAGAAGGTCGATAGCGATCCCATCCCCAGGTATGTTTGCCACATCGGGCATGAGCTCACCGGGGAAGCCATGCTCGAAGCGCAAGCCGAACGGATCGAGTGGCTGCTGGGAGGCGCTCTCGCCATACTCAACGAGCGCCGCGAACTCTGCCGTCAGCTGATGCACGACGGAATGAGCGATACTGCCGGTCTGCAACGAGCGACGCAGGAGGCCACGGAAAGCGCCGAAGCACTTCGCGCCCTGCTCAACGAGCACGGCGGAAACCCGAATCCCGCGCCGTAGGACCGTACGGTGGGAGCAGGGTGGGGGTAGGGTGGGCTACTGTAAGCGGAGGAAGCGCAGCGTAGACCTCGTGCCCACCAACAATGATTGTTTGTTGTTGATGTGGTGGGCACGGGCCTGCGGCCCTTACTGTAGCCCACCCTACGGCGCTGCGGCCTTAGCCCAACGCTACAGCTGCTCGCCTTGCCCGTTCAGCCGCTCCAGGAGCTGCATGCTCTCGGCGAAGGCGGCCGCCCCGCGTTCGATCATCCCGTGGGTGTGCGCCAGTCCGATCCACAGGCTACGCAGGTGTTCGCGGTGGCCCTGCGGGGGGGGGGGGATTTGGGACGGTCCGATCCGTCGCCGTAAAGCTCGGCTGGCCATTCATGACCCGACCCTCGTAATCGACTCATTGGCCTCACTCCGGCCGCCAAAACGCTCAATCGCCGACTTTGGTTCCATTGTACTGCAGGCCGACGTCCGCGGCGTCGGGGCGTTTCCGGCCATCCGCCGGCTCCGGTTCACGAAACCGTGAACCGGCCGCTCTAATCGAGCTGGGCGAGCCGGAAGCGGGCCTCACCCCGGGATGACCGGCAGCAGCAAATAGGAGCCGCGCGCGCCGCCCGTGTAGAGCGTCACGTCGCCGCCGAACACGTCGGCCGGGCGGTCGTCCGGATCGGCGTGGGTCATGCCGCCGGTGCCGCGGGTGGCGTAATGGAATTTCTTTCCGAACTCGGAGACCTCGCCGGTGTATTCGTAGTCCTTGCCGCGGAGCGTAAGCGCGAGCGTCCAGCCCGCCGGCACCACGATGCAGCTGGCGACGATTTCCACGTCGCATTCGTAGACTTCGCCGGGGTTGAGCGGCTCGGCCCGGTCATGCGGATGATACGGCCGGTAGAACGTGCTCCGGGCGGGATCGAGCGCGCGGTGCGAGGCGCGCAGCCAGCCGTTGGCGATCGGCGTGTTCGGATCGGTCGAGCCCATGAAGGTGACCTCTTTGCCGTCCGGATCGAATACGCGCACGATCACGAACAAATCCGCGTCGCGCGTCGAGGAGGAAACAAATAGTTTCGCGGCCATCGGCCCGGTGATCTCGGTCGCGCGCGGCACGGTCATGCGGAAGGTGAGCCCATCGCCGAGTGCCGCATACGTGAGCGCCGCCTCGCGCGCGGGCGCGCTCGTCGTCAAGGCCATGCCGGCCGGGTCGAGATAGAACTTGGTCCATTGTGTACGTGCGAGCGGCCATTCCATCTCATGGCGCAGCACGAACTTCTCGCCCGGATGACGCACGTTGAGCGTCACCGGCGGGCTCTTGTCCCAGCCGTTGTCGATGCCTTTGAGAAAATAATCGAAGAAGCGCTTCTGCAGCGCGAGGCCGTAGCCGGCGGAGAACAGCGACCAGTGGGAATCGCCGTGCACCTCGAGCCACTTCTGTTTGGACGGGGCCTCCATGAAGCCGTTGAAATTGCCGCGCGGGTGGATGCCCTGGCCGCCCCAGTTGGCGCAGGAGAGGAACGGCACCTCGATCTTGGCGAGATCGGCGGAACGCTCGCGGTGCCAGGCGTCATCGAGCGGGTGCTGCTTGGCCGCGTCGAACGGATTGATGCGGTTCTTCGCGAGTTCCTCGTCCGACAGCGTCACCGGGCCGGCGACCGGCTCGCCGGTGACGCGGCTTTTGCGCGCCCGCGTGCCGAGCCCGTACTGGATATTGGCGACTTGATGCTTCCACCACAGCTTCTGAAACTCGCTCATGATGCCGCCGTGGTAACCACTGTCGCGGTATCGGTCGTTCTGCCCCTCCCACGGGATGATCGCCGCGAGGTGCGGCGGCCGGTGCACGGCAACGCGCCATTGGTTGCTCGCGTAATAGGAGATACCGAGCATGCCGACCTTGCCGTTGCTCCACGGCTGCGTTCCGGCCCATTCGATACATTGATAAAGATCGGCGATCTCGCGGTCGGAATTCGGGTCCATCACGCCGGGCGACCAGCCGGCGCCGCGCGAGTCGACGCGGATGACAACATAGCCATGCGGCACCCAGCGCTCCGGGTCGGTGACCTCCCAATTCTGATATTTGTTGGTCGAGCCTTCGAGAATCTCCGGATGGTCGGCGACCATCTTTTCCCATTGGTGCGGGTAGCCGTCCTGATAGGCGAGGCCCTTGGCGTAGATGCCGTAGGTGAGGATGACCGGATAGCACCCGTCGTCCACCGGCCTGAACACGTCGGCATCGAGCACGATGCCGTCGTCCATCGCGATCGGCTGATGCCAGGTGATGCGCATGCCGTCGCGCACCTCGGTGCGCGGTTCCACCGTGACTGCGTCCATGATGTTCCCTCTCCCATTCTCTGCGGTCATTCCGGGGCCCGAGCGAAGCGAGGGAGCCCGGAACCCATGAACACAGTCCGCGCGGAAGTGTCCCTTCTGTGTTCATGGATTCTGGGCTCGCGCCTGCGGCGCGCCCCGGAACGACAGCCGAGGATGATGATAGGCTAACATCGGGGAGCGCCCGAATGCCACGCCGGAGCATGCAATGAGAAGAAGACTGATGGCCGCCTTTGTTGCCGTTGCCGCGGTCGCCGTAATTTCCGCAACGGCACGCGGCGA
Source organism: Hyphomicrobiales bacterium (assembly GCA_019243195.1). Lineage (GTDB taxonomy): Bacteria > Pseudomonadota > Alphaproteobacteria > Rhizobiales > Xanthobacteraceae > AP-16. The sequence goes on from JAFAUQ010000275.1 coordinate 4,180, forward strand.
GGACTGGCCGCAGCGCCCCGTGCGCATTGTCGTCGGCTTCGGCCCGGGCGGCGGCGCCGACATCATCGGCCGCATCGTCGGCCAGGCGCTGCAGGAGAAACTCGGGCAGCCGTTCGTGATCGAGAACAAGCCCGGCTCGGCCGGCACCCTGGGCAACGAGCTCGTCGCGCGCGCCGAGAAGGACGGCTACACGCTCGGCATCATGACGGCCGGGCAGATCATCGCCGCGACCATCAACAAGGGCCTGCGCTACGACACCCTCACGGCGTTTGAGCCGGTGTCGCTCGTTGCGACCGCAAGCCTGCTGATCGTCGCGCGTCCGGACTTTCCCGCGAACGACGTGGAGGGTCTGATCGCCGAGGCGAGGGCCAAGCCCGACAAGATCGTGTTCGCGAGCGCCGGCTTCGGCGCAACCCAGCACCTCGCCGCCGAGCTGTTCATGCAGTCGGCCGGCATCAAGATGCTGCACGTGCCGTTCCGTTCCTCGCCCGAGGCAATCGCGGCGGTCGCCGGCCGCCAGGTCGATGTGCTGTTCGATACGGTGTCCGCGCTGATCGGGCAGGTGCAGTCCGGCCAGCTCAAGCCGCTCGCGGTCACCGGCAAGGATCGTTTTCCGGCAGTGCCCGACGTGCCGACGGCGCTCTCCTCGGGGCTCGTGCCCGGCTACGACGTGACCACCTGGTACGGCGTGTTCGGCCCGCGCGGCATGCCGTCCGCGATCGTCGCCAAGCTCAATGGCGCGCTCAATGACGTGCTCAAGGACGCGGCGGTGCGCGACCGGCTTTCGACCGCGGGCGTGGTGGTGCAGGGCTCGACGCCGGCCGAGTTCGGCGCCTTCATGGCGGGGGAGTTCAAGCGCTGGAACACCGTGCGCGAAGCCGCCGGCATTCCGCAGCAGTAAGGGGACGACAGCATGGACACGCAGGATCTCAACGCGCGCGGGCTCGACCTGCGGCGCAAGATGTTCGGCCGCGAGGCGGTCGAGAAGCGCATGAACGCCTTAGGCGCGTTCGGCGAGCCGCTCCAGCACATCATCAACGCCTATGCCTACGGCGATGTCTGGAGCCGCACCGCGCTGCCGCCGGGGACGAAATCTTTGGTGATGATCGCGATGATGGCGGCGGCTGGCCGCGGCAACGAATTGCGGGTGCATCTCGAAGGCGCGGTGAAGAACGGCTGCAAACCTGAAGAAATTCAGGAGGTGCTGCTGCTCCTCGCGCTCTATTGCGGCATTCCGCTCGCCAACGACGCCCACGCCGCCGCCGTGGAGGTGATGAATGATACGAAACCCGCATAATCATCCCGCATGTCATTCCGGGGCGCCGCGCAGCGGCGAGCCCGGAAACCATGAACACGGTTCGTGCAATACTGACTCGCTCCGTGTTCATGGGTTCCGGGCTCCCTCGCTCCGCTCGGGCCCCGGAATGACAGCCCGCATGATGGAGGCATCGATGAAACCACTGCTGATGATCTGCATCGCGGCGCTCGCAGCCACGGCGCTTGTGCCCGCCGACGCCGATGCCCGGCGCGGCGTGCGCCGGCCGCGCGTGGTGATCGTGGCGCCGCGGCGCTTCTACTATGACACCGAGCCCGGCGCGATCTACGGCTTCGCGCCCGGCAACTACATCCCGGGTCCGAACGGCATGCTCTACGGGCCTTATCCGGTCCGTCCGCCGGTCGTGAGTTACGGCCCCTACGGCCCGGATTACTACGAGTAATCATCACCCGGAAAATTCCGTCTCGTGCGAAATGACGTCGGCCGCTTCCTCGTTGAGCGGCACCGCCTTGCGCTTGGGCGCGGAAAATGGCTCGTGCGGCAGCGTGTGATAGGGCAGCAGCTCGGCGCCGGCGTAGATGTCGCCGGCTTCCTGCAAGGCCAGCCGGTCGAGGTCGCGCCGGCGCACTTCCGCTTCGATTTCTGCCGCGCGCTCGGGGTCGAGCCCGAGTTCCTCGAGCGTGCGGCGGCCGAACGAAAGAGCGGATTCGAAAGTCTCGCGTAATTCGTAGTCGACGCCCTTGGCGATCAGCTCGAGCGTGTGCACGCGGTCGTAGGAGCGCACGAACAATTTGACGCCGGGGAATTCGCTGCGCGTCATTTCGACGATGCGGGTCGCCGCGCGCTTGTCGTCGATGCACACGGCGATCACGCGCGCGTTGCCGGCCCCGGCGGCGCGCAGCACGTCGAGCCGGGTGCCGTCGCCGTAATAGACCTTGAAGCCGAACCGGCTCGCGTTCTGGATCATGCCGGCGCTCACGTCGATCGCGGTCACATCGACCCCTTCGCCGAGCAAACATTGCGAGACGATCTGGCCGAAGCGGCCGAAGCCGATCACCAGTACCGAGCCGGTGACGCCGTCGAACTCCTCGGGCTCGGGCGTCGGCTTGCGCCCGAAGCGGCGGATCGCGACGTCGGAGAGCGCGGCGACCGGCGGCCCAAGCAGCATGGTGACCGCCGCGATCGCGGTGAGCACGCTGCGCTGCTCGGCATCGAGCACGCCGAGGCTCGCGCCGAGCGGGAACAGCACGAAGGCAAACTCGCCGGCGCCGGTGAGGATTGAGCCGGCGCGCAAGGCGTCGCCGCGGCGCACGCAAGTCATGCCGAACAGGCCCCACACGATCGCCGCCTTGATCACGGTGATCGCGACCGCCGCGGCGAGGATGAGCCACGGGTGCGCGCGCACCACGTCCATGTCGATGGTCATGCCGACGCCGAGGAAGAACAGCGCCAGCAGCAGCCCGCGGAACGGCTCGATGTCTGCCTCCAACTCGTGCCGGTAGTTCGATTCCGCGAGCATCACGCCGGCGAGGAACGCGCCAAGCGCCATCGACATGCCGACCAGCAGCATCAGCAGCGCCGCGCCCAGCACCACGAGCAGCGCCGCCGCCGTCATCACCTCGCGCGCGCCGGTCTCCGAGAGCAGGCGGAAGAACGGATTGAGCAGATAGCGCCCGGCGATCACCACCGCCGCGATGGCCCCGGCGACGAGCGCGACCGAGGTGATCGCCGTGCCGAGATCGCCGGCCTCGGCGCCGCCCGGCGCGAGCAGCGGCAGCAGCGCGATCAGCGGCACCACCGCCATGTCCTGGAACAGCAGGATGGCGAAGGCGCGCTGGCCGTAGGTCAGATGCAGGTCGCCGCGCTCTTCGAGGATTTCGAGCGCGACAGCGGTGGCGGAAAGCGCGAGCGCCAGCCCGGCGATGACGGCGCCGCGCCATGTGGTGAGGTGAAGCGCGAGCGCGAGCGTGCCGATCACCGCCGCGGTGATTACGAGCTGCGCCGCGCCGAGGCCAAAAATATCGCGCCGCATGGCGATAAGGCGCGAAAGCTCCAGCTCCAGCCCGATCACGAACATCATCAGCACGATGCCGAGTTCGGCGACGGTGAGGATGGTCGAGGGCGCGCGGATGACGCCGATACCCCACGGGCCGATGATCGCGCCGGCGGCGAGATAAGCGACGATCGGCGAGAGCTTGAGCCGGCGCGCGATCGGCACGCTCACCACGCAGGCGCCGAGCAGGATGAGCGCGAACGGGAGGAACCCGGGGTCGGTGGAGTGCGTGTCCATGAATTTTGTCCGTGAAGATGTCCTTGCGCAGTTATAGCGTGTGGCAGTTCAGGTAAAGGCGTCGGTCGCAACAAACACCGACGTCATCCTGAGGGGCCGCTCGCCTTGGCGAGCGGCCGTCTCGAAGGATGGCCACAAGCACGGAGCCTGCTTCCATCCTTCGAGACGGTCGCGCGCAAGCGCGCGCGACCTCCTCAGGATGACGGCGGTGTTTGTTGCACCTATGCCGATGACGGCGGTGTTTGTTGCGCCCTACTGCTTCACATACCGCAGGATCGTGTCGATCACGATCTCGCGCCGGCGGGCGAGCGCCTGAGGGCTTTCCATGTCGCGCTGAAAGATGCGCGAGAAGGTTGCGCGGTTGGCGACGTTGAAGAAGCACAGCGCACTGATCGTCATGTGCAGGTCGATTTCATCGATCCCGTCGCGGAAGACCCCGGCGGCGCGGCCGCGCCGGTAGATATCGCGCAAAGTCGCGATTGCCGGAACGTTGAGCTCCGCGATGTTGCCGGAGCGGGCAAGATGCACGCCGCGGTGGATGTTTTCCACCATGACGAGGCGGATGAAGCTCTCGTTGGCGTTCTGATAATCGAAGGTGAAGCCGACCAGTGTGCGCAGCGCCTGCTCGGGGCCGAGATGGTCGAGGCTCAGATTCGCCTCGATGTGGCGGATGCCGGCGTAGGCGCGCTCGATCACGGCGACGAACAGCCCCTCCTTGTCGCCGAAGTAGTAGTAGATCATCCGCTTGCTGGTGTTGGTGCGCGCGGCAATGTCATCCACCCGCGCGCCGGAAAACCCCTTCTCGGCGAATTCCTCGGTCGCGATGTCGAGGATGTTCGCGCGGGTGGCCTCCGGATCGCGCTCGAGGACGCGGGGCAGGGCCGCGGTGGTGCTCGTCATGGCTGGCTCATTTCGGGTCAAAGCCGCATCTCCTTACCTGATTTGAACCAGTTAGTCCATATGCTCACGAAAACGTGTTGGAAGAATTAGTGCGGTCTATCAGGTAGTTAATCATATGCAGCTGGTTAAATTGTAATTCGTCCTTGCTATAACTAACCGTTTAGTACATAACCCGGGAGAGGAAGCGAAACCAAGCGCCAACAGGTGGGAAAACCACCGCCGGCGGCTCAAGGAGCCAAGTCATGACGACTCCGTGCATCATCACCGTCGCCATCACGGGCTCGCTGCCCCAAAAATCCGACAACCCGGCGGTGCCGATCACGGTCGCCGAGCAGGTCGAATCGACCCACGAGGCGTTCGAGGCGGGGGCGACGCTGGTTCATGCCCACGTGCGCAAGGACGACGGTTCGCCGACCTCCGACCCGGAGCGGTTCGCGCGCCTGATTGAGGGCGTGCGCAAGCATTGCCCCGGCATGATCATCCAGCTGTCGACCGGCGGGCGCTCGGGCAGCGGACGCGAGCGCGGCGGCATGATCCCGCTCAGGCCGGACATGTGCTCGCTCTCGACCGGCTCGTGCAACTTCCCGACCCGCGTTTATGAGAACAGCCCCGAATTGGTCGACTGGCTCGCCGTCGAGATGCAGGAGAACGGCGTCAAGCCGGAAATCGAAGCCTTCGACCTGTCGATGATCTTCAAGGCGGTCGAGATGGAGAAGGCCGGCCAGATCGCCGGGCCGCTGCACGTGCAATTCGTCATGGGCGTGAAGAACGCCATGCCGGTCGATCGCGAGACGTTCGACTTTTACGTCACCACCCTCCAGCGCCTCGCGCCCGCAGCCACCTGGACCGGCGCCGGCATCGGCAGAGGCCAGATCATGCTCAATCGCTGGTCGCTCGAATTGGGCGGCCACTGCCGCACCGGCCTCGAGGACAACGTGCGGCTCGATCGCACGACGCTTGCTCCGTCCAACGCCGCGCTGGTCAAGCGCGTCGTCGATATGGCGGGCGAATACGACCGCCACCCCGCGACCGTCGCCGAGGCGCGGCAGATTCTGAGACTCGCCGCCTGAGAAACTTCATCATCGGAGGAAAATCGACATGAGCACTGCCGGGGTTCACGAGTCGCACGGTCGGGATCAAACAAAGAAAGCGGCCGCCAGCGGCTGGATCGGCTCGGCGCTCGAATATTATGACTTCTTCATCTATGCGACCGCGGCGTCGCTGATCTTCCCGCAGATATTCTTCCCTTCCAACAACCCGACCGTCGCCATCATCGCCTCGCTTGCGACCTACGGCGTCGGCTACGTGGCGCGGCCGATCGGCGCCTTCGTGCTCGGCCACTGGGGCGACACGCACGGCCGCAAGACGGTGCTGATCCTGTGCATGCTGCTGATGGGATTCTCCACCATGGCGGTCGGGCTGCTGCCGACCTATCAGCAGGTCGGCGTGCTCGCGCCCGTGCTGCTCGTGATCCTGCGGCTGATCCAGGGTTTCGCCGTCGCTGGCGAAATTTCCGGCGCCAGCTCGATGATCCTCGAGCACGCGCCCTTCGGCCGGCGCGGTTTCTTCGCGAGCTTCACCTTGCAGGGCGTGCAGGCCGGGCAGATCCTTGCCGCCGCCGTGTTCCTGCCGCTCGCGCACTACGTGCCGGAGGCGGCGTTCAAGACGTGGGGCTGGCGCGTTCCGTTCCTGCTGAGCTTCGTGGTGATCGTCGCCGGCTATATCATCCGCCGCCGCGTCGACGAGACCCCCGCCTTCGCGGAAGAGAACCAGCACGGCAAAGTGCCGAAGGCGCCGGTCCTCGAGGCCTTCCGGGACAACTGGGCCGACATGCTGCGCGTCGTGTGCATGGCGTTAATGAACGTGATCCCGGTGGTCGCCGCGATCTTCGGCGCCGCCTACGCGGTGCAGCCCGCCTACGGGATCGGCTTCCACACGGACGTCTATTTGTGGATTCCGGTGGCGGGCAATATCCTGGCCGTGCTGATCATTCCGCTCGTTGGCGGCCTCTCCGATCGGATCGGCCGCCGGCCGCCCATCATCGTCGGCGCGCTCGGCTCGGGCCTGCTGTCGTTCGCCTATCTTTACGCGATCAGCATCCACAACGTGCCGCTGGCGATCGTGTTCTCGCTGCTGATGTGGGGCATCGTCTACCAGGGCTACAACGCGATCTTCCCGAGTTTCTACCCGGAACTCTTCCCGACCCGCACCCGGGTCACCGCCATGGCCATCGCGCAAAATGTCGGCACCACGATTACGGCGCTGCTGCCGGCGCTGTTCGCCACCGCCGCGCCGCCCGGCTCGTCCGGGATCCCGTTCAAGATCGGGTGTCTCACGTTCGGCATCACGATCATCTCGGCGCTGGCAGCGCTGAGCGCGCGCGAGACCTACCGCATCCGTCTCAACGACCTCGGCAACGTCGGCGCTACCCCGATGAGCAAGCCGGAGTACGATCGCCTGCGGGCGTCGAGCGCGGCCGTCTGAGGTCATGCCATGAAGGCCGCGGATGCCTTGTTTGCTGTGGCGCGCGAGGACCACCTCGCCGCCCCGCGCTCGGTGCTTGTCGGCCTGATCGGCGCCGGCATTCAAGCCTCGCGTTCGCCCGCCATGCACGAGCGCGAAGGCGCCGCCCAGGGTCTCGCCTATATCTACAAGATCATCGACCTCGAGACGCTGGGACTCACAGCCGATGCGCTTCTTGAGCTTGTCACGGCGGCGCGGCGCTTCGGCTTCGCCGGACTCAACATCACTCACCCCTGCAAACAGACGGTGATCCCGCTGCTCGACGACTTGTCGGTCGACGCCCGCGCGCTCGGCGCGGTCAACACCGTGGTATTCGGCCGCGACGGCCGCGCGGTCGGCCATAACACCGACTGGTCGGGCTTCGCCGCGGCGTTCCGGCGCAATCTTTCCGACGTGCGGCGAAACCGGGTTGTCCAATTCGGAGCGGGCGGCGCCGGCGCCGCGGTCGCTCACGCGTTGCTGATACTCGGTGTCGGCGAGCTTTCCGTCATCGACACCGACCGGGGCCGCTCGGAGCGGCTCGCCCAGGACCTGTGCGGCCGCTTCGGGAGCGGCCGGGCGCGCGCCGCGGACGATAGCGACCGCGCCGTGCGCGCCGCCGATGGCATCGTCAACGCGACGCCGCTCGGCATGGCGAAATATCCGGGCATGCCGCTGGCGCGCGGGCTCCTGCGCCCCGATCTATGGGTCGCCGACATCGTCTACTTCCCGCTCGAAACCGAGCTGTTGCGCAACGCGCGGGCCGCCGGCTGCCGCAGCATGGGCGGCGGCGGCATGGCGGTGTTCCAGGCGGCCGACGCGTTCCGCCTGTTCAGCGGCCTCGAACCCGACGCCGAGCGCATGATGCGCCACTTCGAGAGCATGTGAGGAGGCCGGCGTGCAGACCGCCATCGCGACTGTTTGTTTGGCCGGCACCCTCAACGAGAAGCTCGAGGCGATGGCGGCTGCCCGCTTCAAGGGCGTCGAGATTTTCGAGAACGACCTTCTGTCGTTCGACGGCACGCCGGCGCAGGTCGGCCGCCGCATCCGCGATCTCGGCCTCGAGGCGGTGACGTTCCAGCCGTTCCGCGACTTCGAAGGCATGCCGGAGCCGCGGCGGTCGAAGGCGTTCTCGCGCGCCGAACGCAAGTTCGACCTGATGCAGGAACTCGGCTGCGACCTGCTGATGGTGTGCAGCAATGTCTCGCCCGATTCGCTTCCCGAGATCGACCGCGCCGCTGCCGACTTCCACGAATTGGGCGAACGTGCCGCCGCACGCGGCCTGCGCGTCGCGTTCGAGGCGCTCGCCTGGGGCCGCCACGTCAACCACTATCGCCAGTCGTGGGACGTGGTGCGCCGCGCCGATCACCCCGCGGTCGGCCTCGTGCTCGACAGCTTCCATGTGCTCGCGCGCCGCAGCGATCTTGCGCCGCTGCGCGACATCCCCAAGGACCGCATCTTTCTCGTCCAGATGGCCGACGCCCCGAAGCTCGACATGGATTATCTGTCATGGAGCCGGCACTACCGCTGCTTCCCCGGCCAGGGCGAGCTTCCGGTGGCGGATTTCATGGACGCGCTCAACGCCACCGGCTTCGACGGCCTCCTGTCGCTCGAAATATTCAACGACAGTTTCCGCGCCGGCTCGGCGCGCTCGGTTGCGGTCGACGGTCAGCGCTCGCTGCTGTTCATGCTGGATGAATTGCAGCGCCGCACCGGGCGGCCGGTCGCCGGAGTGCCGAACCTGCCGCCGCGCGCGCACTGCCGCGGTATCGATTTCGTCGAGTTCGCCATGGACGAGACCGCCGCCGCCAAGTTCGAGCAAACGCTTGCGGCGCTCGGCTTCGCCAATGCCGGCGTGCACAAGTCCAAAGCCGTGACGCGCTGGCGCCAGGGCGGCATCAACATCGTCGTCAACTGCGAGAAGGAAGGTTTCGCCCATTCCTACAACATCACCCATGGATCCGCCGTCTGTGCGCTCGCGCTCAAGGTCGACGACGCAGGGGCGGCGCTGGCACGCGCGGGCGAATTGCTCGACCAGCCGTTCCGTCAGCTGGTCCGGTCGGGTGAAGTCTACATCCCGGCGGTGCGCGGGCTCGGCGGCAGTCTTCTTTATTTCACCGACGATAGGACCGACCTCGGCCGCCACTGGGAGATCGATTTCGATGTTCCGCCGCGGGCGGGCGATGGCGCCGGCGCGGGACTGACCGCGGTCGATCACGTGGCCCAATCGATGCACTACGAGGAAATGCTCACCTGGCTTTTGTTCTACATGTCGCTCATCGAGGTGCACAAAACGCCGGTCGAGGACGTGCTCGATCCCGGCGGCGTCGTGCGCAGCCAGGTGGTCGAGAGCGAGAACGGCGCGCTCCGCCTCGTGCTCAACGCCTCGCAGAGCCAGCACACGCTCGCCTCACGCTTCCTCAACGACCTGTTCGGTTCGGGCATTCAGCACATCGCCTTGGCGACCGACGATATTTTCTCAACGGTCGAACGCCTGCGCACGGCCGGTGTCGAGCTGTTGCCGATCCCGGAGAATTATTACGACGATCTCGACGCCCGCATCGACCTTGCGCCCGGCGCGCTCGAGCGCTTGCGCGCCAACAACGTGCTCTACGACCGGCAGGGGGCGGGCGAGTATTTCCAGGTCTACACCAAGGACTTCGACGGCGGCTTCTTCTTCGAGATTGTGCAGCGGCGCGGTTACGCGGGTTTCGGCTCCGCCAACGCGCCGATCCGACTCGCCGCGCAGACGCGCCTCGCACGCCACCCGGCGATTCCGCGAAGGTGACTACAGGTGCGTGCTGCCACAATGAGATCGGCTCAGAATTTGTAGGCCAAGCCGAGTGTGGCGGTGTGGGTGCGGATGCGGATGTCTGTCGTGGTGGTCAAGGCGGTCGCCGCACAGGTTGGCGAGCACGTTCGCACGTCGGTCGGCGACCAGGTGCCGAAATCGGCGTAGCGGTATTCACCGCGCGCCATCCAATGATCCCAGAGCATCGCTTCCAAACCGCCGCCGACGGTCCAGCCGGCGCGGACGGTCGTATCGGAAATGGCGCTGGGCCCATACATTCGACCAAACAACAGGGGCCCACAGTAATCGCGGTTGTTAAAGAAACTCTGAGGGACGGCGCCGCACACTGAAGCTTGCTCCACGCTTAGCCAAGCGGCTCCGCCGGTAGTGTACAGCAGCAGGGCGGGAGACGGTAACCATCCCACTCGCGCACGCAGGCTGGCGTCCCAGCCGGTGTCGACCGTGTAGCTGTTTTCGGGCCGCCCGTTCACGAGGGCCGTTAGACTATTCGTGCCGGGGACGAACATTCCGCTTACGCTCCGCCCCGATTTCGCCCAGCCCCAATCGCCCTCGAGCCCCATAAGCCACTGCGGCGCGCTCTGCCAGTCAAAGCCGAGATAAGGGCTCAGGCGGAGGGCCGTGCTGTCCAATGGCTGCCCGGGAATGCAGAGAGCAGTCGACGTGCATGAACCCGACGGGTCGAGCAAATTGGGATCGAACGCACCGGTATCGGTCGCGGCGATCAACGTCGTATCCACCACGGACGTTCGCGTGCCCAGGCCGAGCCCCACGTAGGGACCGGTCCACGGAGCCGGCGCTGCAAGCGGCGCCTTGACATACATCGGGGCCCCAGCAGGCGTGTCCGCGGAGAGGCGAGATCCATCGCCGAACGTGTAGGCCATACCGAACGTAGCGGTGTGGGTATGGAGGTGGACGTCCGTCGTGGTGGTCAGGAAAGTTGTCGGAGAGCCTGGAAACGTGAATGTACGGGTATCTGTTGGCGACCACGTGCCGTAGTCGGCATAGCGGTATTCGGCGCGCGCGACCCAATGATCCCATACCAGGGCTTCGAGACCAGCGCCCACAGTCCAACCGGTGCGGGTGGTGGCGTCGACGATTGGACCGGGGGCAAAAAAGCCGGCAAGGCAAAGACCGGGATTGCCAACGCCGAGCGGGCTACCGCTGCATACGGACGCCTGCTCGACGTGCAGCCATGTGGCACCGCCGGTCGCATAGAGTAACAGGGTGGGCGACGGCAGCCAGCCGAGGCGGCCGCGCAGGCTTGCATCCCAGGTCGTGTTGACGGCGTAACTGTCCCAGGCATAGCCGCTGAAGAGATTGTTGCTGGCAGCGCCGCCGGGGACAAACATGCCGCTCAAGGTCCGCCCGCCTTTCGCCCAGCCAAAGTCGCCCTCTAGTCCCACGAGCCATTGCGCCCCCATTTGCCAGTTGTATCCGGCATAGGGGCTGAGACGGAAAGCCAGGCTGTCCACCGGCTCTCCGGACGTGCAAGGCGATTGCGCATTGCAGTAGGACGCCCCCATCAGGTCTGAGAAAGGGGCCAGACCGCTATCGCTTGCGGCCGTGAGTGCCGTATCGACGACTGAGCTGCGCGTGCCGAGCCCCAGGCCGAGATAGAAACCTGTCCACGACGGAAGTGGTGCTGCCGCCACGGACGGTGCCTTGTAGACCGACTCTGCCGGTAAGTCGGCGGCCGCCGCCGGGCCAGCGATCAACGCCATCAGGGCAAGGCTGCTCTTGCGAAATTTGCTCACGGTTCATCCCCCATATTTTTCAAAACCTACCCTGCCGGCAGACGGGATTTCTGTCTTGCACCGCCGTGCGCCCGATTTGATGTCCAGCGAACCCGTGCGGAATGTTTGTTGCTGTTGTATTTGTGCAACAGTTGCCGCACACCGTCGTTAAGATTTTTTTAATGCCGCCGATTGCGCGTGCGCGCACGCATCGGTCTTTATATTTGATTAGTCGTGCGCCGCTTTTGACCCCGAACGCGCCGGAGCGCCGGACTTCAACTTTCCCGCGCTGCGGTTGGGGTCATGCCGAAGCGGCGACGGAACGAACGGTTGAAATGGGAGACTTCGCCGAAGCCGGACATCAGGGCGATATCGCTGATCCTGGCGGCGGCATGGCGCGGGTTCGTCAGCACACTGTGCGCATGCTGCAACCGCAGCTCCAGCACGCGCTCGGAGAAACCGACGCCGCTCTCTTGTATCAGCTCGTAGACATAGCGTGGCGAGAGGCCGAGCGCGTGCGCAACGGTTCGCGCCGAAAACGCCGGGTCGGTGAAGCTGCGCTCGATCTGCGCCAGGATCGCGCGCAGCCGCGCGGCGCGCAGGCCGCGCATTCGTGCCAGCGCTTCGGCGTCGCGGTTGGCGCCGAGCACCAGCACGATGAGATCGAACACGGTGCGATCCACGTGCGACATCAACCGCTCGTCCAGCACCTCGACATTCGGATTGAACAGCAGCGAGAGGTAGTGGCGGAGGTAGCACAGCGGCTCGTTGTCGTTTCGAACCGGAAGCGCGAGGAGATTCTCGGCGTTCGGCACGGCATCGAGCAGGGGTTTGCGTTGAATCGCGAGCACAAACCATTCGTTGCCGGGCGCCGGACGTCGATAACCGCCGCCCGGCTCATTGAGCGCGATCAGCGTCGCCATGCGCGGCTCAACCAGAACCTCCCGGTCGCGACTGATGTAAGTGATCGGTGAGGAGTTATTGTTGATCGGCAGCGCGAACGCATCGGTCCGACTGTCGGCGTGCATGATTTTCTCAAACGGCCCTTGTGCCAGCCCGAGCCCGACCGTCGGGAGCGAAAGAAACTGAAACCGGGCGTTGAACGGAAGATCCTGCGCCCGCGTGATGTCCTTGGAGCCATAGCGGGCGGAGAAGAGATCGCACCAAAGCGCGAATCTGGCCGGGTCGTCGCGGCCGGCCGGAAAGTCGTCGGATGTAAAAAGGACTCTTTCCACGGCGGCAGTCGTCAGCTGACGCCCGGGAACGCAGCCGAATGCAGCGTCGCCACCGCGCGACGCGCGGGCAACAGCGGCAGCACTCGATTTTTCCTGGTCAGTTCGATCATGGCTCGTCCCCCAGTCCCGAACCACGCGGCGCGCAAGCCCTCCTCATCCGGCCCGTCGAGATTGACGGCGCCTTGCCACCCCGGGAGAGAATATAGCTCGTTCGGTGCAACGAAGCTTGTACAGAAACGAACACCCGCATACAGAAACGAAGTCGAACTGAGCGAAAAAGTGCCAATCTTTGAACCAATGCTGAACGTACGGCGACGAAGGATCATCGGCTAGGCTGAGGGTCCATGACGTCGTCGCATCAGGGTACAAGAATCACCGCCTCCGGGGGCAGAGTCCCGCCCGGCGGGACGCTGTCAGCACCGACGCATGTCACCACCGACGTGTTCCCGCCGGCCAAGCGGCTGGCGATGTGGCGCGAGATATACGGCCGGAACATCGGAAAATTCGATATTGAGCCGATCGGCGACGCCCCGTTCCACGCCGATGTCACCTTCCGTTTACTGCCGGGGCTCGGCCTCGCCACGGGCGCGAGATCGGACGCTCATTACCGGATGACGCGCGAACTCGCCGCTCGGTCCGCCGATAACGTCATCTTTGCGATGGTGACGCAGGGCCTCGGCATCGTCTCTCAATTCGGACGCGAAGTGAAGGTGCAGTCCGGCGGCGCTGTTATGCTCTCCGCAAGCGAGCCCAGCGTATGCACGTTGCTGTCACACGGCCGTTTTCTAACTTTGTCCATACCGCGCGAGGCCGTTGCGCCGCTTGTCCCGGATCTCGGCGCGGCGTTTGTCCGTGCCGTGCCGGAAAAGACCGAGGCGCTGTCGCTGCTGATGAGCTACCTCGGCATCCTGCAGGATACAATTGCCTTCAGCTCAACGGAACTGGCGGGTCGGGTCGTGGCGCACTTCATCGATCTCGCCGTGCTGGCGGTGGGGCCGACCCAGGACAGCGAATGGATCGCGCGGCGACGTGGCCGGCGCGCCGCAAGGCTCAATTCCATGAAGGTGGAGATCGAACGGCACCTTTCCCGCGAGGGCTTCTCCGTCGTAGACCTCGCCGGCCAGCATCGCGTCACGCCGCGTTACGTGCAGATGCTCTTCGAAACCGAGGGCAAGACGTTCTCGCAATACCTCATCGAGCGACGCCTCGCGCGAGCGTATCGATTGCTCGCCGACCCGGGCTGCGGTCATCTGACGATCTCGGCGATAGCATTCGAGGTGGGATTCGCGAACCTGTCGTACTTCAACCGCGTCTTTCGCCGGCGCTATGGCGCGACGCCGTCAGACATTCGCGCCGCCGCCGGACCGCGCGACGAGCGGTAGGTTTCACGCCAGCAGATGGCGATGGCCGGGACGAGCCCGGTCATCACGATCGCTACCTCAGTGCGGAACGCGCGTCGCGTCGGCCGAGAGCGCGGCGGGCTGGGCTGCCGTTTCCTGTTCCGCGCCCGGGTGAAGCGCCTTCTCCGGCGGCAGGTAGACGTCGCCCTTCGAGCCCTTCAGCCGCACGTAAATCTGAGCGCCGATCAGGATGACGCACAGCGCCACGAACACGGCGCTGATCGGCCGCTCGACGAAGGTGGCGAGATCGCCGCGCGAGATCAGCATGGCGCGGCGGAAGTTCTCCTCGAAGCGCGGCCCGAGCACGAAGCCGAGCAGGATCGGCGCCGGATGGAAGCCGAGCCGCAGCAGCACGTAACCAAAAATGCCGATGACGACGACTTCGCCCACCTGGAAGAAATCGTTATTGGCCGCATAGACGCCGATGCAGACGAAGAACATCGCGCTCGGGTAGAGGTACTTGTAGGGGATCGTCAGCATCTTCACCCAGATGCCGATCAGCGGCACGTTGAGCAAAACCAGGAGGATGTTGCCGATCCAGAAGCTCGCGACGAGGCCCCAGAAGATGTCGGGGTGCTGGCTGATAAGCTGCGGGCCGGGCACGATGCCCTGGATGATCAGCGCGCCGAGTAGGAGCGCCATCACCGCGTCGCCGGGAATCCCCAGACTCATGGTCGGGATGAAATCGCCCTGCACCGAGGAGTGGGTCGAGGTTTCCGGACACACCACGCCCTCGATCATGCCGGTGCCGAATTTCTCCGGCGTCTTCGACACCTTCTTTTCCGTGGCATAGGCGACGAACGAAGCGATGGTCGGCCCGGTGCCCGGGATGAGCGAGCACAGGCTTCCCACCAAGGTGCCGCGGATTGCCGGGAAGATCGAGCGCTTCACGTCGGCCTTGGTCGGCCGCATGTCGCGCAGGCGAACGTTGGAATACTGCGTGTTGATGGCCGCCGTCTGATTGACGCTGGTCATGAACTCGGCGATGCCGAAAAGGCCGAGCGCGAGCGCGATCAATTCGACGCCGTCGTCGAGTTCCGCAAGCCCGAAGGTGAAACGCTGCTGGCCGGTCTCCAGGTCGGAGCCGACGCTGCCGAGCAGCAGGCCGACGATGGTCATGCACACGCCCTTGACTGGCGAGCCGCGCGCCAAGGTCGAGCCCGCCAACAGGCCGAGCGCCATCAGGCTGCAGATTTCGGCCGGGCCGAACTCCAGCGCCACCTTCACCAGGATGGGCGAGAGGAAGATCATCTCGGTGATCCCCCACGACGCGCCCACGAATGAAGAGAATACCGTCAGGCCCAGGGCCACCCCCCCGCGGCCCTGTTTGGTCATTGGGAATCCGTCGAGACACGTGACCGCGTGCGGCGGATGGCACGGCAGGTTGAGCAGGATCGAGCAGATCGCCCCGCCGTACTGGGCGCCGTACATGACGCCCGCGAGCATCAGGATGGCGCCGACCGGCTTCATGCCGAAGGTGAGGGGCAGCAGGATCGAAATGGTGGCGAGCGGGCCCATGCCGGGCAGCACGCCGACCATGTTGCCGACGAGCACGCCGACAAAGCACCACATGAGGTTCTGCGGCTCGAAGGCGACGCTGAACCCGTACCAGAGACCGGCGAGGGCTTGTTCGATCACAGGAAGTCCCACTTCAGGACGGGCATGGGAATTTTCAAGAGGTAGTGGAAGAGCGCGACGCCGAAGAAAGTGACGACCGCCGAGAGTGCCACGACACTGCGCCACGTGGCGTCGCGGTCGCCGATCGCGGCGACGAAGACGCACATGAAGGTGCCGGGGATCATGCCGCCGACCTTGCCGAACAGGATGAAGGCGAGGGGACTGGCGAGGATGCAGCCCCAGGCGAACCATTGCGGATGCTCGGGCAGAATGCCTTCCTCGCCCTCGCCTTCCTTGGTCGTAAAGGCGCTCCCGGCAATGACGATGCCAAGAACGGTCAGAAGGACGCCGAGCGCGGTGGGCATGAAGCCCGGCCCCATGTGCATCAGGGTGCCGAGCGTGTACCGCGGCCCGTTCAATGCGGCGAACAGGCCCAACAGCATCATCAGCCCGCCGGCATAGAAGTCGCGCTTGTAGAGCAGCGAGTGCTTCAACGCTTTAACCTCCCAGGCCGAAGCGGTTCCGCCCGCCTTGTGGGCGGCGGTTACGGTTCCCTCCAGGTCCGGGCACAGATTACCGGCTTGGCTGCGCCTTTCAAGCCGCCCGTCGCGGTCAAGCCGCAGGTTAGGGTCGGGAGGCTCGCAGCAACCTGACCGGCGGTGCGTCCGCGGGGGTGGCCCGCCGCGCGCGGTGCTAACGCCGATACGGTGGGCTTGCGCCCCGGCCCCTTTGGCGGTTCCCCCGGCAGGCGCAGCTTGGGGTTTAGGATTCAGACAAATAGATCATAGCGACGCATGATGCTCCAACTGCTCCGCTTGACCACTTTCACCTGCGCGTAAAAATTGTTATCAGCGCGCGGGGAGCGGTGATGACAGATTCGGGCCGCACGATCGCGCTCGCGGAGCAGGCGCTGAGCCAGATAAAGGCGTTGCGCCTTTCCGCCGACCCGCAAAGCTTCGAAATCTGGTACGCCTACGTCGCCGGCACGCAGCCCAAGCTCAACGCGTACATCAACGAGATCCTGGGGCAGCGTCCATCGTTGTCTGCTCTCGAACTCGAGCAGATCCACTATCGGTTCTTTTCCCAGGCGCGGGTCGCCGAGCGGGTCGAGACCGTCGGCGCCAAGATCAAGGACGAGGTCGATCAGATCGTCGCCATGATCGAGGCCGCGATCGGCGCGAGCACGCAGTACCAGAGCGAACTCGAGGACAGCACGCGCAAGCTTGCCTTGCCGATCGATCGCGAGACCCTGCGCGTGATCGTCGAAAGTCTCGTGTTCTCGACCAAGGAGGTGGAGCAGGAGAACAGCACGCTCTCCGCCAGCCTCGGCCTCTCGCGCAAGCAGATCGCCGATTTGCAGGAGGACCTCGTCTCGATCCGCGCCGAAAGCCTGAGCGATCCGCTCACCATGCTGGCCAACCGCAAGCACTTCGACGAGTCGCTCGAGCGAATCCTGGCGAAGAGCAGGCACAGCGGCGAAGTGTTCTGCCTGATCCTGGCGGACGTCGACCATTTCAAGTCGTTCAACGACACGCACGGGCATCAGATGGGCGACCACGTGCTGCGTCTCATCGCCGGCGAAATGAAGCAGGCGGTCAAGGCCCAGGACATCGTCGCCCGCTACGGCGGCGAGGAGTTCGCCATCATCCTGCCCGCGAGCGACCTCACTGCGGCAGCCGCGGTCGCGGAACGCATCCGCACGACGACGATGTCGCGGGAGTTGCGCCGCCGCAAGACCGGCGAGAGTCTCGGGCGCGTGACGATCTCGCTCGGCATCGCGGAATGCCGCGCCCACGAGAGCGCGCAAGATCTGGTCGAGCGCGCCGACAACTGCCTGTACGCGGCAAAGCGGCGCGGCCGCAACTGCGTGGTCGCCCAGGACCAGCTGGTCGCCGGCGCGCCGCAGCCGGCCTGAGAACCTGTCATTGCGAGCGGAGCGAAGCAATCCAGCGCAACCGGCACTGCGCTTGCGGCCCTGGATTGCTTCGTCGGCCTTCGGCCTCCTCGCAATGACGGTGTTTACTCCGCCGCCATGTCGAACGGGGTGTCCTGGCGCGGCGCGGCCACGACCGCACGATCGCGCCCTGCGGCTTTGGCTTGATAGAGCGCCCGGTCCGCCGCCTTCATCAGCCCATCGACGCTCGGCATGCTCACGGTCGCTTCCGCCAAGCCGATGCTGACTGTGATGCTCACGGCGACGCCGTCGGCGGTGAACGGGCGTTGCTTGAGCTGCTGGCGCAGCCGCTCGGCGACGATCTGCGCCTGCGCGCCGTCCGTTTCCGGCAGCAGCATTGCGAACTCGTCGCCGCCGATCCGCGCCACGACGTCCGACTCGCGGCGATTGCTCCGGAATGTCTCGGCCATTGTGATCATCGCCGCGTCGCCGGCCGCGTGCCCGAAGCGGTCGTTGATGGTTTTGAGCCGATCGAGGTCGATGAGCAGCAGCGTGAGCGGCCGGTGATAGCGCTGGAACCGGCTCCACTCCGCCCCAGCAAGCGTGAGGAAATGCCGGCGATTGTAGAGATCGGTCATGCCGTCGGTGGTGGCGAGGCGCTCGAGTTCATCGGCATGACGCACGAGATCGGTCACGTCGGTGTAGGTCAGCATGCGGCCGCCGTCCGGGAGCATGGCGCATTGCGCGCGCATGATCCGCCCGTCGGCGCGCCGCACGTCGACGGGCGTCGGGTCGCCCGCCTTCGCCCACGCGATGCGCTCCGCGATGAAAGTGTCGAGGTCGGCGGCCGGAAGATCGAACGTGCCGGTGAGGCGGGTGTCGTTCATGAGTTGGGAAAAATGCGGTTTGCGGCCGGCCTGCTCCGGCGAGATGCCGGCGAGCTGTCGCGCGGCCGTGTTGATGAACTGGGCATAGAACTGCGCGTCGAGAAGGATGATGCCCTCCTCGACGTTGTCGAGTGCCGCGCGCAGGACCTCCAGTTCGTCGGAATGCCGGACGATGTCCGTCACCGAGGTGTAGCTGAGCACCCGCCCACCCGAGGGCAGCGCCGTGCATTGGAAGCGCAGCACCTCGCCGCTTGCCAGGCGGATATCGCGCGGCGGCGGATTGCCTGCCTTCACTTCGACGACACGCTCGGCCACGTAGGCGTCGAGTTCGCTTTCCGGTATCTCGTACGCACGCGTGTCGCGCCCGTGATACATCAGCGCGACGAACGCGGGCCGGCTGTCTGCTTTGCTGTCCGGCAGCCGCCACATCCTGCGGAATGCGCGATTGATGAACTGCGCGCGTAGCTCCGCATCAAGCAGAACGACGCCGAATTTTGCCTCGTCGAGCGCGGCGCGCAGCCCGAGCAGCTCGTTGCGGATGAGATCGCCGGCGCGGGGCGCCGACTGAAGGTGCGCATCGCGCGCGTCGCCGCCTTCCGGGGTGTGGGACTGTGCGAGCGCGAACTCCACTCCAGCCCGATGGTCCGACTGCCACACCAGGCGGCACGGCCGCGGCGCGTGCTCACCATCGATCAGCAGGTCGAATGTCGCCGGAACGCCGACGAGGCTCTCGACCTGCAGGCAGGCGCCGCCGGGAGACAAATTCCGGATCGTGCAGTCGAGCACCGACCGCCTGTTGTTGAATAATATCTTGCCGCCCCGCCACATGCGGGCGCGATGGGATTCCCGGCGTTCGTCCACGGGCTCCTCCCACCATCGGGGGATCGGTGTCTACAGTATCGCACCCGTCGGTTGCCGTTGGCTTAAGGACCGCGGTGCAATTTGAGGCCTCTGGTCCACCGTCCACACGGCTCGGCTGCATACTTTTTGGGCATCAGCCAAGTCCGCGGTCGCGCTTGTCTTTCCGCTGACGAGGTGCTGGGCTTACGGTGGCCAGTAGAATGTCGCCGGGAGAGAAGAGATGCGTGCCGCCGTCCTGACCGAAGTTAACAAGCCCTTGCAAATTCTTGATCTTGAGCAGGAGCCGCCCAAGGCCAACGAGGTGCGCGTGCAGGTCAAGGCCGCGGGCGTGTGCATGAGCGACTGGCACATCATGAACGGCGACTGGCCGTTGCCGCTGCCCATGGTGCTCGGGCACGAGGCCGCCGGCATCGTGGTGGAGAACGGGCCGGGCGTGACGGCGGTCAAGCCGGGCGATCACGTGATCTTCTCGTTCCGCCCCCACTGCGGCCACTGCCGCTACTGCTCGACCGGGCGCACCGTGCTGTGCATCGGCCACAACGACACCGCGCGCTGGGTGATGCACGACGGCACCGCGCGGGTGAAGCTCAACGGTGAGCCGGTGAACCAGATGGCGCGCATCGGCACTTTCTCGGAGCATGTCGTCTGCCCGGCCGAGCAGGTGATAAAGATTCGTCACGACCTGCCGTTCACCCACGCGGCGATCATCGGCTGCAGCGTCGCGACCGGCGTCGGCGCCGTCATTCGCCATGCGCGCGTCGCGGCAGGCGACAGCGTGTTCGTCGTCGGCTGCGGTGGCGTTGGCCTCAACGTGGTGCAGGGCGCGCGGCTTGCCGGCGCCCGCACCATCATCGCCTGTGATTTGCTTGACAATAAGCTCGAATACGCCAAGCAATTCGGCGCCACCCACACGATCAACGCCAAATCGGGGGATGTGATCAAACAGGTGCAGGCGCTCACCGACGGGCTTGGCGTCGACTATGCCTTCGACGCGATCGGCACCGAGCCGACCGCGCTGCAAGTCGTCGACGCGCTGGCGCCCGGCGGGCATGCGGTGCTGGTAGGCATTCCGGCGTTTTCAACGCGCGCGCCGATCAGCCCGTCCGCCATGGTCTACGCCGAGAAGACCATCAGCGGCACTGATTACGGATCGGTGCGCCCGGATGTGGATTTCCCCATCCTTGCCGACCTCGACATGGACAAGAAGATCAACCTCGACGATCTCATCAGCCGCACCTACAAATTTGACGAGATCAACGAAGGCTTCCGCCTGCTGGTCACGGGCGCGGTGGCGCGTGGCGTGATCGTGTTTGATTGATTGTTTGGTACAGCGGTGCCACACGCTCCACCTCTCCCCGCTTGCGGGGAGAGGTCGGCCGCGAAGCGGCCGGGTGAGGGGGGCTCTCCACTGGCGTTGCGCTGCTGAGAGTCCCCCTCACCCCGACCCTCTCCCCGCAAGCGGGGAGAGGGAGACCACCGCGCTTGCGGCCCGTTTTGAATCCCAATTGCCACTCCTTATATTCAAACCATGGATCCCGCCGCCATATTCGCCACGCGCGTCGCCTATGGGGCACGCCAGCTGCCGCGGTTCGCCTGGTACGTCGGCCACAGCGTGCTGATGCGGCAGTTGACCAATCTGGCGCGCGAAACCGGGCTGAGCACCCGGCGGCGTGCAAGCACCGCCGCCCCGGTGCCGGATCGACAGCGCCTCTATGCCGACATGCTCGAGCTGTTCCGCCAGGACCTCGCCAACGTCGAGGCGGGCATCTACCCGCTGCCTGACGATCACGACGGTTCGGTCCCGGCGCTCCTCAATCGCTCGCTGCTGTTCTTTCGCGATCTGCCCGAGGTCCATCGCCGGCGCGAGAGCGGCGACTATCAGGAGGTGGTGAGCGAGGCGGGCGCCAGCCGTCCACACTATTATCTCCAGAACTTCCATTTCCAGTCCGGCGGCTGGATGACGCGCGACTCGGCGCGGCGCTACGATACGCAGGTGGAAGTGCTGTTCCACGGCACCGCCAATGCGACTCGCCGGCAGGCGCTGCCCCCGCTGCAGGAAGTCTTCGCCGGGCGCGATCAGCGCCGGCTGCGGCTCCTCGACGTCGGCTGCGGCACCGGACGGTTTCTCGATTTCGTCAAACAGGCGTGGCCGCGGCTGCCCACGCTCGGCATCGACATGTCGGAGGCCTACGTCGCCGAGGCGCGGCGGCACCTCAAGCGCTGGGGCTGGATCGATTGCCTCGTCGGCAAGGGCGAGGCGCTGCCCGTGCCCGACGCCAGCCAGGATGCCGCGACGTGCATCTTCACGTTCCACGAGCTGCCGCCGCCCGTGCGCCGCGCGGTCTTCGCCGAATTTGCCCGGGTGCTCAGGCCCTGCGGGCGCCTCGTCCTCCTCGATTCGCTCCAGCTCGGCGACGAGCCGGACTACGACGGCATGCTCGAACTTTTCCCGCAGAATTATCACGAGCCTTATTACGCCGGTTACATCCGCGAGGATTTCCCCGCGTTGGCCGCCGCATGCGGGCTTGCCCATGTGCGCGACGTGAAGGCCTTCGTCTCCAAGGTGATGGTGTTCGACAAGGTCTGAGCCCATAGCCTTGGGCTATGGCGTTGAAATTGCGAACAATTTGTTGCCCCGACCGCGAGGCTCGATCCCGCCGCCCCCAAGGCGATCGAGGACATCATCCGCGCGATCGCGGCGAGCGGGATCAAGATCGTGATGGCGACGCATGACCGCGCCCAGCACGACCGAGGCGCGTGCGTTCGTGGCGGTAGAACTGCTAGTATAGTCGGACATTATCCGATTCGTCGCGCCCGTGCCGGCGGGGCACCCCGTCGTTTGCAGCCGGCATTGCGGGTACAGGGAGGTTTTGATGCTCGGGCGCGTCTTGTTGATCCTCATTGGCACCGCAGGGCTTATGCTCGCGCCGGCCGCGCCAGCGGCGGCGCAGGACAAATTCATCGTCGTCGCCTCGACCACCTCGACCCAGGACTCCGGCCTGTTCGGCTACCTGCTGCCGCTGTTCAAACAGAGGACCGGCATCGATGTGCGCGTGGTCGCGGAAGGCACCGGGCAGGCGCTCGATACCGGGCGGCGCGGCGATGCCGACGTCGTGTTCGTGCATGCGAAATCGGCGGAAGAAAAATTCCTCGCCGAAGGTTTCGGCGTGAAGCGCTATCCCGTCATGTACAACGACTTCGTGCTGATCGGGCCGCAAGACGATCCCGCCGGTATCAAGGGCAACGACATCGTCGCGGCGCTGCGCACGATCAAACAAAAAGCCGTGCCGTTCATCTCGCGCGGCGACCGCTCCGGCACCCACATCGCCGAGATCAACCTGTGGAAGGACGCCGGCATCGACATCGCGGCGGAGAAAGGGCCGTGGTACCGCGAGATCGATCAGGGCATGAGCGCGGCGCTCAACATGGCCTCCGCCGCCGACGCCTATGTGCTCTCCGACCGCGGGACCTGGCTCTCGTTCCAGAATCCTGGCCCGCTCGCGATCCTGGTTGAGGGCGACAAGCGCCTGTTCAACCAGTACGGCGTGATGCTGGTCAACCCGGCGGAGCACCCGAACGTGAAGGCGGGACTCGGGCAGCAATTCATCGATTGGCTGATATCTCCTGCCGGCCAAAAAGCGATCGCCGGCTATAAGATCAACGGCAAGCAGCTGTTCTACCCCAATGCCGACGACCCGAACGCGTAGGGCGCATAACGCGCAGCAAACACAAACGTCATCCTGAGGAGCTCGGCGCGCTTGGCGCCGAGCGTCTCGAAGGATGGCCACAGGCACCGAGCTTGCTGCCATCCTTCGAGACAGTCGCGCGCAAGTGCGCGCGACTTCCTCAGGATGACGTCGAATTTGGTGCGCGCCCACGGGTCAGGTCGAGTGAGGGCGCGCGATCAGCGCGCCGAGCAGCGCGTCGAGGTTCTTCGCCTGCTGCTCGGAGAGGTGCCGGCCGAAAGCATCCTCGATCGCCGCCGCATAAGCCGGCCACATGCGCCGGCGCATCGCCTTGCCGGACGCCGTGATGACGACGACGTTCCCGCGCCCGTCGTCCGCGCAGGCGCGGCGCTCGACGTAGCCCGCCTTCTCGAGGCGGTCGAGCAGGCGCGAAAGATTATATTGCTCCAGCAGCATCGCGCGTTCGAGTTCGAACGGACGTAATCCCCGCGCGCCCACGCGCTCCAGTTCGAGCAGCGCGTCGTACCAGGCGAGCGGCGGCAGTCCCGCGGATTTGAGCGCGCGCTCGACGCGGCCCAGCGCGGAGCGCTGCGCCTTGATCAGGCGCGCCCACGCCCGTTGCACGGTTTCGCTCGGCGTTGCCGGCATGCCTTTATCTAGCATTTCCATGCAGTTGCATCAAGCTTGACATTGATGCTTCTGCATCTATATGCATGCATCTGCATTTACATGGAGAAAGCCATGCCGGACCTCACCCTGATCAGCCATCGCCTGTGTCCCTACGTACAGCGCGCCGCAATTGCGCTCACCGAGAAGGACGTCCCGTTCGACCGCGTCGATGTCGATCTCGCCGCCAAGCCCGCGTGGTTCACGGCCATCTCGCCGCTCGCCAAGACGCCGGTGCTCAAGGTCGGCGATACCGCAATCTTCGAAAGCGCGGTGATCCTCGAGTACCTCGAGGAGACGGAGTCTCGGCCGCTGCACCCCGCGGATCCGCTGCGCCGCGCCGAGCATCGTTCCTGGATCGAATTCGCCTCCGCCACGCTCAACGATATCTGGGGCTTCTACACTGCGCCCGACGAGGCGGCGTTCGCGGCAAAGGCTAAGGTCCTGTCCGACAAGTTCGCGACGCTGGAACGCAGGCTCGGTCCGGGTCCTTACTTTGCGGCGGACAAATTCTCTCTGGTCGATGCCGCCTTCGGGCCGGTGTTTCGTTATTTCGACGTGTTCGACCGCATCGGCGAGTTCGGCATCCTGGCCGGCAAGCCGCGGGTCCGCGCCTGGCGCACGGCGCTGGCGGCGAGGCCGTCGGTACGCGCCGCCGTCGCGTCGGATTATGAAGAGCGCCTGTGGAGTTTTCTCGAAGCGAGGAAGTCCTATCTGTCGCGGCTGATGACGAGCGGCGAAGCAACAAACTCGGACGTCATCCTGAGGAGGGCGCTCGTCTGAGCGAGCGACCGTCTCGAAGGATGGAAACAAACTCCGGGCGTGCTTCCATCCTTCGAGACGCGCGCCTTCGGCGCGCTCCTCAGGATGACGGCGAGTTTGATGCCCGCGCCATCAACGCGTCGACGCCGCGCCGGCTCGAGAGCAGCGCCATCTTCTCGCGCGGGGTGAGCACTTCGAGCGCCTCCGCGACTGTGGTTGTTTCTTCGAGCTTTGCCAGCGCGACCACGAGATCGACCTCGATATCGCCGCGGCGGCGCTCGCGTTCGGTGAGCATGCTGCGATGCAGGTCGAGCAGCGCTGGATCGCCCGACAACAGCGAGACCGCCTCGTCATCGCGCTCGGCGGTCGCGCGAGCGGCGAGCAAATGGTTGGCGCGCGCCACGATCTCGGGCGGATCGCGTTCCTCCGGGATCGCCAGCAGCCCGAGCGCGCGCAATCCGCGATCGGGCCGGGCGGTGAGCGCGGCGAGCGGAACCGCGAGCAGCAGCCCGAGGATGACCGGCGACATCCACCACAGCAGCGGCAGCGAAATCGCGTAGGCAGCGGCCGCGAGCGCCACGCCGAGCGCGGTCTGGCCGAGATAGCCGCGTACGATTTCCCGCAGCGGCAGGGTGCCGTCGTCGCGGCGCTGCGCGTGCCAGCCCGCGTCGCGGCCGCGCAGGATTTGCGCGACGGCGCGCGACTGCATCGACATGAGGACCGGCGCCATCAGTCCGGAGATCAGCGTTTCGATCAGCACGCCCGCACACGCGCGGGCCGCGCCGCCGGCGCCGCGCCGCGTATCGCGCTCCGACGCGAGCGCCAGCAGGCCGAGGAGCTTGGGGAGCAGCAGCAATCCAAACGTCCCGGCGAACACGTAAGCCGCGCGCACCGGATCGACCACCGGCCATTGCGGGAACAGCGCAAAGCCGCGCGGGAAATATTCCGGACGGATGAAATGCGCCTGCAGCGAAATCAACAATCCGAGAATGAGGAACAGGAGCCACATCGGCGCGGTGAGATAGGCGCCGATGCCGATCATCAGATGCAACCGGCTCACCCAGTGCAGCCCGCGCGCCGGCAGCACCGCGATGTGCTGCAGGTTGCCCTGGCACCAGCGGCGGTCGCGAATGGCGTGATCGGTGAGCGAGGGCGGCGCCTCCTCGAAGCTGCCGCCGAGCGCGGGCGCCATGTGCACCGCCCAGCCGGCGCGCCGCATCAGCGCGGCTTCGATGAAGTCGTGGCTCAGGATCGTGCCGCCGAACGGCTTGGGGCCGCGCAACGGCGGCAGCCCGGCGGCGGCCGCGAAGGCCGCAACCCGGATCGCCGCGTTGTGCCCCCAGTAGTTGCCGTCGGCACCGAACCACCAGGCGAGCCCGTAACCGATCAGCGGTCCATAGACGCGGCCGGCAAACTGCTGCAGCCGCGCGAACAGGGTTCGCCCGCCGACGATGGTGGGCAGGGTCTGGATGATGCCGACGCGCGGATGCCGCTCCATCGCCGCGGCGAGCTGAACGATGGTCGCGCCGCTCATCAGGCTGTCGGCGTCGAGCACGATCATTTGTTGATAGCCGCCGCCGAAGCGGCGCACCCATTCGCCGATGTTGCCGGCCTTGCGGCCCTCGTTGCTGGCGCGATGGCGATAGAAAATCTGCGCATCGGCGCCCGTGCGCGCCCGCAAGCGCAGGAACGCGGCTTCCTCGGCGATCCAGATGTCCGGGTCCAAGGTGTCGCTCAGGATGAAGACGTCGAAGTGAGGCATGACGCCGACATCGGAGAGGGCGCCGACCATCGCCTCGATGCGCGCGGTCAGGCGCACCGGGTCTTCGTTGTAGGTCGGCGCCAGCAGCGCCGTGCGCGTCGACAGCGCGGGCGGGGGCGCCTCGAGATCGATTCCGAGCGTGCGGCCGCCCCCGAACATGAGCGCCACGAAGCCGATGCAGGCGGTGCAGAAGGAAAATGCGACCCAGGCGAACAGCACCACGAACAGCGCGAGCACCAGCGCTTCCAGCACCGTCAGCGCGCCGGCCGCGAACACCAGGTACATCTGATAGGCAGCGAGCGCGGTGAGCGCGACGGTGGCGGCGATCAGCGCCGCGCGCCGCAGCCCGATGCCGCGCGGCGAGGTTGGCGGCCGTTCGCGCGCGCGCCGGCCGGTGCCGAGCGACTGCACCGGCATCACGAGCGGCGCCTCCGGCGGCAGCGGCGGGTGCCAGAGGTCCTCTGCGTCCCTTACGGCGTCCATCGGTAGAGCCAGATTTCCGACAGCGGCTGGTCGTCGCGCATCAGTTGCGCGCGCAACTCGATCACCGGCTCTTTGTTGGGCGCGAGCGTGAAGCTCACCCGCCAGCCGCCGGTCGCGGGATTGGGCTGCGACACCACATTGGCGACCTTCCCTTTGCTCGCCGAAACGTCGGCGCGGACGCGCTCGGGCGGGGTCGCCTCCTTGAGCTTGTCGCCGGCAATGTCGATCACGAACAGCCGGTCGTCGCCGCTGGCACCGGCGCGCGTGGCCGTGATCATCGCGAGCGGCAGCGGCCGCTGGTCGATCGGCCCCCAGTGCATGCGATAGGTGAGAATGTATTCGCCCTTGGCGCGCAGCGGCTCGCGCGGCCGCCAGAAGGCGACGACGTTGTCGTGGATTTCCTCCTTGCTCGGAATCTCGATGAGGCGAATGTCGCCCTCGCCCCAATTGCCGATCGGCTCGATCCACAGGCTGGGGCGCTTTTCATAGTGAGATTCGAGGTCCTCGAAGTAGCGGAAATCGCGCCGGCGCTGCAGCAGGCCGAAGCCGCGCGGGTTGACGTCGCCGAAGGCGCTGATCTGCAAATCCTTCGGATTCGCCAGCGCGCGCCACAGCAGCTCGTCGCGGCCGTTGTGCATGGCGAGGCCGTTCGAGTCGTGCACCTCGGGACGAAAATCGTCGACGCCGGTGCGATCGCTCGCATCGAACAGGAACATGCTGGTGAGCGGCGCCAGCCCCGGGTCGTTGACATCGACGCGCGGATAGAACGCGATTTCGCTGTCGAACACCGTGGTCTCGCCCGGCCGGATGGTAAAGCGGAACGCCCCGGCCGCGCTCGGGCTGTCGAGCAGCGCGTGCACCACGATCGACGCGGTGTTTGGCGCCGGGCGCTCGATCCAGAATGTTTTGAATAGGGGAAACTCCTCCCCCTTCGGGTCGCCGGTGTTGATGGCAAGCCCGCGCGCCGAGAGGCCGTAGCCTTCGCCTTTGGCGATGGCGCGGAAGTAGCTCGCGCCGAGAAACACCGCGACCTCGTCGTAATAATCGGCCCGGTTCATCGGCGCGTGAATGCGAAACCCGGCGAAGCCCAGATCGACGTTCGGATCGGGCGGCGCGATGCCCTCGAAGGTGAACAGGCTCGACGAATAATGAATCGGGCGCGCCTGGCCGTTGTCGACCTCGTAAATATCCACGCGGTTGGAAAAAACGAATCCGCGATGGAAGAACTGGACTTGGAACGGCAGCTTGTCGTCGCGCCACAGCGCGCGGTCGGGATTGAACCTGATCTTGCGATAGGCGTCGTAGGAGAGGTCCTTAAGCGGCGCCGGCAAACTCGTGTCCGGCGCTTTGTACGGCTTCTGCGCAAGCTCGCGCGCGAGTTGGCGGACCTGCTGGGGATCGAACGGCGCGGGCTTCTCTTCCGCCGCCAGCGTTGCGCGCGGCCCGAGCGCCAAGGAGCCGAGGAACGGCAGCGCCAAGCCGGCCAAAACTACGTCGCGGCGATGCAAGCCCGCCTCCGTTTCGCGAGGAACCGCTGGAAAAATGAGCGCACCGCAGGCGTTGCTCGCCTGCGTCCGCTCATGGCGCCGAAATAACGGATGGATGGCGGGGAGGTTCCCGGACACCGCGCGCGGGCTGCCGTCAAGCCTCCGCGGTCAGCTCTCGTCCCTTGGTCTCGGGCAGCGTCAGCGCGGCGGCGATCATGATCCCGTAGGCGATGACCGCGAACACGCCGATCGATTGCCCGAGCGGGAGGCTCGCGCTCAATAAACCGACGAAGGTCGGGTTGAGCGCGGCGACGCCGCGCCCGAAGTTGTAGGCGAAGCCCTGGCCCGAGCCGCGGATGCGGGTGGGAAAATTCTCGGTGAGGAACGCGCCCATGCCCGAGAAGATACCCGATGCGAAGAAGCCGAGCGGGAAGCCCAGGAACAGCATCGCCGTGTTGGTGATCGGAAGCTGCGTATAGACGAATACGGTAATGACGGAGCACACGGCGAACAGGATGAAGTTCGCGCGCCGGCCGATGCGGTCGGCGAGATACGCGCCGACGAGATAACCGATGAACGACCCGACGATGACCACGGCGAGGTACTCGCCGGTGCCGAGCACGGTGAGCTTGCGTTCGCCGCGCAGGAACGTCGGCAGCCAGGTGAAAATCGCGTAGTAGCCGCCTTGTGCGCCGGTCGAAAGCAGCGACGTGAGCACCGTGGTCTTGAGGATCCCGGGCGAGAAAATTTCCGTGAACGCCGGCGCGCGGCCGCGCTCCGCCAGGCGCTCGCGCGTCTGCCGATAGACCGGGGGCTCGTCGACGAAGCGGCGCACGAAGAAAACGAGGAACGCCGGCAGCACGCCGACCCAGAACAGCGCGCGCCACGCGATCTCCTGCGGGAACACGGAGAAGAACACGGTCGCGGCGATCGCCGCGATCGCCCAGCCGACCGCCCATCCGGCCTGCACGCTGCCGACCGCCTTGCCGCGGTGCTGCGCGCCGATCACCTCGCCCATCAGCACGGCGCCCGCCGCCCATTCGCCGCCGAAGCCGAACCCCATGATGGCGCGGAAGATCAGCAGCTGCGTGTAGTTCTGCGCGAAGCCGCACAACAGCGTGAACACCGCGAACCAGGCGATGGTGATCTGCAAGGTGCGCACGCGGCCGACCCGGTCGGCGAGCACGCCGGCAAACCAGCCGCCGAACGCCGAAGTGAACAGCGTCACCGTGCCGATCACGCCCGCGTCGGTGTTGCTGATCGCGAACGCCGCGATGATCGCCGGGATCACGAAGGAGAACATCTGCACGTCCATGGCGTCGAGCGCCCAGCCGCCGAAGCAGGCCCAGAACGTGCGTTTCTCGACAGGGGAAAGCTCGCGATACCAGCCGGCCACGCTGTGGTCCTCGTGGGTGACTGCGGTGGCCATGGCGGCCGCCTTGGAACGGTGATGATCTCGATTAAATTAAGTCACGAATGGACGAAAAAGTTGCGGACGCGGAGCCGTCATTGCGAGGCGCGCAGCGCCGAAGCAATCCAGGGGCCGCCCGCACGGCGCGTGTTGCCTGGATTGCTTCGCTGGCGCTCGCAATGACGCGCGGCCTCACTCCAGCTCCACCACAATATTCCCCCCCGCATCGAGCTCGCAGCGCGCGCCGGGCGGCACCAGGCAGGTGGCGTCGTATTCCTCGATGATGAGCGGCCCCGTGCGCGGCGAGACTAAATCGGAGCGGCGCAGCACCGGCGTCTCGATCCAGCCGTGCTCGGGGCCGAAGTAGGCGCGGCGCGGCGGCTGCCCTGCGGGCTCGCCGCGGGAGAGCACCACGCGCTCGGGGACCGCGCTGCCTTCGCGCACGCCGGTGCCGACGACCTGGATTGCGACCAGCTCGACCGGCTCCTCGGGTCCGGCGCGGTGGCCGTAGGTGCGCTCGTGCTCGGCGCCGAACGCTTCTTCCAGCGCCGCGATAAAGCGCGCATCGACCGGCCCGTCCGGCGCCGGCACCACCAGCTCGTAGGTCTGCCCTTTGTAGTGCAGCGCCGCCGAGCGTTTGAGCTGCGCGCGCGCGCCCTCAAAACCTTCCACGGCGAGCTGATCGAGCGCCTGCTGCGCGAGCGCGTCCCAGGCACGGCCGATGTCGGCGGGGTCCGACTGGCGCAGCAGCCGGCGGAACGTGCGCGCGTAGTGATGCTCGACGTTGGCGTAGAGCAGGCCGAACGAGGAGAACAGCCCGGCCGCCGGCGGCACCACGATGCGGGTGATGCCGAGCGCCGCAGCCATGCCGGCCGCGAACAGCGGGCCGTTGCCGCCGAAGGCAAACAGCGCGAAGCCGCGCGGGTCGCGCCCGCGCTCGGTCGACACGGCTTTGATCGCGCGGATCATGTTCGAGGCGGCGATCTGGTGCGCGCCGTGCGCGGCGCGTTCGAGCGAGAGCCCAAGCGGCCGCGCGACCTTGTCGACGAACGCGATGCGCGCTTTCTCGGCATTGAGCTTGAGCGCGCCGCCGACGAGATGGTGCGGATTGATGTAGCCGAGCAGCACGCTCGCGTCGGTGACGGTCGGAACGTCGCCGCCGGCGTCGTAACAAACAGGCCCGGGCGAAGCGCCCGCGCTCGCCGGGCCGACCTGCAGCGCGCCGCCCGCGTCGATCCACACGTGCGAGCCGCCGCCGGCGCCGACTTCGGCCAGGTCGATGGCCGGCACTTTCAGCGTATAGCCGGCGCCGGTGAGCAGGCGCGAGCCGATCATGATGCCGGCTCCGACCGCATATTCCTGCGCGCGCGCGATCTCGCCGTCCTCCACCATCGAGGCCTTGGCGGTCGTGCCCCCCATGTCGAAGGTGATGATCTTTGCGAGGTCCTTCGTGCGCGCGAGCGCCTGCGCGCCGACCACGCCGCCGGCAGGACCCGACTCGATGATGTTCATCGGCCGCTCGGCCGCCGCCGTGTC
>JAFAUQ010000285.1 GCA_019243195.1 Hyphomicrobiales bacterium
CGCGAGACGCAGCCGACAAGGTCGAAGTCGCTTACGAGCCGCTTCCCGCCGTGGTCAACGCCGCCGAGGCGGTGAAGCCCGGCGCGCCGCAAATCTATGAAGGCGCGGCAAACAATATTTGCTTCCCGTTGCGCATGGGCAACGCCCAGGATGTCGAGGCGGCGTTCGCGCGCGCCGCGCACGTCACCAAATTGGAGCTGTTCAACAACCGGCTCAACGCCGTGACCATGGAGACGCGCGGCTGCATCGGCGACTACGACGAGGGCAGCGGGCGCTTCACCCTTTATACCTCGACGCAGAACGTGCACGGGGTGCGCCACCAGCTCAGCCATCAGCTTCTCAACGTGCCGGACGGCCGCATCCGCGTCGTCGCGCGCGACGTCGGCGGCGGCTTCGGCATGAAAGGGCCGGTCTATCCGGAAGAAGCCGTGGTCGTGTGGGCGGCCCGCCGCGTCGGCCGCCCGGTCAAATGGATCGCCACGCGCTCGGAAGCGCTGATGGGCGATTATCACGGGCGCGACCAGCGGGTCACCGCCGAACTCGCGCTCGACGCTGACGGAAAATTTCTCGCGCTGCGCTGGTCGGCGCTGCACAACGTCGGCGCCTATATCGAAGGCGCCGGCGCCGTCCCGGTCGTGTTTTCGCTCCGCCTCGCCCCGACGGTCTATGACATCCCGGCGGTTCTGGTTGCGAGCAACGCGGTGTTCACCAACACGGCGCCGACACATCCGTACCGTGGCGCCGGACGACCGGAAGCCGTCTACATCATGGAGCGGCTGATCGATCAGGCCGCGCGCGAGATGGGAATCGATCGCGCCGAGCTGCGCAAACGGAACCTCATCGCGCCCGGCGCCATGCCGTATCAGACAAAAACCGGCTGGACCTACGACACCGGGAACTACGCGGCCGCATTGGAAAAATGCCAGGCGCTCGCCGACTGGGACGGCTACGCGGCGCGCCGCGCCGAAAGCGAGAAGGCCGGCCGCCGGCGCGGACGCGCCATCGTTTATTACGTCGACAACACCGGCATCTTCAACGACCGCATGGAGATCCGTTTCGATCCGAGCGGCACGCTGACGATCCTGTCCGGCTTGCTCTCACACGGCCAAGGGCACGAGACGACGTTCGCCCAGATGGTCTCGGAGTGGCTCGGGGTCGCGCCGGAAAGCATTCGCCTCGCCCAGGCCGACACCGACGAGGTGGCGATCGGACGCGGCACTTATGCGTCACGGAGCATGATGGTGGGCGGCAGCGCGCTGCGCACCGCGGCCGACGAGGTGATCGAGCGCGGCAAGCGTTTCGCGGGCCATTTCATGGAGGCGAGCGCAAGCGACATCGTTTTCGACAATGGCAAGTTCACCGTCGCCGGCACTGACAAGGCGATGCCGATCGGCCAGGTGGCGCAGATGTCGTTCATTCCGGTGGGACTGCCGAGCGAACTCGGGGTCGGCCTCCAGGGCGCCGGATCGTTCTCCGCCAACGTGCCGAGCTTTCCCAACGGCTGCCATATCTGCGAAGTCGAGATCGATGCCGAGACCGGCGCGGTCGTCATCGACCGTTACGCCGTGGTCGACGACATCGGCACGGTGATCAATCCGCTGCTGGCGCAGGGACAGATCCACGGCGGCGTCGCCCAGGGCGCCGGTCAGGCGCTGCTCGAGGACATCGTTTACGACGGCGACAGCGGCCAGCTCGTCACCGGAAGTCTCATGGATTATGCGGTGCCGCGCGCCGACGCGCTACCGAACGTGCGCGTCGACTTCAGCCCGGTGCCGAGCAAATCAAACCCGATCGGTGTCAAGGGCGTGGGCGAAGGCGGAACGGTCGCCGCCACCCCCACGGTGATGAACGCGGTTATCGATGCGCTGGCGCCGCTCGGCGTCGGCGACCTTCCGATGCCGGCGACTGCCGAGCGCGTCTGGCGCGCAATTCGTGATCACGGCCGAGCCGAGGTTCGCTGAACTCCTACGGCACGCGCACCCACAATTCCACTGAGCAGGGTACGTCGCGGCTCGGACGACGCACCCCTTTTGGCTGCGGTCGGCAGTGATACCGATCAGTAGCTCGCGATTTGCCGACAATCGCCAGCGCTGAACCCTCTAGCAAGCGCCTTTGCCAGGGCGTTCCCGTACGCTACCTTTTGAGCCGACCCTCCGAGGAAATTCTGACTGCCGCAGCGCAGAACGATGACGTCCCATTCGTTCGGAACGGACATCGAATCGCGGCAAGTCCGACCTGAGGTGTGCTCACATTCGCTGAGGGCAGCGCTTCGAGCCGATTCCTCGCCGTTGAACGATTCGGACTTGAACACGCGGCCGTTCGTCGAGACAGCAAGGGCGACCCACGAGGTGTTCGGTTCCCCCCGGGCGACGACCGAAATCGTCCCCCGGTTGGGCGGAGAGTGATTCGCTGTTATCTCGTCAGCCGATGCGGAGACCGGTACGGATAGAAGCGCGGCGACAGCCGCTATCAGGAATTTACACATGGAAAAAATTCCTCGAAAGTTGTGGGGGACAAGGGCATGCTTTTCGCATGCCACACGGAAAAGCCTCAACTTAAACACGAGGCCGTCTGTGAGCTATTTCACATAAGGAAAAGAATCCCCACTTTTTTTGTACCAGCTTACGGCCACACGGGCTGATGATAGCCGAGCGGAACCGAGGGCCGCGCCCAATAGGGCGGCGTCTCCGATAATTGCACCGCCGGCTTGAGGTGGCGCAGCGCGCCCGATGGGGTCTGGCTGACAGTCGACCAGCTTTCCAGTTCCTCCGGCGTGAACTCGGCGGGCACGCCTTTGAGCTCGGATTCCGGCACTTCGCCGAGATCGACAATAAATTTACCGACCTGCGCGAGCGAGATGCGCACCAGCCAGCTCCCGCCTTCGCGCGCGCGCCGTTCCAGCGCCACCATCGCGCCGAACGCCATGAGATAACCGGTGCAATAGTCGATCGCCGAGACGGGATAGAAGTCCGGCCCCGGCCGCTTGCCCGGGAACAACTCCGCCTGGCGCGTGGTGATGCCGCTGACCGTCTGCACCACCGTGTCGAAGCCGCGCCGCGATGCCCACGGGCCGGCGTGACCGAAAGCGCTGAGCGACACGTAGACAAGCCCGGGCCGCAGCGCGGTCAGCTCTTCCGGCGAGAGGCCGCGGCTCGCCAAGGTGCCGGGACGATACCCTTGCGAGAACACATCGGCCCGGCGCGCCAGTCCGCGCAATGTCTCAACCGCATCCGGCTGGCGCAGATCGAGTTGAGCGGAAAGCTTGCCGTGCCCTGTGTCCCATTCCTGACAGCCGAGGTTGGGCAGGTGCGCGGCGGTGATCTTCATCACCTCGGCGCCGTGCTCGGCGAGCGTGCGCGCGCAGGTCGGCCCGGCGAGCACGCGCGTGAGGTCGAGGACGCGGATGCCGGAAAGCGGCCGGTCGCCGGGCGGCAGCGGTTCGGGCGGGCTGTCGCCGATGCGAATGATCTCCATCAGCGGCAGCGCCGCGATCGCGGCGGCCTGCGGATGCTTCGCCCATTCGGCTTTGCTCCGCGCCATGCCACCGGCGCCCTTGGCCGCGATGATCGCCTCCTCGAGGTCGGCGGCGTTCCAGGTGGCGACCGCGCGGGTCACCGCGTCGCGATCTTCCGCGACGCCGAGCACGCTGAGCGCCGCCGCGCGATGATTGGGGAAATTGCAATGCAGATAGGACCAGCGTCCGTCCTTGGTCGGGTAGACGCCCATGATGGTGTTGCGCCGGGTCGAGACCTCGGTGTCGGCGAGCTTCATGTAATGGCCGCTGCGCAATGAAGCCGTCGCCTGACGCACATCGACCGTGACCCGCTGGCGCCGGCCAGTGCGCGCCTGCCACAGCGCCGCCGCCGCGAGCCCGCTTGCCGCGATTGTTGCCGCACCGGCGACGCCAATCCGGAATGGCGTCGGCAATATCGGGTCGGTGCCGCCGGTGAAGCCGACGTCCGCTGCGTCGCCGTCGGACCAGCCGGCGACCGGCAGGATCGTGCGCAGCGCTTCGTGCGGCTCCGTCGTGATGTTCCGGGTCCGATCGTCCATGAGGGCTACTCCAATTTAATGCCGGCGAACTTTACCACGTTGCCCCACTTTTCGGTCTCGTCGGTAATCAGCTTGCCGAACTCGGCCGGCGTCATCGGCATGGGGGCGTCGCCCAGGTCGGCGAAGCGCGCTTTCAGCTTGAGATCGGCGAGGCCAGCGCTGATTTCTTTGTAGAGCTTGTCGACGATTTCGGCCCGCGTGCCCTTGGGCGCGCCGATGCCGTACCATGCGTCCACGTCGTAGCCGGGGACAAATTCGCCGACGGTCGGAAGGTCCGGCACCGCATCCGAGCGCGTCGCGGCGGTGACACCGAGCCCGCGCAGTTGGCCGGACTTGATGTAGCCGATCGAGGAAGCAAGGCTCGGGAACAGAACGTCGACCTGCCCGCCGAGCAAGGCAGTGAGCGCCGGCCCGTTGCCGCGAAAAGGCACGTGCACCAAGTTGACGCCCGCGAGCATCTTGAACAATTCGCCGGCCAGATGGCCGCCGCCGCCGATGCCGGACGACGCCATGTTGATCTTGCCGGGATTGGCTTTGGCATAGGCAATGAACTCGGGCACCGTTTTGACCGGAACCGACGGATGCAGGAGCATCACCAGCGGGCCGCGGGCGACGCCTGCGACCGGCGCGATGTCGCGCAGAAACACGAAATTGAGCTTGTGATAG
This sequence comes from Hyphomicrobiales bacterium, assembly GCA_019243195.1. Lineage (GTDB taxonomy): Bacteria > Pseudomonadota > Alphaproteobacteria > Rhizobiales > Xanthobacteraceae > AP-16. Next base: position 4,720 of record JAFAUQ010000285.1, read on the forward strand.
AGCGCGGCGTTATACGCGTTGGGAACGCCGGCGAGCAGAAGCGTGTAACCGTCCGGCGCCGCACTGACGACAATCTCGGTTGCGATGTTGGTTCCCGCGCCGGGCCGATTTTCGACAAAGAATTGCTGGCCGGTGCGCTCGGAAAGCCACTGGGCGATGAGGCGCGCGACGATGTCGTTTCCTCCGCCCGGCGCAAAGCCGACGACCAGCCGCGCCGGCCGCGACGGATACGTTTGCGCCTGCGCCATGCGCGCGGCCATGGGCAGCGTGGCCGCACTCGCGGCCAGACGCAGAAATTTGCGGCGGGGAATCCTCATCGGCGCGTCTTACCACGCCGCATCGAGCAGCGTACGCACCGTTGCCGGGCCGTCGATCTTGCGCGGGTTGGTGTGCACCCAGCGATCGTGCATCGAATGCTCGGCAATCGCGTCGAGCTGATCCTCTTTGACGCCGACGTCGCGCAGCCGGCCGGGCAACCCGAGGTCGGCAATCAGCGCGCCCACGACATCGGCGGCGGGCTCATCGGGCGCGCCCAGCGCCTCGCTCACGAGGGCTTGGCGCTCGGCATTGATCGAATGATTGAATCTCAACACGTGCGGCAGCATCACGCATGAGGTATATCCGTGCGGCACGCCGGCGGTGCCGCCGAGCACGTGACCGATGCCGTGGCTCGCGCCCTTGGTGACGCCGGTCTGCGTCCCGACCATCGACATCCAGGCGCCGAGCTGACAATCGAGCCGCGCCGCGATCTCCGATGGTTTCGCTTTGACCGCGCGAAGACCCTTCCCCAACAGGCGCAACGCATGAATCGACGCACCGTCGGACATGGGCTGGCTGTTGATCGAGCACAGATCCTCGACCGCATGGTCGACGGCGCGGATGCCGGTCGAGAGCCACAGCCATTCCGGTGTGTGCATGGTCACGTTCGGATCGAGAATGACACTGAGCGGCGCCATGAGCGGATGCGCGAAGCTTTCCTTCACGTGCCGCACGGTATCGGTGCAGCCCGCCGACGCATTGAACTCGCCGGCCGACAGCGTCGTCGGGATGGCGATGAAGCGCACGCCCGGCGCGTTGACGGCGGGGCGGCGCACGCTGCCGTCGGCCCCGATCACCGCCCGATAGGCATCGAGGCCGGCGGGCTCGGTGATGTCGTTGCCAAGACAAATCCCGACCATCTTGGCCGCGTCGGTGACGGACCCGCCGCCGACCGTGAGCAGCAAGTCCGCGCCCGCCTCGCGCGCGGCATTCGCGGCTTCCACCACGTCGGTGCGCGGCGTGTGCGCCCCGATCTTGGCCGCGACGGCGGCGCAGCGGTTTCTCAGCACGCGCCGAACCGTCGTCACCACGTCGGTCTCGCGGTTGAGCGTGCCGCTCGCGAGCACGAAAACGGCCCGCGCATCCAGGCGATCGACCTCGGCGCCGAGCACCTCGGCAATCGGCGAGCCGTAGATGACGCGGTCCATGTGCGGATAGCGGTAGACGCCGGATTTCATTTCACTCTCCTTCGACGCGATCATAAACGAGCGAAGAGCGAGTGGCGAATAGCGAATAGACATCTCGTTGCCGCAGCCAATCCGCAGCACCGTCGGGCTAAGCGGCGAAGCCGCGTGCCCACGCGGATTTGTTTGTTTGAGACGTAGTGGTGGGCACGCCGGCCTGCGGCCGGCTTAGCCCACCCTACATCCCGCTTTCGCGGGCGACGAGTCAGAGGCAAGGACCGGGGGCTACTTGCTGCTTTCCTGCACCCGAGCCGCTGGCGCCGTGGGCTTGTGCTTCTTCGCTTCGTGGTGTTTCGCCGCCGGTTTCGTCAGGGACGCTTTGGTCGCGGCCGGTTTCGCCGGAATCATGCCGGCGAGGCATTTCTTTTCGCCGGCCTCGACCGCTTCGGCGCCGTAATGGATGAGAGCATGCCGCCGCGCATCCTCGTATCCGTACTGCGCGACCGCCTGGCGTATCTCCTCGCAATTGGCCTCGGATTGCGCCGATGCGCGGCCTGTCAGCAGCAGCGCAACCGCGACGATTAGCAAGATCCGCGTCATGTGGACCGCCCCCTAGCGTTGCATCCCCGAAACTCCGGGAGGCTATGCCAACGCGCACGGGCCGGGAAGCACAAACCGGCCCTCTCCACACGGTTCTAGTGCCGGTGTTGTAGTGGCATCACAGCTTGGCGGCTGATCGCCTATGACCGCATCGCCAGGAACGCCCCGAGGTCGGGTGCCGGCGACTTGATCTCGACCACGACCGAGTCCTCCAGAGCTTCCAACCCGTGCAGGACCCCGGTCGGATGGCGGCAAACATCGCCCGGACCCATGATGAACTGGTCCGAGCCGACTGTGGATTTGACTTTGCCCTTCACCACGTAGGCGATCGATTCATGCGTGTGGGTGTGCAGCGGCGCACCGACGCCCGCCGCATAACGGATTTCGAGGAACGTCATCTCGTCGCCCTTCATGAGCGGCTTGACCAGCATGTCGCCGCCGGACACCGCCTTGCCCTCGACGGACTTGACCGTCACGGCCTCGACGTCGCTGTTTTTCGACTTGATCATGTTGCCCTCCCACTTTCGTTCGTTGAGTGGCCGTTAGGATTGAGCCTCGATGCAGCGCGGCTAGACTGTATCAACGATGGCGTACATCGCGGCCAAGGCTGGCGAGGTAATCGGGGTTCGAACCCAGGTCGGGAATTCCCGAGTCTACGGCCCCGCGGCCCGACCTCATCAGCTCGGCAAGGCGCGGCTGTCGGCGCCGCTTGCGCGGTCTTTCGAGCACAAGCCGAAGCCCCTCCTCGATCAGATCCTTGCCTCGCAGCGCCGCTTCCGCCTTGGCACGACGGTAAAGGTCGTCAGGGACTTCGACCGTCGTTTTCATTCGCTTGGACTCGTTGCGTGCAAAACTGCCGCCCTATGCCGCCAGCGAGCGGGCGATCGTGTCCGATGCCTTTTCGGCGATCATGATGGTGGCGGGGTGGATGTTGGGCGTCGGGATGATCGGCATCACCGAGGCGTCGACCACGCGCAAGCCGTCGAGGCCGCGCACCCGCAAGTCGGGATCGACCACGGCCTTGTCGTCCTCGCCCATCCGGCAGGTGCCGCAGGGATGATAGACAGTGCCGGCGACCTGGCGGATGAAGCCCTTGATGTCTTCCTCGGAAACGACGTGCGCACCCGGCCGCACCTCGCAGAAAATCAGCGAGCGATAAGGCTCGGTGGCGATGATCTGGCGGCCGATGTGGAACGCCGCCACCGAGCGGCGCATGTCGTCGCCGTCGGGATCGCTGAAGTAATTGGCGAAGATCTTCGGCTTCGAGCGGCCGGTGCCGTCCGCAAGCTTGATCTCGCCCCGGCTCTTCGGCCGGCAGACGCAGAAGTTGAAGCCGAATCCGGGCCAGCGATCCAAGCCGAGCGTGAGGTGCTCGGTCGAGAAGTTCGTCGCCTGGAACTGCAGATCGACTACCGGCTCGGCCGGACTGGATTTGGCGAACAGGCAGCCCTCGGTCGCCCCCACCGCCAGCTGGCCCGAGCGCGACGTGAGCCACTGGAGCGCCATGACGATTTGCTGCCGCGGCGAGGTCAGGATTTCATTGAGCGTCCCCGCCGCGCGGGTGAGGAAAGTGAAGCGCCCCTGCACGTGGTCCTGCAGGTTTTTGCCGACGCCGGGCAAATCGTGACGGACCTCAATGCCGACCTCCTTGAGCTCGGCCGCCGGTCCGATGCCTGAGTGCATCAGCACCATCGGCGAATTGATCGCGCCGCTGGAGACGATCACTTCGCGCCGCGCGCCGATCCGTTTGACCGAACCGCCCTGCTCCACCTCGACGCCGACGGCACGCCGGCCCTCGAACAAAATCCGCCGCACGTGCGCGTGGGTCATCAGGCTGAGATTCTTGCGCTTGAGATTGGGCCGCAGATACCCCTTGGCAGTCGAGCAGCGCCAGCCGTTGCGCACGTTGAGCTGAACGGTGCCGACGCCGTCGATGCGCTCGCCGTTGAAATCCGGATTGACCGGATATTGCAGCCGCGTGCACGCCTCGACGAACGCCTGCGACGTGGCGGACGGCTTCTTGATGTCGGAAATGCACATCGGCCCGCCCTGCCCGCGCCAAGCGTCGGCGCCGCGCATGTTGTGCTCCATGCGCTTGAAATACGGCAGCACGTCCTTGTAGCTCCATCCCTTGGCGCCCGCGGCTTCCCATCCGTCGTAGTCGCTCGGCGCGCCGCGCAGGAAGACGAGCCCGTTGATCGAGCCGGAGCCGCCGAGCACCTTGCCGCGCGGCCAGCTGCAGCGGCGGCCGTTGAGCTGCGGCTCGGGCTCGGTCTCGTAGCCCCAGTTCACCTTGGGATTAGGCACGAGCTTGCCGAAGCCGAGCGGAATGTGAATCCACGGGTTGCGGTCGCGGCCGCCCGCCTCGACCAGGCACAAGGTGACCGCCGGATTTTCGGTGAGCCGCGTCGCCAGCACGCATCCCGCCGAGCCGCCGCCGGCCACCACCACGTCGAATTCCGCATCGAATTTCGCAATCAAGGGATTTCTCCTCAGTCGTAGAAACTACGCGAATAGCGAGTAGCGAGTAGCGAGTAGCGAATAGTTTGGAAGAAAGCTTTCTATTCGCTATTCGCACTTAACCAGTAGGCACTTTTTCGAGATCATACTTCAGAACTCGAACTCCGGCCCATCGACATACTTGAATTTCTCTAGCGTATCCGCACGCAGCTTAAAGCCGAGACCCGGGCGGTCCGGCGCGTGCACCGTGCCGTCCGGCCGAATGTCGAACGGCTCGTCGAACAGCTCCCACATCATCGGCATGTAGCCTTGCGTGACCTCGAGGATGTGACAGTTGGCGGACGCCATAGCGACGTGAAGGCTTGCCGCAAACAACACGCCGCTGCCCCACGCGTGCGGCGCCAGACGCACGCCGTGCGCCGAGGTGAGCGCCGCAATCCGCCTGATCTCCGTCATGCCGCCCGCGCGCGCCACGTCCGGCTGCGCGATGTCGAGCGCGCGGCGCTCGAGCAGATCCTGAAAGTCGAAGCGCGTGAACTCGCGCTCGCCCGATGCGACGGGAATGGTGGTCGAACGGCGCACCTCGGCCTGGCCGGCGTGATCGTCCGGCGACACCGGCTCCTCGAACCAGGCGATGTCGTAGGGCTCGAGTTCGCGCGCGAGCTTGATGGCGGTCGAGACCTCGAGCGAACCGTGCGCGTCGACCATCAGTTCGACCTTGGGGCCGACGCCACGGCGTGCCGCTGCTACGCGGCGCACGCAGTTGGGAATCGAGAATCCATCGTGGCCCACGACGCGCATCTTGCAGGCGGTGAAGCCCTTGGCGGCGTAGCCGCCAAGCTCCGCCTCGGCCTCGTCGCCCGGCGCCCAACCGCCGCTGGCATAACCGCGGACGCAACGGCGCACCGCGCCGAGCGCCTGATAAAGCGGAACACCGAGCGCCTGTGCTTTTGCGTCCCACACCGCGATGTCGACGCCGGAAATCGCCTCCATGATGACGCCGCGGCGGCGGCTTTCGTCGGCTTGCGTCACGCCGCGCGCAAGCGCCGGCGTGCTGCGCGAGCCGTTGTACATTTTTTCGTAGATGCGCTCG
>JAFAUQ010000195.1 GCA_019243195.1 Hyphomicrobiales bacterium
ATGAAACACGCAGCCGGACGGCGGATTGATCGGGCTCGGCACCTCGCCCTTGACGGGGCGGAAGTTGCGCGTGGCCTCGATGGTCGGATCGGGCACCGGCACCGCGTCGAGCAGCGCGCGGGTGTAAGGGTGGAGCGGGTTGTCGAACAGCTCGTCGCAGTCGGCCAGTTCGACGATGCGTCCGAGGTACATCACGGCGACCCGGTGGCACAGATGCCGCACCACCGAAAGATCGTGCGCGATGAACAAATAAGTGAGGCCGAAGCGCTCGCGCAGGTGCTCGAGCAGATTGACGATCTGCGCCTGGATCGACACGTCGAGCGCGGAGACCGCCTCGTCGCAGATGATGAACTCCGGATCGAGCGCGAGCGCGCGGGCGATGCCGACGCGCTGGCGCTGGCCGCCCGACATTTCGTGCGGGTAGCGGTCCGCGAACTTCGGATCGAGCCCGCAGGTCGTGAGCAGCTCGGCGACGCGGGCGGTGCGTCGTTTTGCGTTGGGCTCGATGCCGTGCACCCGCATTGGCTCCGCGATGATCTCGCCGACCTTCAGGCGCGGATTGAGCGAGCTATAAGGGTCCTGAAAGATCACCTGGATGCGCCGCCGCAGCGCACGCAGCTCCTTGGGCGGCAGGCTCGCAAGGTCGACGCCGTCGTAGATGATTGCGCCGGCGGTCGGGCGCTCGAGCAGCAGGATGCAGCGGCCGGTTGTCGTCTTGCCGCAGCCGCTCTCGCCGACGAGGCCGAGCGTTTCGCCGCGCCGCATGGTGAAGTCGACGCCGTCGACGGCCTTCACCTCGCCGATGAGGCGACGGGCGATCACGCCCTCGGTGACCGGGAAGTGCTTGCGCAGCCCCTTGACCTCGAGCAGCGCGCGCGTCGGCACGTCCGGCGCTCTCATGCCACCACTCCGACCTTGGCGGTGATTTCATTGGCGCGCAGACAGGCGGAGAACTGGCCCGGCGCGCCGGCGGCCGCGAGCGGCGGCGGCGCCTCGGCGCATGCGTCGATGGCGAAGCGGCAGCGCGGGCGGAAGGCGCAGCCGCGGGCAAGCCGCGTCAGATCGGGCGGCTGGCCATCGACCGGATCGAGTCGGGCACGGCGCGGGCGGTCGAGCCGCGGCACCGAGCGCAACAGCGCCACGGTGTAGGGATGGCGCGGCTCGTGATAGATCGCCGCCGCCGGCCCGCTCTCGACGATGCGGCCGGCGTACATCACGTTGACCCCCTTGGCGTAGCGCGCCACCACGCCGAGGTTGTGGGTGATGATGATCAGCGCCACGCCGAGCCGGCGCGTGAGCCCGCTCATCAGCTCGAGGATCTGCGCCTGGATGGTCACGTCGAGCGCGGTCGTCGGCTCGTCGGCTATGATCAGCTTGGGATCGCAGGCGAGCGCAATCGCAATCATCACGCGCTGGCGCATGCCGCCTGAGAGCTGGTGCGGATATTGTTTGAGCCGGCGGGCCGGATCGGCAATGCCGACGAGGCCGAGCAGCTCGACCGCGCGCCGGTACGCCGCGGCGCGATCGGCGCGGCGATGCTGTTCGAGCGTCTCGGTGATCTGCCGCCCGATGGTGAGCACCGGGTTGAGCGAGGTCATCGGCTCCTGGAACACCATGCCGATGTCGCCGCCGCGCACCTCGCGCATTTGCGCGTCGGAAAGCTGCATGAGGTCGCGGCCGAGGAAGCGCACCTCGCCGTGGGTGATCCGCCCCGGCGGGTCCGGGATCAGGCGCAGGATCGAGAGCGCGCTGACCGACTTGCCCGAGCCGCTTTCGCCGACAATGGCGACGGTTTCGCCCGGCTCGACGGCGTAAGAAATCCCGTCGACCGCGCGGATCGTGCCCGCGCCGGTGCGGAATTCAGTATGCAAGTCTCTTACATCCAGGAGCGGCGCCATACCCCTCCCGACGTTTCCTCTGGAGGCCGGTTGTTGCTTTTTTTAGCCTTCGATTCGTAAAGGCCGGGGGGGAGGGGTGTCAACCGGAGCACCCTTCACCGCGACGCAACGTCGTGCTTAGTCGATCGGCGGTTTCCAGGGCGCAACGGGGTGAAATTCAACCATGGCTGAGGGGCAGGAACTCGATGGCCGGGTGGCGATCGTCACCGGCGCGGCGCGCAATATCGGGCGGGCGATAGCACTCGACCTGGCCGATGCCGGCGCGGCGGTGGTCATCAACGCGCGCACCAGCGAGGGTGAGGCACAAGCGCTGGCGGGCGAGATCGAGGCAGTGGGCGGCCGCGCGTTCGCCTTCGTCGCCGACGTGACCGACGAAGCCGCGGTCGGCCGCATGGTGGCGGCTACGGTCGAGCGGTTCGGCCGCATCGATATTCTCGTGAACAACGCGGCGGTGCGGCGCGAGCAGGCATTCGCCGAAATGTCGCTCGCCGCGTGGCGCGAGATTCTCACGGTCATCCTCGACGGCGCGTTCATCTGCGCCAAGGCATGCCTGCCGCAGCTGGCCGCAAGCGATGCCGGCGCCATCGTGAATATCGGCGGCCTCACCGCGCACCTCGGCGCCAATCGCCGTGCGCACGTCGTCGCCGCCAAGGCCGGCCTCGTGGGACTGACGCGCGCACTCGCGCACGAGCTTGCCGCCCAGAACGTGACGGTGAATTGCGTCTCGCCCGGCCGCATCGCCACCGCCCGGCGCGGCCCGGAGCCGAACGCACACCGCGTGCCTTCCTTGACCGGAACGGCCGGCGCGCCCGACGACATCGCCGCGACCGTGCGCTTCCTCGCCGGCCCGGGCGCGCGTTACATCACCGGCCAGACCATCCACGTGAACGGCGGCGCGTATTTGAGCTCTTGAAACAAACACCAACGTCATCCTGAGGAGCATAGGCGGCCTTCGGCCGCCGTTCTTAGTAGGGAAGAACGCCGACGCGGAGCGTCGGCTATGGCGCGCTTGCGCGCGACCGTCTCGAAGGATGGAAGCAAGCTCGGAGTTTGTTGCCACCCTTCGAGACGCCGGCCTTCGGCCGGCTCCTCAGGGTGACGTCGGTGTTTGTTGCGGGTCGGGCAACGCCACTCCGCGCACCGCATCAAAAAGCCCGCGCACCGGCGCCTCGCCCAGGCCGCGGGTGATGAACACGAGGCGGCTTGCGGGTTCGCCGTCCGGCCACGCCTGCAGCTCGACCGGCGGATGCGCGAGGTGCTGCACGAACTGCACCAGCACCGGACCGCGGCAGCCGGCGACGTCGAGAAAGCCTTTGACCCGCAGCAGGTCGCGGCCGCGCAGCGCGATCAAGGTATCCATGGCGCGCGCGAACGGCGTCCATTCGACCGGCGCCGTTTCCGTGAGCACGAAGCTGACGATACCGTCGGCGTGCGTTGCCTCGGCCGCGAAGTTGTTGCGCGCCCGCGTTCCGTCAGCCTCGTCGATCAAACAATCAGGATCGAGCGCGCCGTTCACGGCGACGGCGATATCGGCGCGCGGATTGAGCTGCGCGAGGCGCGCCATCAGCAACGCGGTCGCGGCCGCGTCGGCAAGATCGGTCTTCGACACGACCACGCGATCCGCCAGCATCACTTGTTTGCGTGCCTCCGGCGACCAGTCGAGCGTCGCGGCGCCCGTCACCGCGTCGATGACCGCCAGCGCGACCTCGGCGTGGAACTCGGCGCCGAGTGCCCGGTCGGTCGCAAACGTCTGCAGAATCGGGCCGGGGTCGGCGAGCCCGCTGGTCTCGATGACGATGCGGGCGAACGGGGGCAGCGATCCGCGGTCGCGCTCCGCGACGAGCCGGCGCAGCGCCACCTGCAGGTCGCTGCGCGTGACGCAGCAGGCGCAGCCGTTGCCGAGCAGCACCGTCGCCTCGGCGCTGTCGCGCACCAGCGCATCGTCGATGCCGATCGCGCCGAACTCGTTGACGATGACGGCGGTGCCGCGCCCTTGCGGGCTCTTCAGGAACGCGCGCACGAGCGTTGTCTTCCCGGCGCCGAGGAAGCCGGTGACGATGGTGACCGGAATGCGCCCGCCGCGTGCGTGCTTCGCCCGGCGCCCGAACGGTCCGGCAGTGCGCGAGGGGAAGAGGTGGAGCGCGTCGTTCATATTTGTTGGAGTCCCCACCCGTCGCCGCGCTTAGGCGCGGCGACACCCTCCCCCGGCGGGGAGGGATTAAAAATCCATCTCCAATATGTAGAGGCCGCCGGCGTGGCGGTCGACCGTGTAGACCACTCGCCGCTCGTCGACGAAGACGTCGTTGAGCTGGATGGTGCCGTGCGGCGCGCCGGGCGGGCCCGGCGGCACGAAGGCGGCGACCTCCTTGGGCTGGTACGGATTGGCAATGTCGTAGGCGCGCAGGCCACCATTGAAGAAGGTGCCGAGCACGATCGTGTCGGAATGCCAGCCGGTCGGCACCGGCACGTTCTCATAAATATTATGCGCGCCGAAGCGGCCGCCGCGCTTGGCGAAGGCGTCGTAGTTCGGCGCTGGACAGGTCGCGATCGGCACCAGGTTCTGTTCCGCGCGAGCGTCGACGATCCACACCAGCTTCGGCCAGTCGCCGGCGTCGTCCATTGTCGATTCGTCGGTGACGATGAGGAGGTCGCGCTCGAACAGCGGCAGCACGGTGTGGCAGAAGCCGGTGTAGGGCGGGGAGTTCTTCCACCCGCTGATCGCCTTCGGATGCGCCTTGTCGGCGATGTCGAGGATGAACATGCCGCCGTCGATATAGCCGAGGTAGCAGCGGTCCGGCCGCTGCGGATAGACGTTGGTGTTGTGCGCGCGGAAACCTTTGTCGTGCGGCGGCTTTCCGCGCACCGGCGGCGCTTCGGTGTCGCCGTCGCGCGTGCCGGGCAGCCACCAGCGCCCAATTTCGGTGGGCTTTGATGGATTGCGCACGTCGAACGAGCGGTAGAACTGATCGTCGAGCTGGTTGCGCGGCTTGAAGTCGGGTGCGCCGGAGCTCATGTGCACGTATTCGCCGTCGCAGAACCACAGCTGGTGCACGCCGCGCGACTGCGGCCCCGACGCGTCGACATAGGCGATCCTCTTCGGCTGCTCGGGCGTCGAGATATCGAATAATTCAAAGCCCGCCGGCTGCTGCCCCGGCTTCTGCGT
>JAFAUQ010000024.1 GCA_019243195.1 Hyphomicrobiales bacterium
CTACCTGATATTCACCAAAGAAGGCCTGACCGATCCCCCAGCGATCGTGGCGCTCGGGCGGCCGATTCTCTGGTTCATCGGGCTGCAGCACGGCAACGAGCCGGCGGGCGGCGAAGCCATGTTGGCGCTTGCCGCGAGCCTCGCCGACGGGCCGCTCGCGCGGTACCTCGATCGCGTGACCGTCGTCGTGGTGCCGCGGGCCAACCCGGACGGCGCGGCCGCGTTCACCCGCGTGACCGCAAGTGGCGCCGATCTCAACCGCGACCATTTGCTGCTCACATTGCCCGAGAGCGCCGCGCTGCATGCCAAGCTCATCGCGCTTCCCCCCGATGTGGTCGTCGACGCGCACGAGTTTTCCGTCGCGAACCGCTGGGTGCAGAAATTCGCGGTCATCGAGGCGAGCGACGCGATGTTTCTCTACGCCACCCACCCGATGGTGCATCCGGCGATCACCGCGCTCGCCGACGGCGTGTTTCGGCCGGCGCTCGAAGCGGCGTGGCAAGCGCATGGGCTGACGAGCTTCTGGTATCACACCACGAGCTACCGCCCGGACGACAAGCTCGTCTCCATGGGCGGCAATGCGCCCGGCATCGCGCGTAACGCCTTCGGCCTGATGGGCGCGGTGTCGTTTCTCATCGAGACGCGGGGAGTCGGCGTCGGCATGCAGGCCTTCCAGCGCCGGGTCGCGACCCACGTGCTCGCCGCCGAAGCGGTGATCTCAACGGCCGCGGGCGACCCGCGCCGCCTGCACGAGACCGTGCGTGAAGCTCGCCGCGCAAGCGCAGCCGCGCGTCGCGATCTCATCGTCGCGCATCGCCTCGCCGTCGCGCCGGTAGACCTGCCGATGATCGATCCGGAGAGCGCGCGCGAGCGGCCGACCACGGTGCAATTCCAGGATTCCCGCGCGATCACCGCGACGGCAAAGCGCGCGCGGCCGGCCGGCTACATTCTGCTCGGCGACGCGGGCGCCGCCGCCGACCGGCTGGCGCTCGATATGATTGCGGTGTGCGCGCTCGCCGCGCCGGCTTCAATCGATGCGGAAGCGTTTGTCCTCAAAGGCGCGGTGAAACGCATCAACCGCGAGAGCATCAATCCGGACCAGTCGGTCGACGTCGAACTCATGATGAAATCCCTGGTGCTCCCGGCCGGCACGCGCTTCGTACCGATGAACCAGCCGGCCGCCGGGCTCGCGGCCGCGGCGCTCGAGCCGGATTCTCCCGGCAGTTTCATCGGCACGGGAATCGCCGCGATGCCAGCGGGCTCGAACGAAGCGCCGATCTACCGCGCCGATGAAGCGGCCGCGCGCCGGCTGAAGCTTGCGCCATTGCCGGGAGTGCCAGCCGGCGCCTGCGGCGGCTAACCAAAACCGCTAGCGGCGGCGGCCCCGATCGAAAAAGGCGGTTACGACACGGACCGTGTCGCCGATGGTCGCGTATACGACGCGCAGGGTGCGGTTGCCATTTTCCGGGATCATGCGAAATGCCCGTCGCACATCGGGTCGTGCTGGGTCGGGTCCCGTCGTGTCCGGTTCGGCAATGGTCGTTTTGATCCACTCCTGTTTGATGCCGCGTTCGGCCATCATCGTTTCCGCATGTCGCGTAAAGACGATTTCGGGTTTGGACATTTCGCCGATTTCCGGCAGGGAGCAATGCAGGCGGCTGGAATGTAGGGAGAATCGCCCCTAGGGTCATGGCAAAATTCGACAACAAAGCCGCCAACACCCATGCGTGCCCTCATCCGGACTACGATCATTCGGGACCGTGGTGGATATTATGTTCATGATCATGGCACCCCGAGAGCGCCCCAGCGGGGAGAAACGCTATTGGGTATGCCACCGTCTGGGGTTCATATTGTCGGAGCCTCCGGTATCAACGAAATGGTTGTCATCACAACGGCGCAAAATCTTCGACTTTGGGACAAAGCGCGGATGCTTTCATCGCCGGCAGGTGTGGCCGGTTTCATGTCCCACTGGGGTCAAATCACAAGATGGCTGATGGATAAAGGAGATCAACCGTACAAGGAACCTTTCATCTTGATCGAACCGTATCTCGAAGGGTTGAAGCACTTAGCTGCGTATGTGGATGCTGATGACAAATCTGGATTCGCTCAGAGACTTATCGGGAATAAATTGCTCGACAGAGCGAGCGTCGTGATTGATGTCGATACCGACGATTTGCAGCTTGTAATCGAGGCGCCATCGCTGCTGCGTTTCATGGTGTTCGAGATGTGGAGTGAATTCGGAGGAGATCGACCGCAGGCCGTCAGTATACGAACATGTTCGTATTGCGCTCGTCCTTTTCACGTCGGCGACGTCGGGGCACTGCGACCCGTCGCGCGGACTCGCGCTATTGCTCAGACAGTTGCAAGAACATGGCAAGCAGGGCTCGGACGAAGGCGGGATCAAGATGATCCGGTAACTGGCTTGCAGCGCCGTGCTCAATCTTCACTCTGCGGCCGTTGGAATGTCTGCGCCCGCGGCGAGGTGCTTGCTGGCGTCGATCAGTTCGATGGCGACGATTCGCCCCTCCGCGTCGAAGTCGAGCACGACGCCGTCCGATACTTCTTCGCTTTCGACCACCGGAGTTTCGGAAAATCGCACGTAAAGGGCGTCCGCCTCGGCGTCATAGGTCGTTTTCATAGCGGCGGTTCCTTTCGGATTCGGCGGGCCGAGCCCGTACAGACGGGCCATTGTACCATTTCCAGGTTGCTTGCTGCTCGGCAAGCGATGGCCATCCGCCTGCCTCCCGATCTGGCGACGCGCTGAACACGCCGCGCACCCAAAATATTCGCGCGCTTTTTCGTTGTATTTGCATGCGGATTGCACGCCGCGCGCGCGCGGAATGAGTATCGTGCGGTGTCGTGGGGAGCGAATACTCGGCTCTATTGTGCTTGCGCAATTGTTAGATTGAAAAAAGCAATTCTACACAATGCAAACTAACAAGATGATCACCATAAACCTTTATTGCATATTAGCGCGAGCGCAAATCATCGCAGGACGTCCCATTGTGGCCCGCGCCGATCCCCACGAAACCTCGCGTCAACACCGCGAGTACGTGCGGCGTGTCCTCGATCACACGCGCATGAAGCCAACCCCGCTCGCCGAAGCCGCGGGGTTTTCGGCTTCCAGCCTGAGCCGCGTGCTCAAGGAGGACAGCACCGGCACACTGCACGCGCGCAACATCACCAAGCTCGAGAAGTACAGCGGCATCTCCTTCTCGGCCGGCGATGCACCGGCGCCGTCGGGCCTGCGCGGGCTTTCCGAAGACGCGGTGCCGTTTGACGCGGAGAGCGCGGATCCGGCCGTATCAGCCGCGATCAAGGCGCTGATCGGCAGCCGCGGCGGCGTCGATTCGTGCACCATCCGCACGCGCGCGCTCGAGTGCCTCGGCTATTTGCCGGGCGACATCGTCATCGTCGATCTCGACCGTCAGCCCGAGCCGGGCGACGTGGTGCGGGCGGAGGTTTACGTGTTGGGCCGCCGGGAGCCGGAGACGGTGATGCGGATTTACGCGCCGCCGGTTCTGGTGGGAGCGACATTTGACGAGCAGCTGCGGCGGCCGCTGGTGATCGACGACGCGCGCGTGACGATCAAGGGCGTGGTCCTGCCGCACCGGCTGAGGCCCATCGCACCGCCGACGTAGACGCCCTCCCTCGCCCACGTGCGTCGCTGGGCCGCCCGCCTCTATCGAGCGCTGGTTTTACTTGTCGAATACTTCGGCTTCTATTTCAGTATCGCAATGATAATGATCGAATATTGCAATCATGTCCATGCAAACTATCAAGATGCTTGTGTCTAAACTGTATTGCATAATAGGCGGCGAACTTGCCAAAACCGCTAGTTCATGGTTTGTTCTCCTTGGGATGGCAACCATGAGCTTAGTAACTGCCGAGTACCCCGATTTGCCGCGCGACGAAGAAACTTCGCGTCAGCATCGCGACTACCTGCGGCGGGTCATTGCGCATATGCGCAAGCCGCCGACCCGCATCGCCAAGGAAGTGGGCGTCGCGGCTTCGACTCTCACGCGATTGCTGAAGGACGATAGCGGCGCAACGCTGCACGCCCGCACGATCAGCAGGCTTCAGGAGTACAGCGGCATCGCGTTCTTTGGTGGCGACCCCTCCGCGCCGGCGACATTCCGCGGGCTTGCCGAGGACGCGGTGCCGTTCGACGCCAAGGACGCGGACCCCATCCTCTCGGCCGCGATCAAGGCGCTCATCAGCGGGCGCAAGGCCGCCGACCCCTGGACGATGCGCACGCGTGCGCTTGAGCAGCGGGGCTATCTGCCGGGCGACATCGTCATCGTCGATCTCGGCCGGCTCCCCGAGGCAGGCGACGCGGTGTGCGCCCAAGTTTACGACTGGCGCCGGGCCGCCGCCGAGACCGTGATGCGCCTCTACGAGCCGCCGTATCTGGTCGCCGCGAGCCTCGACGAGGGGCTGCGCCGGCCGCTCGTTGTCGACAACGAGCAGGTGATCATCAAGGGCGTGCTGCTGCCGCATCGGCTGCGCCCGGACACGCCGAGCGCGTGAAATCTCTGTACAGAGACTGACCAGAGGGCAGTCCTGCCTTTGCGCGCGAAGGCAGGCGCGCACATTTCATAGCGAATTCGCAACTAAATTGCGAATATCGAATAGAAAATGGGTGTCGTTAGCGGGACGCCGCGCTGCGCGCCCGCGGTTGCTCGGCAGCCGGGTCGATCCCGATTTCCCGCAGGACTTCCGCGCTGTGTTCACCAAGCCGCGGCGAGGGACGGCCGGACGCCATCCGTGCGCCATCGATGCTGATCGGCGTGCGCAAGCCGGGTAGCGAGCCCTTGGCTGCGGCCGGGTAGGGCATATCGATCTGCATGCCACGATGGACAACCTGTGGGTCGGCGAACACGTCGGCGAGCGTGTTGATCGGGCCCGCCGGAACGCCGACCGCTTCGAGCTTTGCCAGCAGGTCGGCGCGGGAGAATTTTTTGGTGAGGCCGAACAAGTGCGCAATCAGCTTGTCGCGGTTCTGCACCCGGTCGGAATTGGTGAGATACGCGGGATCCTTCGCCAGCGCCGGCTCGCCCAGCACAGTGCATAGTTTGCCGAACTGGCCGTCGTTGCCCGACGCGATGATCACGTGGCCATCGGCGACGGGAAACACCTGATAGGGCACGACCACCGGATGGGAATTGCCCATTCGCGTCGGCGATTTGCAGGTGGTGAAATAGCTCAGCGCCTGGTTGGCGAGGAGCCCGGCCTGCACGTCGAGCAGCGGCACGTCGACGTGGCAGCCACGTCCGGTGCGCTCGCGTTGCGCGAGCGCGGCGAGAATGCCGACCGCCGAATAGACGCCGGTCGAGAGATCCGCGATCGGCACGCCGACCCGCATCGGCTCGCCGTCGGGTGTGCCGGTGATGTCCATCAGGCCCCCCATGCCCTGAACCAGGAGATCATACCCGGCGCGCGGCGCGTATGGCCCGTCCTGGCCGAAGCCCGTCACCGAGCAATAGATCAGCCGCGGATTGAGCGGCGCGAGGCTTTTGTAATCGAGCCCGAACTTGGCGAGGCCGCCGACCTTGAAGTTCTCGATCAAAATGTCGGATCGCGCGGCGAGCTTGCGCACGATCTCGCGGCCCTCCTCGCTCTCGAAATTAAGCTCGATCGAGCGCTTGCCGCGATTGGTCGCGTGATAATAGGCGGCCCCGAGCGTGCCGCCGTCGGCGGCGGGAACGAACGGCGGTCCCCAGCCGCGCGTGTCGTCGCCCGCGCCGGCGCGCTCGACCTTGATCACGTCGGCGCCGAGATCGGCGAGAATCTGCCCGGCCCAAGGGCCCGCCAGGATGCGGGCAAGTTCGAGCACTTTTATTCCGGCCAATGGCCCAGGCATGCGGAACTCCTTGGGGAACGCGGAATGTCACCGCCACGACATGAAAGATGACGGCTCAATGGCGCGGCACCGGGCGTTTGTCCATAGCGGCCCCGTCATTGCGAGCGCAGCGAAGCAATCCAGCGGAAAACGCGGCCTCGTTTTCTGGATTGCTTCGTCGGCCTACGGCCGCCTCGCAATGATGTTCCGCCTTCCCCGATGTTGCAATTCACGAATCCTGGCATACCTCCGCAGACGCGACGTCCGGGATGAAGGGGTCGGCATGAACACCTCGTTCTTCGGCGAGTTGCTGCAAACGATTTCCGAGCGCGGCCGGGCGTTGGTCGAACGCACCCGCGAGCGGCGCGGTTCCGCCGCCCTTTCAGACGGCCTGATCGAGCAATGCGAGGACCTGCTGTCGGGGCGCGGCGAGGCCTCCGGGGTGGCGCGCGCCGCCGAAATCCTCGCGCAATACGCGATCATGACGACCGGTCCGCGCATCGCTTTTTTCGAGGCGCTGGCGACGCGGTTCGGCCCCGACCTCGGCCGCATCGCAGTCGCGGTCGAGGCCTGGAATCGGGAAAAGACGGAAGAGGCCGTGGCCGAGCTTCATGCCGCGAGCGAGCCGCGCCGCCAGGAGCTGCTGCGCCGGCTCAACCTCGCGCCGGGCGGGACCAAGGCGCTCGTCGCCATGCGCGAGCATCTCATGGACGCGCTCGAGCGTCGGCCCGATCTCGAGCCGGTCGACGCCGATTTCGTCCACCTGTTCTCGTCCTGGTTCAACCGCGGCTTCCTGGTGCTGCGCCGCATCGATTGGTCGACGCCGGCGATCGTGCTGGAGAAGATCATCCGCTACGAGGCGGTGCACGAAATCCGCGACTGGCAGGATCTGCGCCGCCGCATCGATCCGCCGGACCGGCGCTGCTACGCCTTCTTTCATCCCGCGCTGGTCGACGAGCCGCTGATCTTCGTCGAAGTCGCGCTCACCGGCGACATCGCCGACGCTATTGCGCCGATCCTCGCCGCACCGCCGGACTTGACCGCGCCCGAGCGCGCCACCACCGCCGTCTTCTATTCCATCTCGAACTGCCAGCGGGGGCTCTCCGGGGTCTCGTTCGGCCATTTCCTGATCAAACAGGTGGTCGAGGAAATCTCGCGCGAGATGCCGCGGCTCTCGACCTTCGTCACGCTTTCGCCGGCGCCCGGCTTTGCCGCCTGGCTCGCGCGCGAGCGCGCGGTCGAGAACTCGATGATGCTCACCGCCGACGACCGCGCGCGGTTGAGCCTGCTCGACAAGCCGGAGTGGTGGCGCGACGAGCCGTCCGCGGCGGCGCTGCGCGAGCCGCTGCTGCGCGCCGCCGCCGCGTATTTCCTCAGCGCCCGCACGCCGCGCGGGCGGCCGGTCGATCCGGTCGCGCGCTTTCATCTCGGCAACGGCGCGCGGCTCGAACAGCTCGACTGGCTCGCCGACACCTCGCCGCGCGGGCTCGCCCAGTCGCACGGCCTGATGGTCAATTATCTCTACGACCTCGACGACATCGAGCGGAACCACGAGGCCTATGCGGCGAGCCGCACGATCGTCGCGTCAAATTCGGTGCGCCGCCTCGCCCGCCACGCCCCGCTGCAGCTGATCGCCGCCACGGCGCAGTAAAACTCGCCGTCATGCTGAGGAGGCCGCTCGCCCAAGCGAGCGGCCGTCTCGAAGCATGGAAGCATACGCGGTGCATATGGCCATCCTTCGAGACGGTCGCGCGCAAACGCGCGCGACCTCCTCAGGATGACGGTTGTGTTTGCTGCGCCGTTATCTCAGAGTGATTTTGTTTGCAAACTCACGACCGCCCAAACACCGGCACTATCCCGCCGCGGGTGACCTTGTTCTCCGGTGAAGCGAGGAAACAGATCGTCGCCGCCACTTCCTCGACCTTGGGCCAGGCGTCGTAATCCGCCTTCGGCATGGCGGCGCGATTCGCGGGGGTGTCCATGATCGAGGGCGCGACCGCGTTGACGAGAATCCCGTCTTTCGCGACCTCCTCGGCGAGCGCCGCGGTGAACGCGGCGACCGCCGCCTTGCTTGCCGTGTAGGCCGCCATGCCGGTGCCGCTGCGCCATTCGAGCGCCGGACGCGCCGCTACGTTGACGATGCGCCCGCCCCCGCCGGCACGGGCAAAGCCGTAGAGCGCGGCGCGGCTGCACAGGAAGCAGGTAACAAAATTCATCTCGAGCTGCTGCATCAGCGCCGCCTTGCCGGTCTCGGCGACTGGGCTCATGGCAAAGCCGCCGGCGAGATGGATCGACGCCCACAAATTCGGGACGCCGTCGTAAAGCCGCGTGACCTCCGCTTCGTCGGCGAGGTCGCTCACCGCGAGGAGCTTCACCTGCTCATGCTGGCGCAACGGAAACCGCTGCGCCTCGCCGTCGTGCACATAGGGCACGTGGCAGGCGGCGCCGGCCTCGACCAGCATGCGCACCACGGCAGTGCCGAGCGCACCGCTCCCGCCGGTCACGACGACGTGTCGGTCGGAAAAGTCCATGACGTCCTCCGCGAAAGCCGCCCACCAGCCTGCGGACTCATAAACCTCGGCCCACGAAAGGCCAAACGGCGCCTTGAGCCGCGGCGGCTTCCCGCGCCATTCTCTAAATCGGGCTGACGATTCTTCGAACCGTCAGCCCGCTTTAGGTTATTGCTGGAGCATGATGTTTTCCGAAAACCGGTACCCACTTTTCGGCATCATGCTCTGAGCACAGATTCGGCGGGCCATGGCGGATTTCGACCTTGCCATCATCGGCGGCGGCATCAACGGCGTGGGCATCGCCCGCGACGCCGCCGGGCGCAGCATCCGTGTGCTGCTGATCGAGCAAAACGACCTCGCCTCCGGCACCTCCTCGGCCTCGACCAAGCTCATCCACGGCGGCTTGCGCTACCTCGAGCATTGGGCGTTCAGGCTCGTGCATGAGGCGCTCGCCGAGCGCGAGGTGCTGCTGCGCGCGGCGCCGCACATCATCCGGCCGCTGCGCTTCGTGCTGCCCTATCACAAGGGCCTGCGGCCGACCTGGGAACTGCGCGCGGGACTGTTTCTTTACGACCGACTCGGCGGCCGCGACATCCTGCCGGCAACGCGCACGCTCAACCTCGGCCACGGGCCGATAGGTGCGCCGCTCAAGCGCGAGTACCGGCTCGGCTTCGAATATTCCGATTGCGCGGTCGACGATTCCCGCCTCGTAATCCTCAACGCCATCGACGCCGCCGCGCGCGGCGCCGTCATCCGCACCCGCACGCGTCTGGTGCGCGCCGACCGCACGGCCGAGGACTGGCAACTCGTGCTCAACGCGCGCGGGCACCGCGAGAGCGTCACCGCGCGCGTGCTTGTCAACGCGGCGGGCCCGTGGGTCGGCCAGGTCACGACCGCGATGCTGCGGCTGAAAACGCCCGCCCACGTGCGCCTCGTCAAGGGCAGCCACATCGTGGTGCGCCGGCTTTATGAGCACAACCGCGCGTACATCTTTCAGAGCGGGGACGGCCGCGTCGTGTTCGCGATTCCCTATGAGCGCGACTTCACCCTGATCGGCACGACCGACGAGGATTTCGACGGCGACCCGGCGGGCGTCGGCGCGACGCCGCAGGAGATCGCCTATCTGTGCGATACGGTGAGCGGTTATTTCCGCGCCCTCGTCTCCCCGCACGACGCGGCGTGGATCTACGCGGGCGTGCGCCCGCTCTACGACGACGGCTCCGCCAAGGCGAAGGATCTCACCCGCGACTACGTGCTGGCGCTCGACCGGCCGTATCGCGAGGCGCCGCTGCTCACGGTCTACGGCGGCAAGATCACCACGTATCGCAGGCTCGCCGAAGCCGCGCTCGCCGCGATCGGCCGCTACTTCGCGGCGGCGCGGCCGTGGACGCGCGAGGAGCCGCTGCCGGGCGGCGATTTTCCCTGGGACGGCGTCGACGCGCTGGTGGCGCGGGCGCGCGGGCTGTGGCCCTTCCTCACTGACGCGCACGCGCGGCGCATGGTGCACGCTTACGGCACGCGGCTCGATCGCATCCTCGCCGACGCGCGCACGCTCGATGATCTCGGCGAGCGCTTTGCCGGCGACCTCACCGCCGCCGAGGTCCGTTATCTGATGCGCGAGGAATGGGCACAGACCGCCGACGACGTGCTGTGGCGGCGCTCGAAAATCGGGCTGCATGCATCGCGCGATCAGGCGGCGGCGCTCGACCGTTTCATGGCGGATCAAGCCGGTCGCAAGGCTGCGGCCGAGTAGGGGGATTTAGTGCCGGATCATGTGATCGCGCTCGACCAGGGGACGACCTCGACCCGCGCCATCGTGTTCGATGCGCGGCTCACGCCGGTCGCCATGGCGCAACAGGAAATCCGCCAGATTTTTCCGGCGCCCGGCTGGGTCGAGCACGATCCCGAGGATATCTGGAACACCAGCGTCGCCACCGTTCGCGAGGTCATGGCCAAGGCGGGTCTCGCCGCTAAGGACGTCGCCGGCATCGGCATCACCAACCAGCGCGAGACCGCGCTCATTTGGGAGCGCGACACCGGGAAGCCGATTCACAACGCGATCGTCTGGCAGGACCGGCGCACGGCGGATCGTTGCGCCCAGTTGCGCCAGGACCGCCAGGAGGCGTTCGTCACCGGCAAGACCGGCCTTCTGCTCGATCCCTATTTCTCCGCCACCAAGATTTCCTGGTTGCTGGAGAATGTGACCGGCGCGCGAACGGCCGCCGAAGCCGGGCGCCTCGCCTTCGGCACCGTCGACAGCTTTTTGCTGTGGCGGCTCACTGGCGGGCGCCTGCATGCGACCGACGCCACCAACGCCGCGCGCACCTTGCTGCTCGACATCCACAGTGGCGAATGGGACGAGGCACTCGCCGCGTTGTTCGGCGTGCCATCGGCGATGCTGCCGCGGGTGCGCGACTGCGCCGGCGACTTCGGCACCACGCAGCCGGACTTGTTCGGCGGCCCGATCCGCATTCTCGGCGTCGCCGGCGATCAGCAGGCGGCGACCATCGGGCAGGGGTGCTTTCGCCCCGGCATGATCAAATCGACTTACGGCACCGGATGTTTTGCGTTGCTCAACACCGGCGACCAGCCGGTGCGGTCGAACAACCGCCTGCTCTCCACAATCGCCTATCAGCTCGACGGCAAGCGAACCTACGCGCTCGAAGGCGCGATCTTCGTCGCCGGCGCGGCGGTGCAATGGCTGCGCGACGGCCTGAAAATGATTGCGGCCGCCCCGGAAACCGCGGCGCTCGCCGCCGCCGCCGATCCGGCCGAGCAGGTTTATCTGGTGCCCGCCTTCGTCGGTCTCGGTGCGCCCTATTGGGACGCGGACGCGCGCGGCGCGCTCTACGGTCTCACCCGCAACACGGGCCGCGCGGAGCTCGCCCGCGCGGCCCTCGAAGCGGTCGGCTACCAGACGCGCGATCTGATCGAGGCGATGCGCGCCGACTGGCCGGCGGCGGGCGCCGTGAAAACCGTGCTGCGCGTGGACGGCGGCATGACCACGAGTGAATGGGTCATGCAGTTCCTCGCCGACATCCTGGCGGCGCCGGTGGACCGGCCGGTGGTGATGGAGACGACCGCGCTCGGCGCGGCTTATCTCGCCGGCCGCGCCGGCGGCATTTATCCCGATTTCGACGGCTTTGCCGACATGTGGGCGCTCGATCGCCGATTCATGCCGCGCATGGATGCGCGAACGCGCGAGCGCAAATTCGCCGGCTGGCGCGAGGCGGTGCGCCGCACGTTGACGGAACGCTAACCCTGCCGGGCCGGTGAGGGGGAGATCGAGAAAAGTGTCTCGATCCATTTTACCGCGCCGAAAGTGGCCACAACTTAGTTAAAACCGTCACAGAGGGGTGGGCCATCGGCCCACGTGGCCATGGCCTCGGTTCTGTCGAAGAAGGTCGAGAAGCTCGTCCACGCGCTCGACATTCTCATCGTCGATGACAACCAGTTCATGCGCAAGGTCGTGCGCAACCTGCTGGTCAACGTCGGCGTGCGGACCATTCACGAAGCGGCCGACGGCCTCGCCGGCCTCGAAGCGATCCGCACCTTCGTGCCCGACATCGTGATCCTCGACTGGGAAATGCCGCTGCTCGACGGCGGCGAAGTGGCGCGCATGATCCGTTCGCCCGGCAAGTTTCCCGTCCCCGACGTGCCGATCATCATGCTCAGCGGCCACGTCGAACGCTGGCGCATCGAGAAGGCGCAGAAACTCGGCGTCAATGAATTCCTCAAGAAGCCGGTTTCCGGCAAGGCGCTGCTCGACCGCATGGTCGCCATCCTGGCGAACCCGCGTCCCATGGTGCAGCTCGGCGATTATTACGGACCGCAGCCCCGCCGGCCCGATTACGAGCTGCTGCGCCGCGCAGCGGTTCAGGCGTCACGCGCGCCGATGGCACAGGTAATGGGCCGCGAGCATTGAGCCTCAATTCCTCTGCCGGTAGGTTGCCGCTCTCACGTTAGTTGCTTGAGCGGCGGGATGGCGGACGAAGTCGAAATAAGGCAGGAGACTGATCGCGGCGGCGCAAAGCTCGGCTTCGCGCCGTGGGCCGATCCCGCCGCGAGGCCGCTGGTGCGGTTCGATGCCGTCACCAAGCGTTTCGGCGAAACGCGCGCGGTCGACGCGCTGAGCCTCGATATTTTCCCCGGCGAATTCTTTGCACTGCTCGGTCCTTCGGGTTGCGGCAAGAGCACCCTGCTGCGCCTGCTCGCCGGCTTCGAGGCGCCGAGCGAGGGGCGCGTGCTGCTCGACGGTACGGCGATCGATGCGGTCCCGCCCCACCGCCGGCCTGTCAACATGATGTTCCAGAATTACGCCCTGTTCCCGCACCTTACCGTCGAAGGCAACGTCGCCTTCGGGCTCAAGCAGGAAGGCCGCCCGCGCGCTGAGATCGCCGCGCGCGTCGCCGAAATGCTCGCGCTCGTCAAACTCGCGCCGCTCGCGCGGCGCAAGCCGCATGAGTTGTCCGGCGGCCAGCGCCAGCGCGTCGCGCTGGCCCGTTCGCTGGTGAAACGCCCGCGGGTGCTTCTCCTCGACGAGCCGCTCGCGGCGCTCGACAAACAGCTGCGCGGCGAAACCCAATTCGAGCTGATGGAGCTGCAGGCGCGGCTCGGCACCACCTTCGTGATCGTCACGCATGATCAGGAAGAGGCGATGACCGTCGCCCACCGCATGGGGGTGATGGATCGCGGCCGCATCGTCCAGGTCGGCACGCCGGCCGAGGTCTACGAGCAGCCGAACTCGCGCTACGTCGCCTCGTTCGTGGGTGACGTGAACCTGATCGAGGGGCGGCTCGCGGCGGTCGGGCCCTCGGGCTTGCTCATCGACAGCACGGTCGGCGCGAAGCTTGCCACGAACCAGCGCGTCGAGGCCGACGTCGGCGCGACCGTGTGGGTGACGCTGCGCCCGGAGAAGCTGCGCGTCGCGACAGCGCCGCCTGCGGCGAACGAGAACTGCGTCTCCGGCCACGTCGCCGAGATCGCGTACCTAGGCAACGTCTCGCTTTATAAGGTGCGGCTCGACAACGGATTTATGATGAAAGCGCAACTGCCCAATCTCACGCGCGTTGTGGAGCGCCCAATCGGGACGAACGAGCGGGTGTGGCTGTCGTGGACGCCCGACGCCGGCGTCGTGCTGACCGGGTAAGCGCGATGGCAGAAACGCGCAGGCGCGCGGGAGGGGCAGGGCGCTCGGCCGTCCTCATCCCCTACGGCTGGCTCGTCCTGTTTTTTTTGCTGCCGTTTCTGATCGTGCTCAAGATCAGCCTGTCGGCGACCGCGATCGCGCAGCCGCCTTATACGCCGGTGTTCGATCCGAGCGCCGGGCTTGCCGCCCTGAAGGAGTTTCTCGCCGATCTCTCGTTCGACAACTACGCCCAGCTCATCGCCGACAGGCTCTACCTCTTTTCCTATCTGCGCAGCCTGGAGATCGCCGCCGTCTCGACCGTGATCCTGCTCGTGCTGGGTTATCCGGTCGCCTACGGCATGGCGCGGGTCGCGCGCCGCTGGCAGGGTCTGCTCCTCGTGCTCGTCATCCTGCCGTTCTGGACTTCGTTCCTCATCCGCATCTACGCCTGGGTCACCATTCTCCAGCACGACGGCCTGCTCAACCAGGCTCTTGTGGCGCTGCACATCGTCGATGCTCCCTTGACTTGGCTCGCCACCGACACCGCGATCTACATCGGCATTGTTTATTCCTATTTCCCGTTCATGGTGCTGCCGCTCTACGCCGCGCTGGAAAAGATGGACGAGAGTTTGCTGGAGGCCGCCGCGAATCTCGGCTGCCCGCGCTGGAAAACGTTTTGGCTCGTCACCTTGCCGCTGTCGCGGCCGGGCATCGTCGCCGGTGTGCTGCTCTGCTTCATTCCGATCGTCGGCGAGTTCGTCGCGCCCGACCTGCTCGGCGGCTCATCGCGCCAGATGATCGGGCAGACCTTGTGGACGGAATTTTTCGCCAACCGCGATTGGCCGGCGGCATCGGGCGTGGCCGCGGTGCTGCTCCTGCTGCTGGTCGTCCCAATCGTGATCTATCAGCATCAGCAGGCGCGCGAGCTGGAAGGGGCGTAGCGTGCGGCGCGGCGCATCTTCCTTCAACCTCGCGGCGGTCGCGCTCGGCCTCGCCTTTCTCTATCTGCCGATGGCGATCCTGGTGATCTTCTCGTTCAACGCCTCGCGGTTGGTCACCGTGTGGGGCGGCTGGTCGACGCGCTGGTACGCCGAGCTGTTCGCCGACGGCGCGATGCTCGAATCGGCAGGCGTAAGCATTCGGCTCGCCGCGCTCTCGGCGAGCATCGCAACAATGCTCGGCACGCTCGCCGCCATTGCGCTCACCCGCGCCGGCCGCTTCCGCGGCCGCACGCTGTTCACCGGGATGGTCTACGCGCCGCTGGTGATGCCCGAGGTGATCACCGGGCTGTCCTTGCTGCTGCTGTTCGTGGCGCTCGACCTCGACCGCGGCTTCTGGACCGTGACGATTGCGCACACGACGTTGACCATGTGTTTTGTCGCCGTGGTCGTGCAGTCGCGGCTCGTCACCTTCGACCGCAGCCTGGAAGAGGCGGCGATGGACCTCGGCTGCCCACCCGGGCGCACCTTCCTTCTCATCACTCTGCCGCTGATCTGGCCGGCGGTCGCCGCCGGCTGGATGCTGGCGTTCACGCTCTCGCTCGATGATCTCGTGATCGCAAGCTTCACCACCGGCCCCGGCGCGACCACCCTGCCGATGCGCATCTATTCGCAGGTGCGGCTCGGCGTGAAGCCGGAGATCAACGCCGTGTGCACCCTCATGATCGCGGTGGTCACGGCCATGCTCGTGGTGTTTTCGTTGTTAAGTAAACAAACCAGGGCGAATAGCGAATAGTGAGTAGCGAATAGTGAATGGTGAGTAGTAATGACTCATCACCACTCACTACTCACTATTCGCCATTCGCCCTTCGCCCTTCTTAATCGCTGCTCTGCCCCGGCGGACGGAACAAATATGCGACGAACCAGATTGGCACGATGATCAGCGCGCCGAGCAGCACGTTGGGCAGCGCCCAGGCGAGGGCATGGCGCGCGAGTTCGGCGAGACGCTCGGGCGTCAGCCCGATCTCCTTGAGCAGCACCCCCGCCGAGAGGCCGAAGTGATCAAGGATCGTGCCGACGATCAGCGAGGCGACCGCGACCTTGACCAGTGTGGAGATGAAGCGAGGCAGCATCCGCGCCTATTCGCCGGACCCGCCGGCGCCTGATTCGTCAGCCGGGGAATCATAGTCGATTTTGGCCGAGCCGGATCGGCCGGGTTATCGCTGCTTGCCGCGCAGCTGCTCGAACAGGGGGGCGGCCGCCCCCGAGCGCCGCAGCAGCAGCTCGGTATCGGGCAGCATCACCGGGTTGTCCCACGGCCCCTGCACCACGAACGGCAGCTCGAAGTCCGCCGGGGTGTCGGCGGTCGCGCCGGCCGGGATCAAGCTCGCTTTGCCTTTGAGGTCGAAGTCGCGCGACGGGATCGAGACCGAGCCCGCCATGCCGAGCCGGACCGCGGCCCCGTCGAGGCGCACTTCCTCGACCTGCCCCATGCCGTGCACCACCTTGATGCTCACGTTGAGCTTCTCGAACGGAGTGCGGCCGGTGCGGAACTCGTTGCGCGCGGCAAGCGGCCGACTCTCGAGCCGGCGGAGCAGCTGCTCGACGTTGTAGCCGACGAGCGCGCCCTGCTGGGAACTCAGCGTCGCCGATCCGCTCAGCGTATGGGTGAGGGCCAGAATGCTGTCGCCCGAGGCCTCGACCGCCAGCGCGAGCGTTCCTTTGCCCTCGAGCCGGCGCGTGCCGAACAGCTCGCCCAGGCAGCTCTCGAGATCGACGTTGGCAAACTGCAGCTGAGACTTGAGCAGGCCGCCCTGAGGCGCTTTGGCGATGGAGATGAATCCGGTGAGCAGGCCGCCGAACGCCTGCGATTCGCCGATCGCGATGGTCAGCGCGCTGTCACGCAGGTTCGCCGCCACCGCGGTTCGCCCGAGCACGGCGGTGCCGAGCGAAATGCGCCGCGCCGAAACCCGCAGGTCGAGGTCGAGGCCGGTCAGGCCGTCGAGCATGATCGGCACCGGGCTCCAATCGCGCTCGGCTGTGCGCAGCACGTGCAGGGTGGAGAGGAAGGGCGTGAGGTCGAGCTCGTCGGCGGCGAGCGTGCCCTGGAGCACGGTCGGCCCCTCGGTGGTGAAAGCCATCACGCCTTCGGCCCGGTTGCCGTCCATCTCGACGTTGACCGAGGTGAGCGCGACGGTACCGCCGACCATGTTCAGATGCGACTTGAGCGCGAAGCGCCCGAAGCCGCCGCCCGGGAGCGGCTTGAGGCCGGCCCAGACAAGCGTGTTGCGCAGCGACTCGGTATCGGCCGCAAGCGTGCCCTCGATCCGGAACGTCGGCACGCGGGCAACATGGCCATCGAAGCCGATTTTGAAGGGCGTGCCGCTGAGCCGCACCTTGATGCCGGCGCGGCTGCCGGCGATCGCGGCGACGAGGTCGGCGATGGTGGCGCTGGCGTCGATCGTCTCGCCCCGCCACACGAAGCGGCCGGTCGCCGCGAAGCTGCGCGCGATCGCCGGCCAAGCAAACGACATTTCGACACCCGAGAGGTGCTCGTCGACGCCATGCGCCTCGTCGCGCACGTCGACCGTGCCGTCGGCAATGCGGATTTCGGAAATGGTGGTGACGCGCTCCTGCGGCATGAGCGTGCGCGCCAGCTTCTGCGACAGGCCCGACCAGTTGGAAACGCCGTCGCGGCCGACGATCACCGCCACATGGGTGTGGATGAGCGAGAGGTCGGAGGCGCCGATGCGGCCGAACAGCAGCGGCACGAGGCGCAGCCGCGCGTGCAGCTCCCTGGCCGCGAGCGCCGGCTCGTTGTCGCTCGCCCCCGCCAGCACGACGTCGGCGAGGCTCACATTGCCCCAGGGAAACAGCGAAACCGTGGCCCGGCCGCGCACCGCGAGGTCGAGGCCGGTTGCCGCCTTGATTTCGTCCTTGATGGCCGTGAGCACGGCCTCGCGCGGGATGAACAGCGGGCCGGCGATGATCACGAGGGCAATGGCCGCGAGCACGCCGGCGATTGCCAGTCCCAGGCGCTTGAACCCGGCAGCCGTGGTCAAGATGGTCTCATCCGTGCGGAGGTGGGCCGGTCCAAATGCCGGCGCCGGCCGCCGACGGGCAGCTTATCCGCGCGGTCTGTGACGCTTTCGTGGCCGGTTCCCGAACCTAATTGATGCCGCTCACCGTCCCGAACGAGGCCTGCGTCTTGGCCCGGATCTCGTCGAGGCTGACGCCCGGGGCGAGCTCGACCAGGGTCATGTGCGGAGCGTTGTGCCTGTCCGTGCCCGGCCGGTGCTTGGCGATCTCGAACACGCCGAGATCGGTGATCACCATGTCGACCACGCCCGCCCCTGTGAGCGGCAGCGTGCAGCGGTGCAGCAGCTTGGGCTCGTCCTTGGCGGTGTGCTCCATCACCACGACAACCTTCTTGACCCCGGCGACGAGGTCCATGGCCCCGCCCATGCCTTTGACCATCTTGCCAGGAATCATCCAGTTAGCGAGATCGCCATTCTCGGCCACCTGCATGGCGCCGAGAATCGACAGGTCGATGTGGCCGCCGCGGATCATGGCGAAGCTGTCGGCGCTGGAGAAATAGCTCGTGGTGGGCAGCTCCGTGACGGTCTGTTTGCCGGCGTTGATCAGGTCCGGATCCTCTTCGCCTTCGAAGGGAAACGGGCCGGTGCCGAGCATGCCGTTCTCGCTCTGCAGCTGCACGCTCATGCCGGGCGGAATGTAGTTCGACACCAAGGTCGGGATGCCGATGCCGAGATTGACGTAGAAGCCGTCGCGCAGCTCCTTGGCGGCACGCTCGGCCATCTGATCGCGGGTCCACGCCATGGGGCCTCCTCAGGCGCGCTTGCGGGTGGTGCGTTGCTCGATGCGCTTTTGCGCATTGAGCACATGCACGATGCGGTGCACGAAAATTCCCGGCGTGATGATGTGGTCGGGGTCGATCTTGCCGGGCTCGACCAAGTGCTCGACCTCGGCGACTGTCACCTTACCGGCGGTCGCCATCACCGGATTGAAATTGCGCGCGGTCTTGCGATAGACGAGGTTACCCCATTTGTCGCCCTTCCAGGCTTTTACCAGGGCGAAGTCAGCTTTGAGCGCATGTTCCATAACGTACATTCGTCCG
>JAFAUQ010000231.1 GCA_019243195.1 Hyphomicrobiales bacterium
AAGGAGTCCTCGATCCCGATCGAGGTCACCAACACCGGAACCGCACCGGCTGACGACGTCGAACTTTCCGGCAGCGGCCCCTCCGGCTGGAAGGTGGCGTTCGAGCCGAAGTCGCTTGACAACCTCGCGCCGGGCCAGACTCGCGAAGTGCAGGCGCTGATCACGCCGTCGGAAAAGGCTGTGGCGGGCGATTACGTCACCAGTCTGCGCGCCACCGCGCGCGGCGAGAGTGCGTCGGCAACCTTCCGCATCGGCGTCACGACATCGACGCTATGGGGTGTCACCGGCATCGGCATCATTGCGGTGTCGTTGCTGGTCCTGGTCGGCGCGGTCGCAAGGTTCGGCCGCCGATGAATGACGTCGTCATCGACGCGCAGGGGCTCACTAAGCTCTACAACGGCGCGCGCGCCGTCGACGACGTGTCGTTCACGGTCGGGCGCGGCGAGATCTTCGGCCTGCTCGGTCCGAACGGCGCCGGCAAGACCACGACCATCCTCATGCTGCTCGGGCTGACCGAGATTTCCGCCGGTGCCGCGCGGGTGCTCGGTCATGATCCGGTGCGCGAGCCGCTCGCGGTCAAGCGGCGGGTCGGCTACCTGCCGGACTCGGTCGGCTTCTATGATTACCTCAGTGCGCGCGACAACCTGCGCTACACGGCGCGCCTGATCGGCTTCTCCGAAGCCGAGCGCGAGGCGCGCATCGCCGATGCGCTCAACAAGGTCGATCTTGCCGAGGTCGCCGGCAAGGCGGTCGGTACCTACTCGCGCGGCATGCGCCAGCGGCTCGGCCTTGCTGAAATCCTGATGAAGAACGTCGCCATCGCCATCCTGGACGAGCCCACGTCCGGGCTTGACCCGCAGGCGACGCTCGAACTCCTCGACATGATCCGCGGCCTCAAGCGCGACGGCGTGTCGGTGCTGCTGTCGTCCCATCTGCTCGATCGGGTGCAGAGCGTGTGCGACCGCGTCGCCCTGTTCCAGGACGGCCGCATCGCCCTCATCGGCAGCGTTGCGGAACTCGGCCGCCAAGTCCTGGGCGGGGGCTTCGCAGTCGAAGTCGAAGCGGAAGGGCAGGGGCTCGCCGAGTGTCTGGCGCAGGTGCCGGGCGTGCGCTCGGTCGAGTCCACCGGCCCCGATCGGGTGCGCCTGCTCGCCGATCGCGATGTGCGCCCCGATGCCGCTGCGGCGGTGGTTGCTGCCGGCGGACGGCTGCGCCGCCTCTCGGTCGAGGATCCGAGCCTGGAGGCCATTTACACCCGCTACTTCCATGACCATGGAGCGCGGCATGCGGCGTGAAGGATCCCCTTGGCGCGGCGTCGGCGCGGTGTTCCTCAAGGAACTTTCCGACCATCTCACCGGCGCGCGCATGTTCGTGCTGGAATGGCTGGTGGTGCTCACCGCCGTCGCCGCGGTCTATGTGTCGATTCAGCAAATCAAAAATACGTCGGCCGAAGACCCGTTCCTGTTCCTGCGCCTGTTCACCCAGGCGGGCGAGCAGGTGCCGTTGTCGTTTGCGACGCTGCTCTCGTTCCTGGTGCCGCTGGTCTCGATCGGGCTCGGCTTCGATCTCGTCAACAGCGAGCACAGCCGCCGTACCCTCAGCCGCATTCTTTCCCAGCCGATCTACCGCGATGCGCTCTTGTTCGGGAAATTCCTCGCCGCGCTGACCGCGATCGCCATCAGCCTGCTCGCGCTGTGGCTGCTCCTCATCGGGCTCGGCCTGTTCACCCTCGGCTTGCCGCCGAGCGGGGAGGAGATCGCACGCGCCTTGGTCATGCTGGTGGTGACCATCTTCTATGCCGGCGTGTGGCTGGCCCTCGCCATGTTGTTCTCAACCATATTCCGCTCGCCCGCGACCGCGGCGCTGGTGGCGCTCGGACTATGGCTGTTCTTCACCATCCTGTGGCCGATCTTCTCGCCCTGGATGGCGGACATTTTCGGATCGCGCGACATCGCCTCGGCCGAGGATCTGTTGGGCGTGCTCAGCGTGCGTCAGGGCTTTGCGCGGGTGTCGCCGAGTGCGCTGTTCAGCGAGATCGTCTCCGTGGTGCTCGATCCCTCGGTGCGCTCGACCCAGCAGCCGATGCTCGCGGCGCTGGGGCTTGCGTTGATCGAGCGAGGTGCCATTCCCGGCGCGCCGCTGCCGTTCCTCCAGAGCGTGCTCCTCGTCTGGGGTCAGATCGTCGGCCTCATCGCCGCGACCATCCTGCTGTTCGTGGGCGGCTACGTGGTGTTCCAGCGCCAGGAGGTGCGCGCCTGACGGCCGCGCCTCCGCGGCCGCCTTAGAGCTTGCGGCTAAACCAAAGCATAGGTCGTCCCATTCCTTTCGGTGCCCCTGCCTTACCCACGTACAGTGGAAGGCGGGCGGCGCCGTCATTTAATTATCGACCCGGCACAACGATAATAAGGGCCGGGAGGCTCTTGCCGTAATAGATCGATCCTGTGTTGGGCGGTGATGCCGCCGGATTATCCGGCGCGCCGGCGCCCGCGATCGTCTTCCTCCTGGTTCCCACAAGCCGCCGGCGCATTTGTGCGCCGGAGATCAGGGGATGCACGGCTGCAAGCCGTGTCTCGTGGGCATGCGGTTTATTGGTCGCCAGTTTCGCCGTTTCCGCTATGTCGCCGGCTTGGCGGCGTTCGCGGCCGTGGTCGGCGCGTGGCCGGCCGCGGTCTCGCGCGACAGCCAGTTGCCCGCACCCGGCCGCGACGAGGTTGCCACCGCAACCAAGGGCGATTTTCTCTCCGCGGAGCGGCGCGAGGAGTTGCGCGTCCTCGACGCCAACGGCGGCATCTATCAGGACGCGCAGCTGCAAGGGCTCGTCGCCGGCATCGTCGAGCGGCTGGCGGCGTCGTCCGACCGGCCGGATCTGCATTATCGGGTCGTCATTCTCAATTCGGCCGCGGTGAACGCCTTTTCGCTGCCGAGCGGCCGCATCTACGTGACGCGCGGCCTGATCGCGCTTGCCAACGACGCCTCCGAACTGGCCGCGGTTCTCTCGCACGAAATCGGCCACGTCATCGCGCGGCACGCCGCGCTGCATGCGCCCATTACCGCCCGCGTCGACCCGTTCGGCGGCTTCGGCGCGCGCGCCTTTGCCGGCTCGAACTTCGCGCTCGCCGGATTCTCACGCACCCAGGAAGTCGAGGCCGATACGATCGGCGCGCGGATTTCGGCGCGCGCGGGTTACGATTCTTACGGCGCGGTGCGCTTCCTCACTGCCATGAGCCGCAATGCGCAACTGCGCGCGGCGAGCGCAGACGAGGTCCCGTCCTCTCATCCCGCGACCGCTGACCGGGTGAGCATCGCGCAAACCAACGCCGGCCGCTACGCCGTACCTGGTGTGGCCGAGCGCGATGGCGCGGTCATGCTCGCCAACGTCGACGGCTTGGTCTACGGCGATGACCCCAACGATGGCGTCGTGCGCGGACGCCAGTTCCTGCACGCCGGCCTCGGCTTCACCTTCACGGCACCGCCCGGATATTCGCTCACGCGATCGGGCGAGGTGCTCATGGGTCTGCGCGCGGGCGGCGGGGAAATGTTGCTGCTCGAACCGGCGGCGATTCCGCGCGAGCAGAGCCTCACCGATTATCTTGCATCCGGCTGGATGCAGGACCTGGATCGGCGCTCCATCGCCGAAGCAAGCCTCCACGGCCTGCCCGCGGCGACCGCGACGGCGGAAGGAAGCCAATGGTCGTTCCGTGTCCTGGTGGTGTCGCTCGACAAGGCCGCCGTGCGGCTGATTTTCGCCGCCAAGCCCGGCACGGGGGATATCGATCAGGCGTTCCGGGATCTGGCAACCACGTTTCGGCCGCTCACCGCGGCTGAAATCGCCGCGGCAAAGCCGCTGCGCGTGCGCGTTGTGACCGTGCAGCCCGGCGACACGCCGGCGAAACTTGCCCTCCGCATGGCCGGTGTCGATCGGCCGCTCGAGCGGTTCCTCGCGCTCAATGGGCTGAGCGCCGGGCAGGCGTTCAAGCCGGGCGACGAGGTCAAGCTCATCACCCAGGACGGACACGTCGGCCACCGGTGAGGTGAGGCCCGGCCTCGGCCGGCGCGATACCCGCGGTGCGCGCGTGCGCGGAGAACTGCTAGCGCTGAGCGCTTAACCCCGGCCGTTGCCACTTCTATATTGCGGCACACTTTCAGCGCCCTCGAGCAGGCCCGTTTCCTCGGAACGGGCCCTGCTCTAGGAGCGCATGTTCTTTTCGACGAACCGGTGCCCACTTCGGCGGAACATGCGCAGCGAGGCGGGGGATGTTTGCCAATCTGCGTACCGGCACCAAGTTCTTCCTGTTGTCGGGCGCGTTTATCCTTTCGATCGCCGTCGCGATCTACGGCCTCATCGCCGGTGCAAACATCATCGGCACCTTGGCGCTGAGCGGCGTGCTGGCGGGGCTGGGCATCGTCCTTCTGATGATCACCCATGGCGCCATCGTGCGGCCCCTCGAACGGCTCGAGCATCTCGCCGGCCGTGTGAAGGAGACCAAGGATTACGGCCTGCGCTTCGAGCATGCCGATCAGGATGAAATCGGCCGGGTCGGCGGCGCTTTCAACGGCATGCTCGCGGAACTCGCCGCCGCGCATGAGCGCGACGTCGCGCATCGGGTCCGCGCCGCCGAAGATGCGCTCAGTCTCCTGGTCGGTGTCACCGAGGCGGCGAGTTCCGCCCCGACTGCTGCGGCGCTCGCGCAGGCCTGCCTCGAGCAGATCTGCCGGTCGTGCGAGTGGCACTTCGGCCAAGTCTGGTATCCCGACGAGCAGGACGCGGCGCTGCATTGTTCCGTCGAGTCGTTCTTCGGCGAGCCGAAACACGCGCAGCTGCGCGCGCTCAGCCTGCGCACCATGCTGATGCGCGGGCAGGGACTTCCGGGGCTCGCGTGGGTGAACAAACGCGCGGTCTGGATCTCCCAGAAGGTAGAGGACGAGGCGGTCCTTCCGCGCCTGCAGGCCGCCCGCTCCCTGGGAATCAAGGCGGCGTTCGCGTTTCCGGTCATGCTCGACGACGAGGTGCTCGCCGTCTTCGAGTTCCTGTCCGACCACACGCGGGCGCCCGAGCGCGCCTTCCTCGATACGGTCGAAAAGCTCGGCCGGATTCTCGGCGACAGCCTGGTGCATAAACGCTCCGAGGCGGCGTTGCGCGCGAGCGAGGAACGCTGGCGCTCGGTGTTCGAGAACTCGACCTTCGGCATCGCGCTGATCGATCCCGAGTCGCTGCGCTACCTCACCACCAACGCAGCGTTCCGGGCCATGCTCGGGTACAGCGATCCGGAGTTGCGTGAACTCACGCCCATCGACCTCACCCTCGCTGAGGACGATGACCGCTCGCGCGGGCTGCTCTCGGAACTGCGGGAAGGCAAGCGCGAGAATTACGTCATCATCAAACAATATCGCCGCAAGAACGGCACGTGGATGTGGGGCGAAGCCTATGTGTCGCTCATTCCGGGCATCGATTCCAAGCCATCCCTGTTCCTGGGCTTGGTCGACATTTCCGAGCGCCGGCGCGCGGAGGACCGGCTGCAAACGATGCAGGCCGAACTCGCCCACGTGCAGCGTGCGACCATGATGGGAGAGATCACCGCATCGATCGCTCATGAGATCAATCAGCCGCTCGCCGCGATGGTGACCAACGCCAGGGCGGGCCTGCGCTGGCTCGGCAACGAGACGCCGGATTTGGGCGAGACGGAGAGTTCGTTGCGCCGCATCGTCAGCGACGGACACCGGGCGAGCGAAGTGGTTGCCGGCATTCGCGCGATGTTCAGCAAAAGCGAGCGGACCAGCGCCTATTACGACGTCAACGTGCTCATCCGCGAGGTCATTGCTCTCATCAATGGCGAGTTGAAGAACAACAAGGTCGAGACGCGCCTGGAGCTGGGCGAAGACATTCCCAAGATTCTCGCCGACCGGGTTCAGCTGCAGCAGGTCGTGCTCAATCTGATGATGAATGCAGTCGAGGCGATGGGGTCGGTGCCGAGCGGCGCGCGGACTTTGGGCGTGAATTCCGAGTTGCGCGATGGCCGCGACATCCTGATCACCGTGAAGGACTCCGGCCCGGGTATCGAACCTCAGGATCTCGACCGCATCTTCGACCGCTTCTTCACCACGAAATCGAACGGCATGGGCATGGGGCTGTCGATCTGCCGGTCGATCGTCGAGGCGCACAACGGGCGCCTGTGGGCCGAGCCGGACGTGCGGCCCGGGTCGGTGTTCCGCATCTCGCTGCCGATTGCCAGCGCCGCCGCGCAAAAGTGAAAGCCGTCGCGCCGTCTGCCACAGTCAGTTCTGTGGATTCTGAGTTTCCTTCGGCTACGTGCCTATCCTCTCGATCAGCTCGCGGATGAACGGTTGCTGATAGGCGAGGATTTTTCGCATCGCCTCGTCGATTGCGAAGTAGCCGATACGGTCGATCTCGGGATACGCGCGACGGCGCCCGGAACGCGGCGGCCATTCGATCTCGAACGTGTTGCTGGCGAATTGCGCGAGATTGAAATCGGCTTCCAACGCGAACGCATGGACGATCTTGCCGCTCTTCTGGCGCACCGGCGCGAGCGGGACGAGCGGTCCGTCGGCGATGAAACTCGTTTCCTCGGCGAGTTCGCGCCGCGCGGTGGCCGCGAGGTCGCCCTCCGATTCAACGAGGCCCTTGGGGATCGACCAGGCGCCTTCGTCCTTGCGCGCCCAATAGGGGCCGCCCGGATGGCCGAGCAGCACTTCGAGCCGTGGCGTGCGGCGAAAGACGAGCAGACCCGCGCTGATCTCAGGCTTTCGCGCCATACTCGCTCCGAATTATCCCCACAGTTCTCCACCGCGTGATCCTGCAGAGCATCTCGCTGGCACGCGCCGGTCGTTGTGATATAATTCTCTGTGCGCGGGCGGCCACGCGGCGAAGAGCGGGATGCGAGGATGCAATTCCCGCCGCGCAGCCTACCAGTCGCTCCTCATTGTGGGGCCCGCGCGCCCATCTCTCATCCCGTGAACGCTGCCTCTGCGCGCAGCATTTTTGCGCCGGTTTCCTTCCCCTCGTGCCCGCGCCATAGTGCGGGCACCATCGGCGCATGATCCCGAAAAGTGGGTACCGGTTTTCGGACAAAATCATGCGCCAATGAAGATGGAGGGCCGGGTGGCGAAAATCGTCTCCGTCGCCGACGTCACCGCCGAACATTTTCGCGCCAACGCCGCGCAAATGCGCGCGCTCGTCGCCGAGCTGGAGCACCGGCGCGCCGAGGCGGC
Source organism: Hyphomicrobiales bacterium (assembly GCA_019243195.1). GTDB lineage: Bacteria > Pseudomonadota > Alphaproteobacteria > Rhizobiales > Xanthobacteraceae > AP-16. The sequence goes on from JAFAUQ010000231.1 coordinate 7,228, forward strand.
GCTCGGCGGACCGCCGCGCGCGCGCGAGCGGCACCTCGAGCGCGGCAAGCTCTTGCCGCGCGACCGGGTGATGCGGCTCGTCGACCCCGGATCGCCCTTCCTCGAACTCTCTCCGCTCGCCGCCCATGGCATGTACGACGACGACATCCACGGCGCGGGCATCATCACCGGCATCGCCCGCATCGAGGGGCGCGAATGCGTCGTCGTGTGCAACGATTCCACCATCAAGGGCGGCACCTACTATCCGATGACGGTGAAGAAGCACCTGCGCGCCCAGGAGATCGCGCGGGAGAACCGGCTGCCGTGCATTTATCTGGTGGATTCCGGCGGCGCCAATTTGCCCCATTGGACCGAAGTGTTCCCCGACCGCGAGCACTTCGGGCGCATCTTTTACAACCAGGCGACACTCTCCGCGCTGGGCATCCCGCAGATCGCCTCGGTGATGGGCTCGTGCACCGCCGGCGGCGCCTACGTGCCGGCCATGTCCGACGAAACCATCATCGTGCGTCATCAGGGCACGATCTTCCTCGGCGGGCCGCCGCTGGTGAAGGCGGCGACCGGCGAGGTGGTCTCGGCCGAGGACCTCGGCGGCGCCGACGTGCACGCGCGCAAATCCGGCGTCGCCGATCACTATGCGGCGGATGATCACCACGCGCTCGCCATCTGCCGGCGCATCGTCGCAAGCTTCGGCAAGCCGCGGCGCGCGGACGTGGCACTCATCGGCGCGCGCGAGCCCGCCTATGACCCGGCGGAACTCGACGGCATCGTGCCGGTCGATCTCAAGAAACAATACGACGTGCGCGAAGTCATTGCCCGGTTGGTCGATGCTTCAGAATTCGACGAGTTCAAAAAGCTCTACGGGTCAACGCTGGTCACCGGCTTTGCTCACCTTCATGGCATTCCGATCGCAATTTTGGCCAATCAGGGGATTTTATACTCCGAAAGCGCGCTGAAAGCCGCCCACTTCATTGAGCTTGCCTGTCAGCGCCGTATCCCACTGCTGTTCGTGCAGAACATTTCTGGCTTCATGGTCGGCCGCCACTATGAAGCCGGTGGCATCGCCAAAGATGGCGCCAAGATGGTCACAGCCGTGGCGTGTGCCCAGGTGCCAAAGCTGACGTTGATTATTGGCGGCTCCTACGGAGCGGGCAACTACGGCATGTGTGGCCGTGCCTATTCCCCGCGGTTCCTGTTTACCTGGCCCAACGCTCGGGTGGCGCTCATGGGAAGCGAGCAGGCTGCCTCCGTGCTGGCGACGGTCAAGCGCGACAACCTTGAGGCCCAGGGCTTG
>JAFAUQ010000246.1 GCA_019243195.1 Hyphomicrobiales bacterium
GGTCCAGCGGCCGTAGCCCTCGTCCTGGATGCAGCCGTAGCTCGAGATGAACACGCCCGGCCGCGCCTCGATCATGTGCGCCGGCGCGAAGCTCGAGTCTGGGCCGCGGGCCACGGCCGCCGCGTGCGGGTGCCGGGCGTAGCGTGGGTGATGCTTCTTGCTGGCGGCAGCGGCGCTTGCGTTGAGCGCCAGCGCGACTGTGACGGCGATAGCCGGGACGAACCGCATGGCAATGCCTCCGTGGCTTTGCCCAAGGCTAGCATCCGCCGCAAAAACACGCGGTCACGATCCGGTCAATTCGGCTCGTGCGGCTGCGGGCGGCAGTCTCCTTGGAACATTGTGTCATCATTCGGGCAGGAGTTGTATTCTCGTTGACTTCGTCGCCAGCGGAGGAACACGATCATCGCTCTGCGCCTGGATCCGTTTCGATCCACAGCCGAGCGATGAAGTGCCGGGGCGACAATGCAGGGATTTGGGGCGGCTCGCACTCGGCGGGGCTTTGCCGAACGGGGCGGCGTACACGTTTGGCCGCCGCTGCGTAGAACTTCCTGCCAAGACCGTACGATCACAAACAACAATCCGCCCGTCGGCGACGCGCGCGGACGGCGGAAACCTTGTACTAGTGCCGCGAACCCGAAGTTCGCACAACAATTGCCACGAGGCCGGATGCGAACTTCGGGTTCGAAGCGGCACTAGAAACTTAGATTTGCTGGTGTCCTTCGATTCCGAAGTTCGCATCGGAGGATGCTGCAAGCGCAGGGCGAACTTCGGAATCGGGACACCAGTGGAGGACTGATCATGCGTCATCGACACCTGCTCACAGGCGCGGCGGCGGGTCTGTTCGTCGCGGTTGCCATCGCCGTCGATCCCGCGGCAGCGACTTCGTGCACCGACTTGGCGTCGTTGCAGCTCAAGGACACCGTCATCACCTCGGCGCAGGACAACACCACCGGGGTGTTTGTGGTGCCCAATACCAACCCGCCGCAGACGCTCACGGGGCTTCCGGCGTTCTGCCGGGTGACCGCGACGCTGATCCCAACCTCCGATAGCTTCATCAAGATCGAGGTCTGGCTTCCCGAGACGACATGGAACGGCCGATTCCTCGGCACCGGCGGCGGCGGTTTTCAGGGAACGATCACCTATAGCGAACTCGCCACCGGCATTCAGTTCGGCTTCGCCGCAACCAACAGCGACCTTGGCACCGGCTCGTCCGGATGCAGCCCGCTGTTCTGCGGCTCGGCCGGCAACATGGGCAATCAGCTGGCGATCGCGTTCGGCGATCCGGCGTCGCCCTCGACCGGCCTGTTTGGGCATCCGGAGCGGATCAAGGATTTCGGCTATCGCGCCATCCACCTGATGACGGTGCGCGGCAAGGAAATCACCAACGCGTTCTACCGGCACAGCGCGAGCAAAGCCTATTTCGCCGGCTGCTCGACCGGCGGACAGAATGCGCTGATGGAGGCGCAACGTTTCCCGGATGACTACAACGGCATCCTCGCGGGCGCGGCGGCCTTCAACCGCACGCACCTGCACATGTCCGGCCTGTTCGATTGGCAAAACACCCACGCGACGCCCGGCCGCTTCATCCAGCCCGGCCAGATGACGTTGATCAACAAGGCCGTGCTCGCGCAATGCGTCGGCCGCGACGGCGGGGCAACGACGGATCAATTCCTCACCGATCCGCGCGACTGCCATTTCGATCCGAAGGTGCTGCAATGCACCGGGGCCAACCTGCCGCCGGCCTGCCTCACCGCCGAGCAGGTCACGACCATACAAAACTACTACGCCGGCACGACCGACCCGCGCACCGGCCAGCTCATAAACCCCGGCGCCGAGCGCGGCGCGGAAACCGACGACATCCTGGCGCTCGGCCTCGCGTTCCGCGAACGGTTGCCGGAACCGGCCTTCGACGGGTTGTTCTATTGGGTGTTCGGGCCGAGCTTCGGCTATCCCACCGGCACACCCAACTTCGCCAACTTCGACTTCGATCACGACGTCGATACGGTCGATGATCAGCTGGCCAAGGTGCTCAACGCCAACAGCACGGATCTGAGCGAGTTCAACGCGCGCGGCAACAAGCTCCTCATGTATCACGGCTGGGCGGACCCGCTGATCCCCTCGCAAAGCAGCATCAACTACTTCAACGCCCTGGTGGGGCACGACAGCGGCGGGGGCGTTCAACGCGTGCAGTTCGGCGGAAACGATGACCGGCTCGCCCGGACGCAGAAATACGCCCGTCTGTTCATGGTCCCGGGCATGTACCACTGCTCCGGAGGGCCCGGCCCGAACGTGTTCGACGCCCTCACACCGCTGGTGAATTGGGTCGAGAACGGGGTGGCGCCCGAGACCATCCTCGCCACCCACTTCGTCAACAACACGCCGCCGGCTGTCGACATGACCCGGCCGCTGTGTGTCTATCCGAAGACAGCGCGGTACATCGGCAGCGGCAGCACCAGCGTGGCTGCGAACTTCACCTGCGTGACCGATGAGACCGACTTCAATCAGAAGTCGGCGCCTCAGTTCGGACCGTGACGTCATGGCCGCCCCCGGGCACTTCGTCCCGGGGGCGGCCCGGCCCTTGACGTCTTTCAGGTTGTTTGTGTTTCCAAGGCGTAGATGCCCGGCACGAGAGCTTGCCCCGGACTTGATCCGGGGCCGGGCATGACGGCTTGGTATTAAAGCCGCACCACGATCTTTCCGCCCGCCGCGCCGGCTTCCATCAAACGGTGCGCCTCCTGGATTTCGTCGAAGTGAAAGACCTTGGCGGGCTTGGCCCGATAAGTGCCGGCGGCGGCGCGGTCGACAATCGCCTGGAACGGGATTTCCGCGAGCGGGAAGTCGGGCGTGCCGGTCACGAGGGCGCTGGCGAAGACTGAGAATTGCGCGCTGCTCGGCATCTGGAACACCGGCTCGAGCGATAACGGCCCTCCGCCGCCGAGGAATCCCACCAAACAAACGCGTCCTCCCCGCGTCACCATGGCCAGTGAATCGAGCACCGTGGTGTTGCCGACGATGTCGAGCACGGCGTCGATGCCGCGCGGATGGCGTTCGCGGATGCGCCTGGGAAGGTCGGGCGTTTCGAGTGCGATCTCCTTGGCGCCGAGCGCCTCCAGCAGCGGCGCGCGCCCGACGTTGCGCGTCGTTGCGATCACACGGGCGCCTGCCTGCCGGGCGATGTTGACCGCCGCCTGCCCGAGCGCCGACGTCGCCCCGCGAATGGCGACGGTCTCGTCAGCTGCGAGCTTGATAATTCCGACGAGGCTCGTCCACGCCGTCGCGTAGGACTCGGGAATGGCCGCGAGGTCCTCCCAGGGCAGCTCGCTTTCTAGGGGCACGACGTTCGATGCCGGCACGCTGACCTGCTCGGCGTAGCTGCCGTTGATGCTGCGCCCCATGCCGCCGACGACCGCCGCGACCTTGCGGCCGGGCGCCAGTCGCCCGTCGGGATCGTGCCGCACGAGCCCGACGCACTCGATGCCGCTGATCTCGGCGACATCGCCCCATGCCCCTTGGCGAAAGTAGATCTCGGCGTGATTGAGCCCGAACGCCTTGACGTCGATCAGAACATGACCGGGCCGCGGCTCCGGATCCGGGCGCTCCTCGATCGCCAGGACTTCCGGACCCCCGTAACGCGTGATGACAATGGCGCGCATGGCAAAGCCTCCCTGTTTGGTGCCAGGGCTAGCGTAGCGCCACCTTTATTGATAAAAAGAATGTAATTTCGATCATCTCTATAGGATTACCCTATGAATGACATGACGCTCCACCAGCTCCTGTGCTTCGACGCGGTCGTCGCCGAGGGAAGCTTTCAGGCCGCGGCCGAGAAGATGCGGCGCTCGCAGCCCACCCTGTCCCTGGCGCTCAAGAATCTCGAAGCCCAGGTCGGCCTGAGCCTGTTCGACCGCAGCGGCTATCGCGTGAAGCTCACGCCGGCCGGCGAATCTTTTCACCAGCGCACCCGCGTGTTCCTCGCCGAACTGCGCGCGCTCAAGAACCACGCGAGCGCGCTCGCCATGGGCGAGGAGAGCGAGCTCGATGTGGTCATCGGCGACTTGTGCCCGCTCCCGCAGATGCTCGGGCTGCTGCGCCGCTTTTTCGATGGCTGCCCGGGCACCCGGCTCAACCTGCACTTCGAGGCAATCGCCGGCCCCTGGGAGCGGCTCGAGGAGGGCGAGGCCGATCTCATCCTTCATCACGTGGACAAAAGCGATCCCAGTCTCGAGTTCATCGATCTCTTAGAAGTCGATATCGTGCCGGTGGTCGCGCCGGGTTTCCTGCGCTTCCCGATAACCAAATCGATCACGCCGGAAGCGATGCGCGACTATGTCCAATGCGTTATCCGCGACAGCGCCCGTCGCACGCCACGCGGCCAGTATTTCCTGGTCGAGGGTGCGCGCAGCTGGACGGTGAGCGATCAGCTGATGAAACGCGAGCTGATCCTGCAGGGCATGGGCTGGGGGCACATGCCGCGCCATCTGATCAAGCAAGACCTACGCGAGGGGCGCCTCCTCGCCATCAGCGGAAAGCACCTCAAAGGCGGCAGGGCCGAACTGGTCGCAGCACGCCGTCGTGACGCGCCGCACGGCCCCATTGCACAGCGCCTATGGCAGTACATCGCCGAGCAGGCCTCGACGGTGAACGCGACGGCCTGACGCTATTGTCTGTGGTGGTTTGAGCCTAGAGGCGCGCTACGCGATCACGAGCGGCCGAACAGCTTCTTCAGCGTGCCCGAGATCCAATCGCCGGCGGTCCGTCCGCCAGGCGGATCGTCGAGCTGCTCGACCACGACCATGCGCGTGACCTCGCCGCGCTGGTAGGCTTTCAGGAAGGCCGGATAGTCCCTGAACGACACGCAGCCGTTCGAGTCGCCGTTGGCGCCGAGCATGAACGGATGGGCGAGGATGCCGTCGCGGCCGTACATCTTGTGCTCGTCGACGGGAACGAGACGGATCGCCTGCACGCCGTGGAACAGGCTCTCGCGCAGCCTGAGATTATAAACGTTCGGCGGCGTCGGCCCACGTTTTCTTAAGTTCACGGCCCGCGTGTCATCCATGTAGCCGCCGAGGCCCGAGTGCGCTTCGAGCCGCTCGCCGCTCGGCATGTAAACCGTGTGCGCGGAGATGTCGTAGATCGCGGTGTGCGTAGGATCGTCCGTGAGCGGGTTCGATTCCTTCGGCGCATCGGCCTCGGCCGGCGCGTAGGCGCTGCTGGGAACCGCCGTCTCGGTGAGGCTCGCCACGCGATAGCGGATCTGCGCGGTCGCCGGCTTTGGCGCGGGGCGCGGAAGCGGCACGGCCGCCGCGAGACGCGGAGCGCGATTCGGAGCCGCAGCGCCTGCGGTCGGTGCCGGGGTCAGATCAATCGAGCCAGTCGTGGACGGCGCGACAGAGACGGTGCGCACGCGGACGGATTTCGACGGATTGGGAGAGCCGAAGCGATCTTCGAACGAAGCGGAAGGGAAAGCCGAGCGGCTGGCGGGTGAGGCGGCCGAATCATCGGCCGTCGCGAAGCGCGAGTCGAAGGATGTATCGAGGCTCGCTAGCTGCACGCGCGGCTTGCGCGGAATATCGGCCTCGGCGGAGTCGGTCCCGTAGCTCAGCAGCCGCGGATGCACCGTGCCGAAAACGGAAAGGCCCGTATTTCCTGCGCGCGCTGCGGCATCGGCAGGGTCGCTGCCGCGCAGAGTCCAGGCGCACAAACCGATTACCGTCAGCGCCGCAACGCCGGCGGCGACCGACACATCACCCACGCGGATCAAGATTTCCCGTCCCCGCTGTTTTTTATGCGCGCCCCCCGGCGCGCCCGTCCCCGAGTCAGTGTCTCATACAATATGCCAAATGCGGCAAAGTTGGTGCGGACCGAGAATTAAAAAAATTTCTTGTGAGGCGTTTTGGCAACACTTCGTAAACCATTGGTTCGGGCGAATTTTCGCGACAATAGGCTCCGTCCGCCACAATGCACGCGGCGCCACGCGCCTGCCATCCTTCAGCCCTTCCTACTCCGACGGCGATTGCATCAGCTCGATGTTGTCGGGCTCACCACTCGCTTCCGAGGGAACGATGCCGACCTCCTCGGATTCGTAGATCACCGCTGACTTTCGCCACTCGAAGGCCAAGTCGAGAAACTTCTGCCGCGCGACCGGGTCGCCCGCGCGTTCCGCCTGATGTTCGTAATGGACCGCCGTCTCGACACATAAGCTTGGGCTGCGATGCCACCTGACCATGCGACGCCTCCCGCCAACAGAACCGGCGGCGACGAGCTTGCTCAGGATTTTAGGCGTGACCGTGACTAAAGCGGGATGACTTTTAGTCATCCCGCTGTTCCGAATTGAGACAGAAATTTGTGCGAGTGGTCTTAGCGTATCGAGTTGTCCGACACGCGCACCGAAGAGCCCGATGCCGGCAACACGACGACGGGCGTCCCGACCTTCACGCGATTGTAGAGGTCGATCACGTCCTCGTTGGTCATGCGGATGCAGCCCGAGGAGATCGCTTGGCCGATGTATTCCGGCTGGTTCGTGCCGTGGATGCGGTACTGCGTATCGCGGCCGCCGGCAAAGAGATAGAGCGCCCGCGCTCCCATCGGGTTGGCGTTACCCCCGGGAACGTAATTCGGCAGGTGGCCGAGCCGCTGCTTCTCGCCTTCCGTCGGCGTCCACGACGGCCATTCCGTTTTGCTGCCGACGCGGGCAACGCCCGACCAGGATTGTCCTTCCTCGCCGACGGTCACGCCGTAGCGGAGCGCCTTGCCCTTGGCCGTCACGTAATAGAGATACTTGTTGCCGGTATCGACGACGATTGTCCCGGGCGCTTCGTGCCGGTCGTAGTCGACGATGTGGCGCTGATATTCCTGCGGGATGGACGCCTTCGCGTAGGGCGTGTTGGCCAGCAGTTGCCGGTCCCGCGGCGACCATCCGGCATCGCTTGTCGGCGACAGCTGGCCGGCTCCCATGCAGCCCGAAAGCATCAGCGCGGCCAACCCCGCAACGACGACCCCTGTCCCACGCGCGCGCATAACTTTCCCCCGCGGTTTCTTCGCTTCCCAATCCGGCATCGCCATGACCATCTCGGCGCCGCCGTACGCATCCCTAATTCCTAATAAGGCAAAAAAATGCGACCAGTCGCCCCTTTCGCCCAAATTTACTTACGGCGTTGCCAAAAGGACACACTTGTGGCCGGGGCTGAACCGGCCATGGCCCGGCTTCGGGACGATGGCTTGCGTTTATGCCGGAACAGGCATATTTCCGGAAAAATGACCAAAAAGGGAAAAACCGAAATCCCGGTGACCGTGGGCAGCGACAATGTATTTGCGGACTTGGGGCTCCCAGAGCCGGAAGAAGAACTCACCAAGGCCCAACTGGCTAGCCAAATTCGGCAGATCATCGGCAGGCGAAGGCTCACTCAAGCCTCTGCGGCAGCCCTGATGGGAATTGATCAGCCGAAAGTTTCCGCCGTGCTCAACGGCCGATTGGCGAACTTTTCCAGCGACCGCTTGATGCGGCTGCTGACCGCACTTGGCCAGGACGTAGAGATCATTGTGAGGACGAAGCCGCGCAATCGCGCCCGCGGACGCATCAGGGTGGTTGGCGAGGCCCATGCTTGAGTGACTATTGCACTCTCTGTTCAAGGGACGGTCAGAAACAACACCGACGTCATCCTTGTAACTTACGAATCACCAAACCGGTTAGATTGACCGGTGCGGTGGCGGATGGGAGCCCGTGTCATCCAAGGGCTAATAAGCCCGTCCCTCAGCTCGGTGCCCCGTCCGCCGTTCCATCGAACCCGAACAGTCGCTT
>JAFAUQ010000163.1 GCA_019243195.1 Hyphomicrobiales bacterium
TGATGCTCCGCCAGGCCGAGATGCTTGGCGAAAATGTTCTGCATCATGTGCGGCGCCTGGGTGCCGTGATGCACGGTCAGCCGCCGCGCGCCCTCGTTCCAATCGGCCACTACCGCGCGCGGCTCGTTGGTCACGCCGGTGTGACGGCCGAACAGAAATGTCGTCTCGACGACAGCGTCGGATTGCTTGAACGCCTTGTCGACCTCGCCGGCGTCGAGCGTGCGCTCGAACGTGAGATTGTCGCCGAGTTCCGGATGGATCACCGGCGTTGCCTTGTCGAGCGCGGTCTCGGCGTCGGTGACGGCGGGCAGCTCCTCATATTCAACTTCGACCAGCTCGGCCGCGTCCTCGGCGAGCGCGCGCGTGCGCGCTACCACGGCCACGACCGCCTCGCCCTGCCAGCATGCGCGCTCGACGGCGATCGCGTGCTGCGGCGCCGACTTGATGCCCTTGAGGTGGGTGAGCACGCCGACCCACGGCGTGCACACCTTCGCCAGCTCCGCACCGGTGACGACCGCGATCACGCCCGGCGCACGCTTCGCCGCATCGGTACCTATTTGTTTGATGCGCGCGTGGGCATGCGGCGACCGAACGAACGCCACGTGCGCCATGCGCGGCAAAACGACATCGCTGACGTATTGCCCGCGGCCCTGCGCAAGGCGCGCGAGGTTCGGGCGCGGCACCGAGCGGCCGATGTAGGAATTGGGCCGGTCGAGGGCGGTCAGGCCGGCCGGCAGGTCGCGGTCGTTCATGACGTTGCTCCCGCACGGGCGCGCGCCACCGCTTCGACGGCGTCGACGATGGCGTGATAGCCGGTGCAGCGGCAGTAGTTGCCCGAGAGGTGTTCGCGGATGGCGGCGCGGCTCGGCACGCCGCCGGCGGCGAGCAGCTCGGCCGCGGTGAGCAGCATCGCCGGCGTGCAATAGCCGCACTGGAGCGCGTTGCGGGTACGGAACGCTTCCTGCAAATCGGCGAGCGCGCCGGAATCCGACGCGCCCTCGATGGTTTCGACCATATGCCCGTCGCACTGAACCGCGAGCGTGAGGCAGCCGCGCACCACGGCGCCGTCGAGCCGCACCGAGCAAGCGCCGCACACGCCGTGCTCGCAGCCCACGTGACTGCCGGTGAGGCCGAGCGTGTCGCGCAGGAAATCGACCAGAGTCGTACGCGGTTCCACGGTCTCGCGCACCTCTTCACCGTTGACGGTGAGCGTGATCTCGTGCGCGCTCATGGCGGCGCCTCGTTGAGTTGCCGCGCGACCCGGCGCAGCAGCACGCCGGCGAGATGTTTCTTCACCGCGCCGGTCGCCAGCACGTCGTCGGGCGGACCGAGGTCCTGCGCCAGCGCTTTCACGCCGGCCTCAACGTCGCCCGCCGCCAGCGCCGCCTCCGCGTTGCGCGCGCGCACCGGCGTCGCTCCCACGCCGAAGAACGCGAGCCGCACGTCGGCGAGCTTCGTTCCGCTCGCGCGCGCGGCCGCCGCAAGGCCCACCATGGCGTAGTCGCCGTGCCGGCGCGCCAGTTCGGCAAAGCCGACGCGGTTGTCGCGCGTCGCCGCCGGCAGGCGAATGGCGATAAGCACGTCGCACGGGCCGAGCGCGGTCTCGAACAAACCCTGGAAGAAATCGTCGGCCTTGACCGTGCGCTTTCCCGCCGGCCCGACGATCTCGACCTCGCCGTCGAGCGCGAGCAAACACGCGGGCAGTTCGGCCGCCGGATCGGCGAAGGCGATCGAGCCGCCGATGGTGCCGCGGTTGCGGATCGCCGGATGGCCGATGTGCGGCAGCGCGCGGGCAATGAGCGGCGCGGCTTGCACGAGTTCCGCCGAACGCTCCGCCTGAGCGAGACGTACCAGCGCGCAGATCTCGATGTGGCCGTTGCGCCGCGCGAGTCGGTCGAGGCCGGCGACCTCGTTGATGTCGACCAGCAGGCTCGGGTGCGACAGCCGCATGTTGAGCGTGGCGATCAGGCTCTGCCCGCCCGCCAGCAGCCGCGCGCCCTCGCGGCCGAGCAATTCAACCGCGTGCTCGACCGAGCGTGCCCTGGCGTAATCGAACGGCGCGGGTTTCACCCCGATTCCTCCCCGATGTTTGTTGTGGCCATTGTAGCCCGGATGAACGCCCGCGGAAGCGGGCGGAAATCCGGGATTCCCGCAGTTCCGCTTCGCTCCATGCGGGCTACGCAAACCCGTAGAGGCGTGCCGGATTATTGACCAAGAGCTTACGCTGCGCCTCGGCGGTGACGGCGAACTGCGGGACGAGATCGACGAGGTCCGCCTCGTCCGCCTCATGCTCGAGGTTCGGATGCGGGAAGTCGGTGCCCCACAGCACGCGATCGGGGATCACTTCGACAATCGCGCGCGCGATCGGGACCGCGGTCGCATAAGGTGGCGGCGAAATCCGCTCGGACCCGCACACCTTGATCCAGCAGTTCTCGCGTTTGGCCAATTCCAGCAGCGCGCGGAACGCCGGCTGCTGCGTCCCTACCGCGGCTTCGACCCGGCCCATGTGATCGATCACGAATGGCAGCGGCAATTGTTTCATCATGGCGGTGAGCGGAACGATGTCGGGAGCATCGATGTGCAGCACCACGTGCCAGCCGAGCCCTTTGATGCGGTCGATCACGTGATGGAACACGGCCATGTCGGGCGTGCCGCCGAGGTGGCGCACGAAGTTGAAGCGCACGGCGCGGACGCCGCCGCGGTCGAGTGCCGCCAAATCCTTGTCGGTGAAGCCATCGTCGACCATCGCGACGCCGCGTCGTGTGTCGGGCGCGTCGGCGATCGCGTCGAGCATGGCGCGGTTGTCTTTGCCGTGGCAGCTCGCCTGCACGATCACCGCGCGTTCGACGCCGAGGTGGGCATGCAGCGCCGCGAGTGCCTCCTTCGGCGCGTCCTCGGGCGTGTAGCGCCGCTCCGGCGCGTAGGGAAATTTCGCCGCCGGGCCAAAGACGTGGTTGTGCGCGTCGCACGCGCCCGGCGGCAGCTTGAACCGCGGCTTCCGCCGCTGCGAGAAATCGTGCGCCACGTTCAGCTCGTCCGCCTCATACTTGCTGCTTCCGTCAGCACCTCCGGGATCGCCTCGGGATTGGCGGGCGCCATCACGTGCGCGCCGGCGACGCCGGGAATCTCCGCGAGTTCCTGCATCAGCTCGACGCACACGCGGCGGCCTTCCGCTCCCGGGTCGGCCGCACCTTCGAGCCGCGCGATAATCGCATCGGGAATGATCGTGCCCGGCAGATGCTTGCGCATCCAGCGCGCCGAGCGCGCCGACTTGAGCGGCACGACGCCGATGAGGATCGCGAGCCGCGGCACGAGCCCGTGCTCGGCGAGCCGGGCGAGGTAGCGCCGCACGATTCCGGCATCCATGCAGAACTGCGTCTGCACGAATTGCGCGCCCGCGTCGACTTTCGCTCTCAGTGAATGCGGCGCCCAGCCGGGCGGCGGATCGATCGGCACGTCGCCGACGCCGAGGAAGAACAGGGGCCGTTGCTTGAGCTGGCGGCCCGATGGCAATTCCCCGCGGTCGCGCAAGGCGGCGGCGGTCGTCAGCAGCCCGACCGTGTCGAGATCAAACACCGGCTTGGCATCCGGCTGGTCGCCGGCGGTGGGATCGTCGCCGCGCAAGAGCAGCAGGTTGCGCACACCGAGCGCCGCCGCAGCGAGCAGGTCGCCCTGCAGCGCAATGCGGTTGCGGTCGCGGCAGGTGAACTGCTGGATCGGCTCGATGCCCTCGCGCGCGAGGATCGCGGCCGCGGCCGAGGCGCCCATGTGGGCGCGCGCGCCCGCCCCGTCAGTGACGTTGACGGCGTCGACGAGCCCCTTGAGCGGCCGCGCCAGGCGGATCACGTCGTCCGCTTCGCCCGAAAGCGGGGGCGCGATTTCCGCCGTCAGCGCGAAGCGGCGAGCAGCGAGCGCGGAGGACAGCGACGTTTGCTGATGATTCATAGGCGCAGACTACAGGGCGCGGACGACGGAAGCCAAACGAGGTCATTGCGAGGAGGGCCGCAGGCGCGACGAAGCAATCCAGGCCGTCACGGGAGGCCTGGATTGCTTCCCCTCGCTTTCGCGAGGGTCGCAATGACGTGTGGCCCATATGTCACAGGAGTCGCTTTTTCCCAACTGTGGCGCCGATGTCACAGCATTCGGCCGGCAACCGGAGTAGCCTCCCGCTCGCCTGAATTGTCCAAACTATCGGGGGGACAAAATGGCGATCGAAACGCTGGTGGTAGGAGCTGCGATCTGCGCCGCGCTCGGCTTGATCAGCCTGCAGCGGCGCGTGATGGCCTCGCATCTCGGTGCCGCGACCGTGCGGCTCAAGACGCGGACGCACGACATGCTGCACCCGTATCGGCCCGAGCTGCACTACATGCGCGGCCCCGGCCCGAAGTGGCTGGAGAAGCACGGCGGTCGATACGAATAGTTTGTTTGATGCGGCGTGATCGGCCGGGAGTGGGAACACCGGTTCCGATCAGGCTGTGAGCGGGGACTTGGACCGGCGGGGGACTGGACCCGCGCATCGGCGCGGAGGATGGGGCGTAGAGATGGCCGGGGCTAAGCCCCGGCCATCCGCGTTTTTGGGCACTCCTACAACTTATAAAACTTCCGCGCCGTGTCGCGGAACAGCAGCGCCTTCTCCTGCGCCGAGGCGCCGGCGGCGAGCCGCTTGAAGGCGTTCCAGTAGGTCGCATAGCTGCCGGAAAGCTTGTCGACCGGGAAGTTGCTCTCGAACATGCAGCGCTCGGGCCCGAACGCCGCGAGGCAGGTTTCGATGTAGGGCCGCCACGCGTCGGCGAGTTCCTGCGAGGACGGCGGCCGCTCGCGATGGTGGAAGGCGAAGCCGTTGATGCGCATGCCGATCCCGCCGAGCTTCATATAAACATTCTCCGCGCGCGCCAGTTCGGCGATGCGGCCGCTCCACTCGGCGAAGATTTCGGCGCGCTTGTCAGCATACCAGCCGAGTCCGAGCGGCCCACCGACGTGATCGAGCACGATCGGCTGGTCCGGGAACGCGCGCGCGAGGTCGATCAGGTCGTCGATCTGCGGATGATAGAGCCAAGCATCGAACACGAGGCCCATGCGGCCGAGCACCTTGAAACCTTCGCGGAATTGGGCGTGGTCGCGGTAGAGGTGCGGCGGCGGATCGGTGTGGGAATTATGCACCTCGGGCGTCTTGTCCTGCCAGCCGGCGGCGTGACGGATGCCGCGGAAGCGTCCGCCGCCCGCGATGATGTGCGCGGCGAGCACCTCCTCGACCTTGGCGCCCAACGTGAGATCGGCAAAGCCGACAATACCGGCGGCGACGCGGATCGGCCCGTAGGCGCCGCTCGCCGCCATCGCCGCAATGCCGTTGACGAACTCGGTCTCACCCACCGGACGCAGCGCCGCCGGGCCATCGGCGCGGTAGCAGGCGGTGCATTCGATGAACACGGTCTGCGTGACGTTGTGGCCGCTGCCGGTGTCGGCGAGAAGATCGTGCAGCAGATAGCGGTGGCGCGCGAAGTCCCACAGGTGATGATGCGGGTCGACGATCTCGAGCGCCGGCTCGAGGATGTCCTCGCGATGGAGCGCGAGCCATTCCGGCTTGATGCCCGAGCGGCTGGCGACGGTGGATTTTTCCGGGGTTTGTTCGTTCATGGGCGTCTCCTAGTGCCGCGAACCCGAAGTTCGCACCACAGTTGCCGCGAGTCCGATTGCGAACTTCGGGTTCAAAGCGGCACTAGAATTATAGATTTGCTAGTGTCCTTCGATTCCGAAGTTCGCCTCAAAACGTGCGGCAAGATCGGGCGAACTTCGGAATCGGGACACTAGGTATAGTTTAGCCTGACAAAAAGCGAGGAGTCCTCAATGGCCGGATGGCGGGCGCGGCTCGGATTTTTGGTGCCGCCAGGAAACCCGACGGTCGAGACCGAGATGATCGCGCTCGCGCCGCCAGGCGTCACCGTGCATTTCTCGCGCCTCGTTGCCCATGGCGAGACCGGCAGCCACGCCGGGCAGGAGGAGCGCAACCAAACGATGGTTGCGCACATGGCCGAGAGCGCCGCGCTGCTCGCCATGGTCAAGCCCGCCGTCATCATGCTTTCCCACACCGCGACGAGCTACACGCTGGGCCCGCAGAAGGAAGCCGAGCTCGTCGCGCGCCTCTCCGAGCAATGCGGCACGCTGGTCGAGACCGCGTTCGCGAGCGTGCTCGAAGCGTTGCGCGCGCTCGGCGTGCGCAGGATCGCCCTCGGCACGCCCTACGGCGAGGAGACGACGCTCAAAGGCAAGGCGCTGCTGGAGCAGCACGGCTTTGCGGTGGTGAGCCACGGCCGGCTCGACGGCGTCACGAACATCTACGACGAGACGCCGGAGCGTGCCTATCGGCTCGGGCGCGCCATCGACAAGGATGACGTCGAGGCGGTGTTCCTGAGCGGCAGCGGCATGCCGACGATTTCGATCCTCGACACGCTCGAGCGAGACCTCGGCAAGCCGGCGATCTCCGCCGCCTCCGCCATGATGTGGCGCGCGCTCCACCTCGCCGGCGTGCGGGCACCAATTTCGGGATACGGACAGCTTTTGGAAATTACGCGCTGAGCGGCGATTCTCTCCGTCGTCATCCGGGGCCCGAGCAAAGCGAGGGAGCCCGGAATCCATGAACACGGACCACTCCCATGTTGCTCGGCCGGTGTTCATGGATTCCGGGCTCGCCGCTACGCGGCGCCCCGGAATGACAGGGAAATAATCTACGCCGCCGCCGACCGGCGTTGCGCGTTCGCCTCCAGGCAGCGGATCAAATGATCCGTGTCCATCACGTCGCCGAACACCGAGTAGAAACTCGCGAGCGTCGCGTTGTGCTCGGCGTCGGTGCGGGCGGCGTTACCGTCGCTCACCATGACGGTCTTGAAGTTGAGCATCATGGCGTCGCGCGCCGAGGACTCGCAGCACACGTTGGTGACCGTGCCGGTGATCAGCACCGTGTCGTAGCCCTGCGCGCGCAGCAGTTCCGGCAGCTCGGACGAGCCCTGCACGAAGGCGCTGAACCGGGTCTTGTTGACGATCGCGTCCTCGGGCTTGACCTCGAGGGTCGGATAAAGGTCGTGACCGCGCGTGCCCGGCGCCATGTTGGTGAGCGCGCGGGCGCGCTTGGCCGGCGTGAGCATGTCGAAATATTCCGACCATGAGGCGACGGTCGCCTCGTCGAACGTCATCTTGATCCACACGACCTTGCCGCCGGTGCGCCGCACCGCGGTTGCGAGCTTGTTGACGTTGGGGACGATCTCGACCGCCGTCGGCACGTAGGCGATCGCCACCTCCTCGTCCATGAAGCCGTTCTGCAAATCGACCACGACCAGTGCCGTCTTGCGCGGGTCGAGGTTCTCATAGATGTGCGCCTTGCCGCGTCGGTCGAGCGCGACGGCGGTCGCCCATTGGGGCATTTCCAGCTTGTGCATGGGATGGTCCTCCGATGCGAAGCCTAGCACCGGAAGGCGTAGTAGTCAGGGTTTATTTGCGCCGGAGGAACGACCACAGGATCGCGGCCGCGATCGCGATGCTCACCGGAATCCACAGCAGCACGAGGCCGAGAAGGAGCGCGAGCACGACCGCCGAGCCGAGGCCGAGCATCAGCAGCGCCGTAAAAAGCGTCAGCGGCCCGCGCGTTTCGAAATGCACGGTACGGCCCTGGCCGCGGCCGGAGGAAGTCCACACCCAGGTCGCGCCGCGCGGCCGCGGTCCGGGTTCGCCGGGCGGGATGATCTCTGGCTCGGATTTCGGCCGCTCCGGCGGCGTCGGACGGTCGCTCATGACGCTCATATAAGTGCTTCCGGGCGCGTCGTCAGCCGGACATACGAGCATGATCCCGAAAAGTGGCTACCGGTTTTCGGAAAAGATCATGCTCCAATAAAGGGCCTGCGACCTTGCCTTCGTTGCCTTGGCGCAGCTGCATTTTTTATACTGCCGGTAAGTGGTTCCCGCGTTGGACACTCGCGGGGGACTGGAAAGACCAACGACGAACGCGTTCCAGGGAGAACATCATGAAGTTTTCGGCGGCACTTGCCGCGGCGTTAGCGCTCGGTTTCACCGCAGCGGCATCGGCCGACACCATCAAGGTCGGCGTCGTGCTGCCCTATTCCGGCGTCAACGCAGCGCTCGGCAACCAGATCGATAAGGCGTTCGATCTTTATCTCAAGCTCCACGCCAAGGACCTCGGCGACCACAAGATCGAGCTCGTCAAGCGCGACGAAGGCCCGCCGTCCGGCGCCAACGCCCGCACCGTCGTCACCGAGCTCGTCACCAACGACAGGGCGAAAATCGTCACCGGTTTCGTGTTCTCCCCCTCGGCGATCGCGGCGGCGCCGCTCGCGACCCAGGCCAAGGTGCCGATGCTCATCGCCAACGCCGGCACCGCCTGGATCACCAATCTCTCGCCCTACATCGTGCGTTTCTCGTTCAGCATGTGGAGCCCGGCCTATCCGATGGGCACCTACGCGGCGAAGGATCTCGGCTGCAAGACCGCGGCCGCCGGCTACACCGACTTCCCGCCCGGCCAGGACAGCGTGCTCGCGTTCAAGACCGCGTATGAGAAAGCGGGTGGCAAGGTGGTCGACGAAGTGCGCATGGGTAATCCCGCCCAGGTGCCGGACTTCACGCCGTTCTTCCAGCGGGTGAAGGACGAGCACCCCGATTGCTTCTACGTGTTCGTGCCCTCCGGCGCGCACGCGGCCGGCGTGATGAAGACCTACGGCGAGCTGAAAATGCGCGAGGCCGGCGTGAAGCTGATCGGCCCGATGGACCTGATCCCCGATTATGAGCTGGCACGCATGAGCGATGCCGCCGTCGGCCTGATCGTGATGGGGCACTACGCCGACGACTACGACAACCCGGCGAACAAGGACTTCATCAAAGAGTGGCACGCAGCCTACGGCCCGGACTCCTATCCCGACTTCATGTCGGCGGCCGGCTGGGACACCATGGCTGCGATCTTTCACGCGGTGCAGGCGCTCAATGGCAATCTCGACGACGGCACTAAGGTGGTCGATACGCTCAAGGGCTGGTCCACCGACGGCCCGCGCGGACACATTGCAGTCGATCCGCAGACGCGCGATGTGGTGCAGGCCGAGCACGCCGAGGAAGTCGTCAAGAAAGCGGACGGCAAGCTCGGCGTGAAGGTGCTCGCCACCTTCCCGGACGTGAAGGATGAGTGCAAGGTGCTCAAAGTCGGGCGTTGCGGGCAGTGAGTTGAGCAACAAATCCCCCGCTCGTCATTCCGGACTCGCGGGCTTCGCCCGCGATCCGGAATGACGACCCAGTGCAAATGGCCAACACCGCGATCAGCATTCTGTTCGACGGCGTGGCCTACGCCATGTTCCTGTTCATCGTGTCGGTCGGCCTCTCCGTCACCATGGGGCTGATGGGCTTCGTCAACCTCGCGCACGGCGCCTTCGCCATGGCGGGCGGCTACCTGGTGGTGACGGCGACGCAGAGCTTCGGCGTGCCGTTCCCCCTCGCCCTCGTCATCGCCGCGGTCGCGATCGGCGCGGTGAGCATCCTGTTCGAGCGCACACTCTACGCCGGCCTCTACGGCGCGAGCGAACTCGATCAGGTGCTGATGACCATCGGACTCACCTTCATGGTGATCGCGGCAATCACGTATTTCTACGGGCCGCTGCCGGAGCACGTGCGCATGCCCGATTATCTCACCGGCGAGATCAACCTCGGCTTCCGCAGCTTCCCGACCTACCGGGTGTTCATCATCGTGATCGGCGCGGTGCTGGTCGCCGTGCTGTGGTACGGCTTCGAGCGCACCAGCCTGGGCGCGAAGATCCGCGCCGCGGTCGATAATCACCGCATGGCGCAGTCGATCGGCATCGACGTCGCGCGCCTGTTCCGCATTTCCTTCGCGCTCGGCAGTGGCCTTGCTGCGCTCGGCGGCGGGCTCGCGATCCAGCTGTTCGGCCTCACCCCGAGCTTTGCCATCCTTTATCTCGTGTTCTTTCTGCTGGTGGTCGCGGTGGGCGGCTCCGGCACCTTATGGGGCACGCTGATCGCCGCGCTCGTGCTCGGCATCTGCGACACCGCCGGCAAATATTTGTATGCCGACGCCGGCGGTTTCTTCATCTATGCGGTCGCGGTCGCGATTCTGCTGATCAAACCGGCGGGGCTCTATGGCCGCGGATAGCCTCGCGCCGACCGTGGCCGCCGCGCTGCCGCAAGCGCGCGAGCGCGCGGCGCGTTTTCTCGCCGCACGGCACCGCTTGCGCCCGATCGAAGCGTTGCCGTGGCTGATCGCGCTCGCGGCCTTCTTCATTTTTCCCGACCGGATGATGCTCGGCAGCCAGGCGCTGATCATGATCCTGTTCGCGCTCTCGCTCGACCTTATCCTCGGCTTTGCCGGCATCGTTACCTTGGGCCACGCCGCCTTCTTCGGCATCGGCGCTTACACGGCGGGCTTGCTGATCACGCGGCTGCAATGGACCGAGCCGATCACCGGCCTGCTCGCCGCCGCCGCCTGCGCGGCGGTCGCCGGCGTGCTGTCCGGATGGATTCTGCTGCGCTACCGCGGGCTCGCTTTGCTCGTGCTCACGCTCTCGACCACGATCATGCTGCAGGAGATCGGCAACCTCGTTCCCGATTTCACCGGCGGCTACGACGGCATTCCCGGGGTGGTGCCCGCGCCCCTCCTCGGCAGGTTCGAGTATGATCTTTACGGCCACACCTATTATCTTTATGCGCTCGTGGTTTTGTTTTTGCTGTTCTTCCTGGCGCGCCGCATCGTCTATTCGCCGTTCGGCCGGGCGCTCGCCGGCATTCGCGAGAACGTCGCGCGGATGCATGCGCTCGGCTCGCCGGTGCATTGGCGGCTGGTCACCGCCTACGCAATCGCGGCGGCGATTGCCGGCATTGCCGGCGCGCTGTTCGCCCAGACCAACGGCTTCGTTACGCTCGGCGTGTTCGACTTCGAGCGTTCTGCCGGCGTCCTGATGATGCTCATCCTCGGCGGCACCGGCTGGCTCTACGGCGCTTTCATTGGCGCGGTGCTCTACATGGTGCTGGAAAATCGATTGTCGGCGGTGAGCCCGGAGTTCTGGCAGTTCGGCCTCGGCTTCGTGCTGGTCGCCGTGGTGTTGCTGGTGCGGCGACCGCGCTGGGATTGGGTGAAGCTGTGGCGGCGTGTGGTCGCGCGGACGTAGACGACGCCGACGCCGCGCATGCCGCAGCGCAATTGACATGTGCATCACATGCACATATGTTTTGCGCATGACAACGATGATTCAAATTCGCAATGTGCCGGCCGGGCTGCACCGCCAGCTGAAATCGCGTGCGGCGCTCGCGGGCATGTCGCTATCTGATTACCTGCTGAGCGAGATTCGCCAAGTAGCGGCGCGGCCGACCCTTGATGAGTTGCGCGCGCGGTTGGAACAGCGCCCGGGCGTCACCCTGACGGTGGAACCAGCACAAGCGGTCCGCGCGGAACGTGACGGTAATGATCGTTGTTGACGCCTCGGCGGTCTTCGAAACTCTCCTGCGCAGGCCGAACGCGGAAGCAGTGGAAAGGCGGCTCTTCGACCCCTCAGAGACGTTACATGCGCCTCATTTGCTCGATGTCGAAGTCGCACAAGTGCTCCGCCGCTATGCCGCGAGCGGCGAAATCGACGCCGAACGTGGCCGTATGGCTCTCGCTGACCTCGCCGATTTTCCCTTGAGCCGATATCCCCATGAGTTCCTTCTGCCGCGTATTTGGGATTTGCGACGAAATCTAACGGCCTACGATGCCGTCTACGTCGCCCTCGCCGAAACGCTCGATGCTCCGCTGCTCACTCGCGACCGGCGTCTCGCAGCGGCGCCTGGCCATCGGGCGCATGTTGAGGTCGTGTGAAACTCCTGCAAGGCCGGAGGCGGTGCTGGCCGCGGCGTTTTATCCAGCGGTGGGCCGGCCGCGAATGGGCCTTGCGCCGAGACCGGGCCGCGGCGCTCGAAGGACTCATTGCGGCGCGCCGGTCCGGCGATATCGAAGAGGGCTCATTGGCGATGGGGCAGGAGGCCGGATTGATTAACGGCATTCAGCCGGCCGGCGAGGTCGTAACCCGCATCGCCGAGGAAGCGGAGGAGATTCTGCGCACGAGGCTGCCGCAGTTGGTTGCACGCAACTAGGATGGCGACATCGCCATGGTGACGCTCATCCTCAGCAGCACCCCCATGCACAATAGTCGCTTCGGCATGTTTCAGAGTTTCGGGAGGGACATTACTTGACAGTTTTGTCCGCTTCCAATCACCCCGGTTGGGAGAGCTGCGGCAACGGAGTGCTGAATGAGCAGCAGGCCGCCAAACTCGCCGAACGGCATGGCACGCCGCTGTTCCTCTATGATGCCGCAGCGATGCGCTGCGCCGTCACGTCGCTGCGCAATGCGCTTCCGCCGGACGCCATTTTGTTTTATGCGGTTAAAGCCAATCCGGTGCCAGGCGTAATCGGCGTTTTTGCCGGCATGGGCCTCGGTGCCGAGGTCGCCTCGGCGGCTGAGCTCGACCTGGCGCTGGCGTGCGGTATCCCACCTGAGAAAATCGTTTTCTCCGGTCCCGCCAAGACGGAGGCCGAGCTTGAGCCGGCGGTTATGGCCGGCATCTATGCCGTGCAGGCCGAATCTTGGGATGAGCTGCAGCTGTTGCAGAGCATCTGCCGATCGCGTGAGTTGCACGCGCGTGTGGCTCTGAGAGTCAATCTCGGTCCCAACGCTCGCGGTGAACGGCGCAGCGGTTGGGGTGGAGTATCGCCGTTCGGAATGGACGATGAGACGCTACGTCATGTTGTCGCCCACGCGCATGAGGTCGATCGCGTGCGCATCATCGGGGTCCACCACCACCTGTCTTCCCAATCCGCGACGGCCGAGCAGCTGGTCGAGCGATTCGATGCCTTCGCTCAGGTGGCACTTCAGTTGCGCGCGCAGCTTGATCTCGAGTTTGTCAATTTCGGCGGCGGCTTTGCGGCGCCATTCTACGCCGATGACCGACCGCTCGATCTTGCCCCGCTGCGGACTTATTTCCTGGGTCTTCGTCAACCGGAGGGCCGGTTCGGCAATTGGCGCCCGACGATCGGCGTCGAATCGGGAAGATATCTGACCGGACCGGCCGGATTCTACATAGCGCGTGTTATCAGCATTAAGCGGTCATTCGGGGTTCGCTTCGCTTTTCTCGACGGCGGCGTTCATCACGCTCTGGGGCTCTCCGGCGCGATGCGCTCCCTGCGGCGTCCGGTACGCGCGTGGCGCCTCGGCAATCCCACAGCCGCCCCGCTCGAACCGACAGAACTGGCCGGCCCGCTGTGCACTCCCATCGACAGACTCGCGAGTGCGGTCGATCTGCCCTCTGATTTGCGCCCGGGCGATCTGGTGGTCTTCGCCAACTGCGGCGCTTACGGCAAGCACGCCAGTCCACTGACCTTCCTCGGACACGACTGGCCCGCCGAGGTATTGATAGACGGACCTCGAGCGAGCCTGGTGGCGCCACGCATGCGTTGCGCCGACCTGCCTGGCCTGCGACCCGGTACGCACGCGAGAGTACCGATATGACTTACCGCTCGTTGGAACGCGCGAACGCGTATTTCTACGACCCGGAGCGCCGGCTGGCGGTGGTCAAGCGTCATGGCGGCGTCTCTTACCTGTCATCCGGCGTCAATCATCTCAAGGCGCCGGAAGTTTTGCTCGATCTTGCCGGGCGCGAGTTCAAGGAACGGCGGCTGATCGAGAACTACTCGGCCCCCAGTGGTGCTCTGGGGATCGGCGCGGCGATCAGCTTTGAGCTGCACGAGCGGCTCGGCCGTAGCGCATTCGGCGCGATCGGACCTGCCAACATTTGTTTGACCGTCGGCGCCACCGGCGCCCTCGCGGGTGCGTTCCGTTATCTCGCCGAAGTAACCGGAGCGCGAACGGCTCTCGTGCTTGGTCTCAACTACAGTTTCTTCTCGACAATCTGCGACAGTCTGGGCATTCGCTATCGCATCCTCCGCTCGGAAGAGAGAGGGCGGTTGTTGCCGAGCGTAGCGGAGGTCCGCCACCGCATTTCGACGGAACGTCCCGCAATCGTTGTCCTGTCGCAGCCGACAAATCCCTCCGGCGAACTCTTCACGGCGCACGAGCTGCAGCAAGTGGTCGAGATGGCGGAGGAGTTCGGCTGCTGGCTGGTTTTCGATGAAGTGCCGAGTTTGGCGGCCCCGGATGAAGGTGATCTTCCCGCGCCATTTCCGGCCGGGGCCGTCACCTTTGTTTCGCCGCGCCTGATCTGGATCAACAGCTACTCGAAATCGCGCAGTTTGGCCGGACTGCGGGCCGGCTACATGGTCGCGGCGCCGACCGTCGTGGATTTCGTTCGCAAGTACAATGAACGGCTGCTGTGGTCCCCGGTCAATGCCGGATCAAGCGCGCTGATTGCCGACATGGTCCTGCGTGCCGTGCTGCGCGCGCTCGGCAAATGCGAAGCCGGGCAGGAGGCTCGGACAATCAGCAGAACCGTCAAACGGGCCGGGCACTATCTCCAGGCATTCGCCCCCTATAGTGACGATTTCTCCCGACTGGACGGCATATGGCGCTTTCTCGACGGCGCCCTGGATTGGCCGGATGCGTGCGCAAGTTACGGTCGCGACCTCGCGCGCGTCGGCGAGATCTGCCGGGCGAACTGGCAAATGTTCTCGAGCGATTTGGCTCCTCACATTACCGAGGCCATACATCTGAAGTCCGGGTTCAATCATTGCGTCAAGCTGGATGCTGCAATGAGCGAATGGGAATTCGTCGTCAGCGCGTACGATCAGGCCGGTATCGACTTCTACACCGAAACCGTATTTGCCGATCATGACGACGCCGATACCCACGATTTCTGGATCCGCATCTCCTGTGCGGTCGAGCCAGACATGTTCTCCTGCGGTGTCCGCAACCTCGCCGCTGTGCTCGACGCACGCTCAGCCCGGCACTGACACGGTCGGACGCCGATCGCGCGCGACGATCAGTGACTGCACCTCGCGAATCGCGGGATCGCCATGCTTCGCGTAGAACAGATCGAAGCTTTTCCCGAAGGTGTTGATGGAATCGCCGCGGGGATGATCCATGTGCGCGGAATAGATCTCCTCGGCTTGCACGAAGCCGGCTCCCGACCGCCACAGTCGGTATCCGAGTTCGATAGCCTCCGCGCCCCACATCAGGCCAAAGGCCTCGTCATAGCCGCCGGCTTGCATGAACAAGCGGCGGGCAATTCCCACCCCGGACCCCGAATAGCCGAGCCAGGGAAATCGCGGGGCGGGCTCGCGCAATACTTGCGCCACCAGTCGCTCGAAGCGATTGAGATGACGGCATCTCCGGGCGATGGCGGGCCAATCGCTCAGAATCATTCGGCGGCTGATGCGCTCGTGCGCCAGTTTCGAGTCAACCAACCCGGTCGGATGTCCCTGGTACGGCACACCGGTCTCGGGATCGCGGAATGCCGCGAGATAACGCAGCAAGTAGACCGGCGCGCGCACGACCGTGTCGGATCGGGCAATGCAAATCGCCGCGACCGTCCTGAGATAATCGGGCGAGAGAAGAACATCGTCATCCATGAAGACGAGAATTTCACCGCTTGCCCGCGCGGCGCCAAGGTTGCGCGCCGCGGCTTGACCGATCCGCGCGCTTTCGACGAGCTCGATTTCGAGCGGCAGGTTCCCCATGCCCCGGATCGCCTCTGCGGCGCCGCTGTCATGGCCATCCGCCACCACCACGGTCTCGAAGCGTGCGAGGGTGCCGCTTGCCTGCCGCACCAGCGAGTGGAGGGCGAGAACAAGCCGCTCAGGTTTGCCGCGCGTGGGTATGATGACCGAGACAGCGGCCGCGGAAGGCGTCACGGAGTTTGGCCGATCAGCGCCTGTGCGGATGCACCAGAACCGATTGCCGGAGCGCCGAACCATCGGCGGCGGCCGTGCTCGCGCAGAGACTCCGCGAGTCCACCGGCGAAAAACTGCCGCTCGCGTTCGGCAACGAAGCTCTCGGCAAAATCGCGCCAGTCACCAGCCGGAGCACACCGTCGCTCGCGCTCCATTGCCTCCGCGATGAGCAGGCGCATCAACTCTACCAGCCACGGGCCGATGGAACGACGGAACATCGCGATGCGCCGCACGAGTTCGATCTGCTCGACCTTGTCGGCACCGCGCGCGGCCTGCCGGGCCGCTTTGAGAAAGCGCGGCACGATTTCGTCCAGCAGCACCGACCAGCGGTTGGCGGCGCCGTTCAGGGCGCCCCAGAACGCCGCCACATGCGCGTTCTCGATCGGAATTCCCTGATAGGTGGCCTTGGCGCACCAGCTGCGAATGCTGACGTCGTCGCTGATTGCCGGCAGCACCGGTTTTCCGTGAACGTTGTCGTAGCGCCGGGACGCGGCCGTGCCGCAGTGCACCTTGAGCTTATTTACCAGCCAGAGCGGTTGCCCGCTCCGATACAACTGATTGCGTTCGATGAACGCGATCGTCTCTTCCACCTCCGCAAGATCGGATTCCCAATCAAGCAGGATGATGCTGGGCATCATGTCGAGACCGAGGCTTCGAGCCAACGAGATCGCGGCCTCGTTCTGCTCGACCGTTTGCCCCTTGGCCCAGCGCTTGAGCGTCCGCCGCGATCCCGATTCCAAGCCGAACAGGATTTGATCGAATCCCGCCGCTCGCAGCCGGACGAGCGTGTCAGGGACGAGGGAGTCGACACGGCACTCCGCATGAAAATTGATTCGCAGACGGCGGCGCAGGATCTCGTCGGCCAAACCCAGCATGCGCCGATTGCTGTCCTCCCCGTAGCCGAGAAAATTGTCGTCCGCCATGTAAAAGCGCGTGACCCCGAGATCGCGGACGAGCGACTCCATTTCGCTCACGACGTCGACCGGATCGCGCATCCGGTACACGCCCGTTTTCATTCCGCGCACGATATTGGGGACGGTGCAGAAAGTGCAGAAGGCCTTGCAGCCGCGCGAGGTCGTCAAGTAAGCGCTGGGCACGGGAAGCCGGCGCGCGCGTATCGCCTCGATCACGTCGCGCGAGGGATGCGGCAGAGAGTCGAGGTCGAGTGGCTCGGCGCGCGGATTCCGCACAATCCCGTTGACGCCGCGGTGGACCAGCGCCGGGACTTCACCTAGCTCGGTCCCCACTTCGACGGCTTCGACAAGCCGCGCGAGCGCCGATTCACCTTCGCCTTCGATGACGCAATCAATGAATGGAAAAGTGCTCAACAACAGTTCCGAGATGGCGGACGCGAGCGGGCCGCCAAAGACTATGACCACTCCGGGCAGGGCGGCTTTGAGCCGTTTCGACAGGATAATCGCGCTGGCAAGCTGCAGGTCATAGAGCACGGAAATGCCGACGACGCGGGGGCCAAAAGTCAGCAGTTCCGTCAGCACGACATCGTCCGCCAGACCGGAATTGTTGGCGCCTATCACGCGGACGAGATGCCCTTCACGGCGCAGCACCGCCGCCAAGTAGCCGATGCCGAGAAACTCACGCGATATCGTGTAGTCCGATCCGAACGCGACAACGTCTCCGCAGATCTCTTCATAACTGCGCAGCATCGTCTCGCGATGTTCGAGATCGACGTTGTCGAGGAACGCCTCTTCTCTCGGCCCGACGAGCGCGATCCGCGTGCCCGGGGCTTGTCCTTCGGCCGGCATGACTAGGCGGCGCCGATCCCGGGTGTTTGCAGGCTCGCGGCATTGTCCGCAAGCCACGCGGCCCAGGTATCGACGGAAGACAGGGCTGGGTTCAGCATTGCCTCATCGGGAATGTCGATATTCAAATCGGCCTCGACGTTCAAAATGAATTCGAGGTAATCGACCGAAGTCAGGCCGAGCGCCGCAAAGGTACTGGAGGCGACGTCGCGATCGGCCGCGAGATCGTTCCGAGCGATCAGGATCTGCCGGAGAATGCCTGAGAGCCGATTGGTCAGAGCCTCATTTTTGTTCTCTGGTCGACTCAGCGAAAATGAAACAGTCATCGTTATCGGCTCTCCTGGTGATCAGCGAGTTCGCCTCGACCCGAAGCCATCCCTGGTGCCGGGGCGCGGCCGGACATGTTTGCGTGCATTTGACGAAGTTGAACTTATAAGCAGTGTGCGCAATCTGCCTGCCTCTTGTCAAGCTCGTGAGAGAGTTGGCTGCGCCAACAATTCGCGTATCACGCGAGGAAGCCGAACTCCAATTATGCTCGCCAAGCAATAGCCGCGCACCGCATGTTGCCAGCGAGAGAACGGGTGGCGTTTGCATCAGGAAGCCAGCCCAGGTGCCCGTCAGGAGTCCAAAACTGCCATCGCCGAGTTCCACTCGCGAATGCAGCGCTTGTGTTTGGCCGTGTACTCAAGAGCTGGCTCAATTCTGGCCGGCGATCCAATATCCCAGATAACGTCGTGAGCGAGGCAAAATGTCACGCACTGCGATAGCAGATCCCATTTCAGGCAGGCCGGATATGGAAGGGCGTGCCGCAGGCTCTGGTAGACGGAAAGGCTGTAAGAATGCCGCCGAAATGGACTAACCTTTACGAGACGATGCCATAACTCAAGAGGACAGCGTGGACGTGCAAAGGCGAGCGTGGGGGCGAAGCATGTTGCTGGAGTTCGCCGCCAAGCAGCAGGTCGTACCGCTCGGACACATGTTCGGCGACGCGATCACGTCGACCGATTCCCGTCAGCTGCGCTCGCTCGTCGATGCCGCGCAAGCCATGGATTCGGGACAGGCCGACGGGCCGGCCTTGTGCCGCCTCCTGCGTCTCAGCGACGACCTCGATGCCGCGGGCCCGCGGCTGCGCTCGGCCGCCGGCGCGATGACGGCCGAACAGGTGGGAATGGCTTTGGCATTGGCGTACGTGCCGTTTCAGGTGGCCGACGCGTTCGCGGTCAACGTGATCAAGGGCGCAACACTCAAATCGCTGGCGGCAGCGATCGATCCGCGCTCGAGCATCCCGGTGCGCAGCCGGCTGTTTCTGGCCGACAATCTGCGGAAGGACAAAACTCTGCGCGGCGTCGTCGCTTGCGCGGCGTCGGTCGTAATTCTGCGCGAGAACGGGCCGGGTGCCGATGGCGCGGAACTCGTGGCACCCGACGCGCGCGAACGACTGCGCCGATTGGCCTTGTCGGTCCGCGGATATCACGCAAGTCCCGCCAAAATGGCGGCGGCGCTGCGTTACTGCCTGGCGCACGACTGGTGGAACGCCGACGGGCTCGCTCGCCACGTCGCGATCGACATGGGCATCGAGGCAGGCGAAACCTTTGCCAATCCGCCGGCGGTTGCGGACCTCGTTTTGCTGTCTCTGATGCCGACCTGCGATACGATTGACGCGGCGGAACGACTGCTCGCTGCCTCGCCGCCGTCATCTATGCCGCGTGGCGCGCCGCTGCCTTAAGTTCGACAAGGCGGGCCTGAGCGGCCGGCGCGCGGAACAAGGGCATCCGGGCGATCTCCGCGATGTCGATCGCGCCCTCGATGTAGAGATTGACGATATCGGCCTGGCTGAAGCAGTTCCGGCACACCGGCACCCGCGGACGTTCACGCGTGAGCAAATCGTACATCTTGTGCACGCCGACTTGTGCGGCAACGCCCTCGGGCCCGTCCTTCTTCATGTTCCCGATTTCCGCGGTCCAGCCGACCGGACAGGGCGTCACTGCGCCGGTATCGAAAAGTTGAATCGCCGCATTCGCCAAGTGGCAGCGCTGGCGCCGCCGGCCGTGCTCGACGTCGAGAAAATCAGCGAGAGCCGAATGATACGCCGGCGGGCAAAGCACGTCGGCAAAGACGCGGTGAATACCGCGCAGAAGATCGGCGAAGCCCGCGCGCACAGCCGGAGAAAACAGGGCATCCGCCCGAGGTCCCCTCACGGGTATGGGGACGACGATGATCGGGCGCTCTTTATTTTGCAGGAACTCGAGGAAAGACGGGAACGCCGGCGCATTGGCGTCGCTGATCACCGAGGTGATTTCAAGAACCTCGCATTCCTTAACCATCGCCGCGAAGGCAGCCGTCACGCGAGCGCCGATGTGATGGCTGCGCCACCGCATCGCGTTCATCTCGGGCGTATGTCCGTCGAGGGAGAGATTGAATCCCACGTTGCCGAGTTGCGCAAGGCGGCTGACGATTTCGGGCGTGACCTCGGTGCCATTGGTCAGCACCTGCACATGCGCGTAGCGGCTCGACAGCTCCGCGATCAGTTCTACCGCGTTGGCAAGCAGAAAAAGCTCGCCGCCGCTCACTTTGATGACGGGCGCGTCGACATACCGGCGCAGGCCGTCAACCATGTCGAGAACGTCGGCGAGCGCGATCGTGGCGCCGCGTCGCCGGTGTGAGGCGGAGGTGTTGCTGCCAAACGCGTTGGCATCCTCGACGCTGGTGCAATAGCTGCACTTCAGATTGCACCAGTTACCGGCGATGATCAGGTCATGATAGAGGTATCGTTTCATCTCGATCTCGCAGGATAGCTAACGAGTTGATGGTAAATCATGAAGGCCCGTTCGGTCGGACGAAGCACCGCTCGGCCGCGTTATTTCGCCCGGCGATCCGCTTCGCGTGACCGATGCAAAGATCGATCTGAGTGGCACGCAGCCGTGTGCGAAAAACGGAGAGCGCCGTCCGCTTCTCGTCCAGCGTAGCCGTGATGTCGTTCAGCCGCGGCGTGTGACCATCGAGCGAGATGCCGCCGGCCGTTCCGGCGGCCGCGTACGGCAGGTCCTCGTAGAAGATGATGCGATCGGCCGGAATGGCCAGCAACGCCGCGATGCGCGGGGCGGCGAGCGCGACAATCAGATGGTCGACATGGCCGCCGATCGCCGCAGGTGCGAACAGCCGTGCTATCGGCGTGCGACCCACCGGTTTGCGCGTGGCCGCAACAACCGCCCCGACCACTTGGTCGACGTCGCGCTGCACGTGCATCTGCGCGCGAAGCTCGGTTTCACGCCATCCCATTACGGCGCCGAAGGCGAGGCCGTGACGATCCTGCGCGCCGCGCAGCCCGAGCGAACAGCTCTCGTATCCGGTGATCCGCCCGGCGAGTCCATCCTCGGTGCGTGCGACGGCGTCGAGCTGATCGGCCGGAACCCGCAGCCCGGTCTGATACGATTGGAGGGAAAAAATATTCACCACCAGCGGCGCGGCACGGCGGCCGCGCTGCGACGCGATCAGTCCGCCGAGCGAGAGCGCAGCATCATCGACGTGCGGGGACAGGATGCAATCGCGCTCGCCGACGCAAGCGCCGGTCGAAGCCGGCGGAATACGGACCAGGTACCCGGCGGCAAGGAGTCGTTGGAGCGCCGACTGCTTGTCTGCGCTTAAGTCCAAGTCGATTTCGATAAGCGAACGCTCCTCCTCGCAGGCGGCGGCAAGCTCGCGCTGTTCCGCAGAAAGCTCCACGACGCGGCCGCCGAGGGTCTGCAGGCCCTTTGGGTGCGGCGTGAAATGCGGAAGCAGGACGACGCTGTCGCACGCCTCAGGCATCCGTTCCCGCAGGGCCTGTGCGATCATCAGAGCCGCTCGTGCCGGTCGCCGGCGCCATGGCTGCTCCGACCGAGCTGGACGCGGGCCAGTTGTTCCAGAACCTTGCGATCCGGCTTGCCGGCCGGACCACGCGGAAAGTTGCCGACCGTCAGCACCGTCACCGGCATGCCGTTCGTCGCCGGATCGAGCTTGCCGGCGATCTCCCCTGGGAGGACATGGTCGGTTTCGCACACGAGCACGAGGTCGGATATCTCGGCACGATCCGTTCGCGGTATCGCAAACGCCATGGCGTCGCTAACCCGCTCGATCCGGCGCGCACGGTCGACGAGGCGACCTCCGTCCACGAGATGGCCATTGATCTTGAGCTGATCGTCGATCCGTCCCAGCAGCGCCACCGTCCCATCCTCGCCAAGTCGGGCGATGTCGCCGGTCCGCCAAATTCCCTGCTTCAGCGACGGTGCCTGCGGCTGACCTTCAATGCCCAAAATCTCGTGGCCGAGTTCCAGGACCAGTTCCTCGGGCCCGGCGCCGACACCCGGCGACCTGATGCCAACGCCGTGGAACGGCGGACCAAGGCACCCTTGCGGCAGGGAATGCGGCGCGCCGAACGTCGCCCCGGTCTCCGAGCAGCCGTAGTTGCGGCCGAGCCCGACACCGAAAGTGCGGCGGAACGCGTGATCGAGGGACTCCGGCACCGGCCCGGCTCCGGCGATCACAGTTTCCGGCGGTCGTTTGGGGATTTGTAAACTCGGCTCGGCGGCCTCGATCGCCAAGCGCGCGATGGTCGGCGTCAAGATAACGACGTCGGCGCCGCCCGAATGCAGCAGGCGCGCTAAGCGCCGAGGATGCACCACGTCGAAAAGCTCCGCACAGCCGCCACCCGCAAGCGCGCCCAACAGTGCCCCGAACGCAAACGAGTGTTCGATCGGCGCCACGAGAACGGTGCGATGTCCTGCTGCGAGAGAGTAGCGCGCGACGTAACGCTCGGCTTCGGCCAACAGGCTTTCGAACGAGCGCTTCGCCAGCTTCGGGTGCCCGGTCGTGCCCGAGGAGGCATGAATGACCGCGGCGGGTGCCGTGTCGATCCGCGGTCCGTCGCAAAGTTTGACCCGGTCCGACCAGCGCCATAGCGCCGTTTCGCCGCGCCACTCCGCCGCGATCTCATCGTTTGCACCGAGGACCGGAACCCCGCCGGACTTCCAGATCGCCAGAACGGCGAGGAAGAGCTCCGCTCCGCGCGGACCCGCGAGGATGACCCGGTCTCCCGATCGCCAAGGCCACGCGGCACTCCCGTCGCTGCCATGGGACGCCTCTTCCCACAGCCGGCTCACGGCAACATCGCGCCGGTCCGCGAGTATGAGGCGACCTCGGCCGAGCGCGGCAATCACGTCATCCAGTCGGCGCTCGACAGACATTTGTTCGCCTATGCGATCGCTCGCGCTACAGTCGGCGCCCGAGCCATGGGCTGACGGAGATCACCGACCGCCGCCGCGATGTCGGCCAGCAACTCTTCATCCCCGAGCAGCAGTGAGTGATGGAACCAGATGACCTCGCGCGCCGCCTGCCCGGCAACCGGGGTGTTGATGCGATCGTAGGCGGGCGCCGATCGGTTCGAGCGCAGGGGTTTGTGCAAAATGTCGGACGCAAACATGCCGCTCCGATGGATCTCCGGAAAGCAGCGGTAAGCCGGAATTCCCAGTTTCCGGAGCTCCGCGGAAATTTCTCCGGCATCGCGCCCGCCGAATTCCGAAGGATCGAACCAGGCCATCACCATGTAACGGCCGTGGATATCGACATAGGGCTCGCGCGAGAGCGGCTCGAGCCCTGCGTCGCGCAAACGTTCCTCAAAAAACGGGGCCGACTTTTCGCGCTGCGCACATTGCTCGGGCAAACGCGCCAGTTGGCATCGCAAAATAGCCGACTGGAATTCCGTCAATCTCATATTCGTGGCCGGCATGAGATGCACGTAATCGGTATCGCCTTTGGGGCGTCCACATGAATGAAGCGCGAATGTGCGCTCGGCGATGGCAGCATTGTTTGTAGCGACCGCGCCTCCTTCCCCACAGGTCAGCAGCTTGCCGGCCTGAAAGCTGAAGATGGAAGCTTCGCCAAGCGCCCCGAGCGCGGCTCCAAACGCCCTGGCGCCGTGACAATGAGCCGCGTCTTCGAGAATGACCAACCGGTGGCGGCGGGCGATCTCCAGGAGCGCCGGCATGTTCACCGCATGCCCGGCCATGTGGACCGGAATAATGCACTTCGTGCGCGACGTGATCGCCGCCTCGACGGCCTGCGGGTCGATATTGAGTGTGGTGCGCTCCACATCCACCGGCACCGGCCACGCGCCGATGCGCAGCACCGCCGAAGCCGTTGAGATGAAGGTGCATGCCGGTACGATGACCTCGTCGCCCGGCTCCACTCCGAGCGCGTCAAGCGCGAGTTCGAGAGCGAGCGTTCCGTTGGCGACGACGCGGACATGGCGGACGCCTAGTTGGGCCGCGAATGCCGCCTCGAATTCATCTCCCGCAACGCCGTTGCCGCGCCACCATCGCCGCGAATGCAGCACGTCGCGCAAGCCCTCTTCGTCGGTCGTGTCGAAACGAGGCCATGGCGGAATCCGCTCGGCGAACGTGCTTTGCATGATTGAAGTCCTTTCTCTGGATACGATGCGGTTCACGGCCGCTGCCCCGGTTTGGTTCCGTTGCGCATGACCAAGCCGAGCGCAGCGCCTACCAGTCCGGCTTCCTCGCCGAACCGATGACGTTCGATGGCCACCGGGATTTGCCTCTGCTCCAAGCCCCCTTGAATGAGCTCGAACAGCGGCGAGATGCCGAGGCCTCCGCCAATCACGATCCGGTCAAGATCGAATAAACAATCAAGAATTGCAAGCGCTTCCGCGATTGAAGCGACGGCCCTGGCGAGGGCGGCGGTGTCGCGTTGGGAATCGACGGTCACGTCCCCCGGTCCTCTCGACGAACCCAGGTGCACGCCCAGAGCAGCGCCGGAGGCCGCTGCCTGCAAGCACCCGGTCCGACCGCACGTGCACGGCAGGCCGGTCGCCGACGGCACCGGCATGTGACCCACGTCCATCGCCGCTCCCGAGCGCCCGGTCAGCGGAATGCCGGCTATCACCGCGCCCCCGCCGATCCCCGTCCCGATGGTGATGCAGAGCGTTGTCTCGTCCTGATGCTTGGGCTCGAACCGATGGGCCGAGATCGCCGCCGCGGTGGCATCGTCGAACACAGCGACCTCGGCCGCGTTCTTCATTTCTGTGCTCAGCAGGTTTTGCCCCTGATAAGCGGGGCGATTGGGCCAGCGGCGCACGATGCCGTTGCCGTGCAATTCCGGCGCCGCCGCGAGCGCCACGCGCCGGGGCCGGCCGACTTCGCGCCAAGCGGAATCGAGTGCTTGCACCGCGTCGGGAGCAGCATCGGGTGTGGGCACCACTGATTTCGTTTTCAACTCCAGCGTTGTCGGGCACACGGCCGCGTATCTCAGCCACGTCGCACCGAGATCGATTGCAAATACCGGCTCGCTCACCGGCGTAACGCTCGAACTGGCGAGCGATCGCTCACCGCGTGGTGCTCCCCACAGGCTTGCGCGTTTCTTGCAGTTCGCGCATGAGCGCGACCACATCCTCCGGCCGCGCAATCGAAACCATCTCCGGCCGGGGGGCCGGCAAAGGAAATCCGCCCCAGGTCGCCAGTATCGGCAGCCGTTGCGCGTTCTCCGCCGCCTGAAGGTCAACGTCGGTATCGCCGACAAAGGCCAGGGAGGGCCCTGAACCAAGCAAGTTTTCGCACAGCCAAAGGCCATCGGGCTTCGGCTTGCCTGGTGCGTCGGTCGCCGTGACGACAGCGTCGACGAGACCCGCAAGCCGGGTCGTTTCGAGAATCCCGAGTGCACGCGGGCGGTCTTTGCCGGTGACGACGCCGATGCGCAGGCTCATCGCTCTGAGCCGGTGCAGCATCGCCGGGATCCCCTCGAAGGGCCGCACGTGCGGATCGTGTGCGCGCGCGATGGCGCGAAAAACTTGCGGGAAATCGGACGGAAAGCCGAACTCCGCGACGATGGTTTCGAGCGGCATGCCCATTCTGGCGCGAAAGTCGGCGAGATGGGCTCTGCCATCCAACCCGAATTGGCTCGCGGCGCCGAGGAAGGCCGGAGTTACTGCGTCCCAGCTGTCCACCAACACACCGTCAAGGTCGAGGAGGACTGCTCTCATGCGGCCCCCGCGTGCGTATCGGCCGTCAGCGTTACAAGAATATCGCTCACCTCCGGAAGAGCGCCGCGGCGACCGGACAAGTAAGTTGCGCGAAAGATTTCGAACAGGACGTAGTCGACTTTGCTCGCGAAGCAGCGCGCGCTTTCCGACTTGCTCATCAGCTCATCTGATATTGCGCGGCCGCACATCTCCTCGAAGCGCACGGAATGAAGCCGCGCCGCGTGCGGCATCATCATCTTTGACCGCATCGCCATGTCGACGATGCGCTCGCCATAACGGCGCACCGCGGACCGGCGCAGGACTCGCTTGGTTATGTTGAGGGCGCAATCCACGACTTCGTGCGCCGGCAGACTGCGCACAACGGCTTGAACGTCTCTGTCGAGATAGGGCACCCGCATCTCGACGCCGGACGCCATCGAAATGTGATCGACCGGATCGAGTTGCGCGCGCTCGAGCAATTCGGCGAGGGAAACGTCCAGGGTCTCGCGAATACCGCGGGCCGGCACGGCGGCAGCCGCTACCAGCCGGTCCCGGATCTCGAAGGCGCGGTCGCTCGGTGACAGGCCCGCCTCCTTGGCGCGCCTGAATCCGTCGGCGAGCGAAGCGATCGTTGCAGCGGGATCGAAATAGCCGCCGAGGGTTTCATCCGCTCCCTCGCCGTTCAGACAAACCTTGGCGGTGCGCCCGATGTGGCGGCAGAGCAAATGCAGCAACGGACCGGCGTGGAGATCGGGGGCTTCGACCGCCGCGATGGTGGCGGGAATCGCTGCCAGGTAATCTGCGAAACCGACCGTGAGAAGCGAATGATTCGAGCCGATCGCGTCGGCCACCCTTTGCGCGGCGACAGCGTCCGGGTGCAATGGATCATCGGCAACAGTGAACGTCCGAAGCGGCCTGTCGGCAACTTCGGCAGCCATGAAGGCAAGCATCGATGAGTCGATGCCGCCGGACAACACGGCGACAACTTCGACGTCAGACTGCATGTGGGTACGCACTGCCGCGAGGAGCGCGCGCGTAAAAGCCTCCTCCGGATTCTCCACGGTCGTTTGGGCCCCCGCCGGCACCTGGTCCGCATAACGGCTGTGTCTGATTCGGATGCCTCCTGCCCACGTGACGGTCGCGCTGCAGCCCGGCTGCAAAGTCGAGACCCCGGCAAAAAAAGTGCGGGGTCCCGTCAGATAGCCGAGCGCGATGAAATCGGCGAAAGCGCGCTCGTCGAGCGACGTCTGCACGGCGGGATGCCGCAGCAGGGCTTTGGCCTCTGACGCGAACAAAAACGGCCCGCTCGGCCCGAGACAGGTGAAGCGCAGCGGTTTGATACCGAGAGGATCGCGTACCAGGGAAAGCCGGTCGCGCTCGAGCGCCGCGAAGGCAAACATGCCGGAGAGGCGAGCCGGCAGCTCGCTGCCCCACTCCACCCAACCGCGCAAGACCACTTCAGTGTCGCAAGTCGTGCGGAATGCATGGCCGCGCGCCTGAAGCTCGTGGCGTAACTCGCGGCAATTGTAGATCTCGCCGTTGAGGACGACGGCCGTGCCGGTCTGCTCATCCACCATCGGCTGCAGCCCGTTGGCCGGATCCATGATGGCAAGGCGCGCCGACCCGATTTCGCAGAAGTCGCGCCGCAGAATGTTCGACGCATCGGGGCCGCGATGGCGAATCGCATCAAGCAGCGGGCGCACATCGGGCGGCCCGCATAGCGTCACCACTCCGGCTAGCGCGCACACCTCGAAGCCTGCCTCATGTTCTGCCTGTGGAGCTGCCTTGCGGCGAAGCCTGCACGCAAGCCGCCATGGCGCGAAACACATCCCGCATGGACTGACGATACCCAGGAGCCTGCTCGCCGGCGCGGCGGCAACGCTCGGCATGGAACGCCGGCAACAGATGAAAAGGAAGGCTCGGGCGCAGGTGATGCTCGACGTGATAATTGTCGTAATGGATCAGGTAGCGCCAGAGCCCCGGCGCGCGGTACGTTCGCGTATTGACATCAAGGCGGCGCGACGCCGGCCGGCCGAGATGCTCGGCCGAGGTCATGAGAAAGTGGCATGGCGGCGCAACAACAAGTGCCGGCACGATCCAGCCCCATAGCGCCAAGCCGGGATTGAACCACAGCGAAAGCATCAGCAAAGCGGCCATGCCCGCCGCGGTCACAAGGAGCTCCGTCCGCGCAAGCTCTCGCGAGGCGTTCCCGAGCGGCCCCCGATACCGGCCCACCTGCAGCGACCAGATCATCGCAACAAAACTTGGCAGGCGGCCGAAATCGAATACATGTCCCAGAATGTCGCGGCCGCTGCGAAAGTCGTGGCACCTGCGGTCGAAAACGTCCTGTTCGGTTCCGTTGTAACGGTGGTGAAGCAGATGCCGTACCCGCGTGTCCGTGTAGGTGGCCAGCATCGGGAATCCCAAGATCGACCCGAGCAACCGATTGCCCGCGTCCGTCTTGAACAAGATCCCGTGTAGGGCTTCGTGCTGAAGTTCGAGCCCGTGGGCGAACGTGATGCCCAACAGCACGCTTCCGACAATCGTCACCGGCCAGCTCGGCGCTGATGCGAGAACCCAGAGCAAAATGGCAATTGCTGCCAGATAGAGGCAGACTTTCGCCCTGGAAAGCGCAATCCCGGCGCTGCGCGAGCGTGTCATCGGCAGCCTCGCGGCATCGAGCTGCTCATGAGGTGTGCCGGGGCGCGCGGCACGACGGCCGCCTCAATCGCTGCGCTTGGCCGGTCGTCCGAGACATCCGCGGCGCCCGGCCATCCCTGCCCGAATGCGCCGCGGCGCGCCCCCGCCTCGGCTAAGGTGCGCGTGAAGGTGCCAAGCTGTCCCGCTGCCGCGAAGGCGACCGTCAGCGTGCAGGGGACGACGGGCAGCCAGTGCGAGGGATCGACGTTGCGCCGCGGTCGCCCATCGGCGCCTTTGGGCCAAGCCCAGCTGGCGGTCTGCAGCGGCCAACGATTGTTCACGACAATGGCGCCAAACCATGTCCCGGCCGGGAAGCGCCCGGCCAGGCGCAAGCGATTGCGCGTAATTTTGACCGAGAAACCCAGCTCGGCGGAAACATTCTCGCAGACTTCACAGCGCGGACAGATCGACAGCCGGAACTGTGAAGTCAGCGGGCTCGGCAGGCTTGCGACCAAGCCCGTTGCCTGCGAGCCACAGTGATTGCAAACCCGGCTATCAGGGCTCGCCGCCACTGACGAGGCAGTGCGCACCCAGACGGTATGCATTGCCTCTTTTTCCAGCTGGGCGACGAAATCGCCCCAGAGGTCAGCGAGGGTTCGGTCGAGGCCGCCTTTATCTCCTCGCGTAAGCCGGATGAGCCCAGCCGCAGCCGAACTGAGCGCCGCATCATCGGCACGCATGGTGCGCGCGGCGGCGCGGCGCGGAAGCTCCCCGGTCACGACGACCGGCGCGACATCGGTCGCGCGATGCTCGGGTTTCGCTGGCGAGACTGCGCGGGCGGTGCGCGGCGCGATGCACATGTCGGGATCGCCGAACAGAACCAGGCTGTGCGCTTTTCCGCGTGCCGCCCGTGAAGCATTGTGGGCGGCGACGACCGTGCCGATCGACTCGCCGCGCATCAACGCCGAGGCGAGATCGTCGGTCAGGTCGGAAGGCGTTATCACGATCTGATGGGTGGTGATAAAGGCGCCGATGGCGGGATTGACGGCGAGCCGCACGCCAACGCCGAAGTCGCGATCCACGAAGGCGTTGCGCGCCGGCCAGCCGATGCAGGAGTTCCAAACGAGCGCACGTGCGGACACCGATGCGGGTTGCACCCTGCGCAACAGGAATTCGTCGCTGCCGATGGCGGTGTTGGTCCGATGGCAGCGGGCGGTCATGTGGCAAATCGGCCTGCGCGCCCGGCCGCTGGCGATGAATTCCTCATCCACCGGACAGAGCACCGTTCCGCCGCCGAGATCGCCGTCGATCCCATCGCCATGCCCGGTCAGGACGAGCAAGCTGCTGCCCTGGGACAGGGCTGCGCGGATCGCTGCCGGCTCGGCATGATGCCCGAGCATCCAGCATCTGTTTCCTTCGAGGCTGCCGAAGGCGTGACTGGGCAGCAGCTCGATGCGGCGCGGAAGGGCGGCTGGGCGAGCGTGATAATAGATCGCGCTGGCAATGACCTTGCGCCGCAGCTCACCCAGGTTGCGGCCCATGATAAGTCCGGGCGCGCTCGGCAGATCGGGCGCCGAAAGTCGCTGCATAAGGGCGGAGTCGATCGCATTGGCGAGCGCAACGCAGACGGAGATTGGTCCGAGCCGCGAAGGCGACGAGAATTCCGACGCTCGTTCGACCCGGTGAACAGGCCGGCCGGTCAGATGCGCATAGAGCCGCGCAGCCGGAAACGCCGCGGCGCCGATCGCAAGCACCGGATCGCCTTGCCCGTTGGAGAATGCGCAAGGAAGCGCGTCAACCGGCGCAATTTTGCTGCCCGCGTTGCGACAGGCGGCCTCGGCGGCCGCAACATCGGTGCGCCGGAGGGGAAGTACCGGCGCGCCATCGGGAGTTCGAAGCAGATCCGAGCCTGGTCCGATAAACGCCGGGATTATCGTCTCACGACTGATCTGGCTGAACATACCCGACTATCAACTCTCCCCGCCGCAACAACACTGATGCGTCCCGGCCGAGCCCTGTTCTCGTGCTGGCGCGCGCCGGTGAACGACGCGCGTCAGGAAGCGCCCTCGCTGATTCATCAGCAGCGCCGGGATTGGATCGGCAACAGCCGCAGCATGCCCGATACGCTTGGGCAGGCTGAATCGATGATTGCGAGGGAAGCGGAGCCAGATCTACCAGTGCAGCTCGTCGTCGACGTCCAGTACGACGCCCTTGCGGGCGATATCCACCCGAATGCGGGCAAGTTCCGCTTCGGCCATATGGTATCTCTCGAGCGCGCCGTGGAACCGCTCGAGTGCGGACTGATTCTCGGCCTGCCTGGATTCGCTTTCGCCCGCTTCGGGAGTCCCTACCATATTCCGTCTCCTCTCCTGTGTGATTGAACTCAAGCGCAAACAATCCTAACCCACTTTGTCGCAACTGGGAATAGTGAAAATGGAGATGACTAGAACTAGAGAGTGGACTCGACGTGTGCGTGTTGTCGCACGCGCAAAGAGTGAACGTTTTTGATGTCGCTTTTGCGACAATTGCCGTCAGCAAATAATTGCGGCCGGCGCTATCCACAATGATTGCGCGAAACGACCGGCGACAGCCGGAATTGGACACCGGCGGCAGTCGAGACTGCCGCGGGGCAATTTGAACCCTGGGGCGAGAGACGGGCTGCCAACTACCAGTGCAACTCGTCGCAAAGCTCCAGGACGACGCCTCTGCGGGCGAGTTCCGCGCGAGCGCGCGCGAGCTCCTCTCCGGCCGAGTTGAATCGCTCAACCGCGCCTTGGAAGCGCTCCAGCGCGGCTGCATTCTCCGCCTGTTTGGCTTCACGCGCGCGTTCTTCCGGAGACCCTGCCATGGTGCACCCCCTGCTGGGCGTAACAAAGGTTGAAGCTCAAGAGAATTATAACGTAACCCGCCGCAACGTTGAATAGGAAAATGAGCATCTTCGCCGCAAAATCCAACACGGAATCAACGCGAGCGGAATTCGGCGCGTGCTTGCATTATTGGCCTGACCGATAAAAATGCGAGAGTTACCCGGATAGCCGTCACCCATGCGTCCGGAACATGACGGCCGGCCGGGCAGCCGCGGCGGCGCTGTTGAGCCTTTGGCTGGCGGCCGGCCGTTCGCTTGGGGGGCGGACCAGTCGGAGTTAGAGCGGGGCGCTCGGGTGGTCGTGCTCGACGACAGCGCATGACTAGCGCGATTGGCGTGAGCGCCACATGTCCCTATCTTCGGCACATGACGAGGATGATTAAAATTGGCAATGTGCCGGCCGGGCTGCATCGTCGCCTCAAATCGCGGGCGGCGCTGGCGGGCATGTCGCTTTCCGATTACCTGCTGAGCGAGATTCGCCAAGCAGCGGCGCGGCCGACCCTCGATGAGTTGCGCGCGCGGTTGGAACAGCGCCCGGGCGTCACCCTGACGATGGAATCGGCACAAGCGGTCCGCGCCGAACCCGGCGGTAATGATCGTCGTTGACGGTTCCTCGACCCTTCTGTACCGCGAACGCGAAAAGGGGTGGAAGCATGCGCGTGGCGGCTGCTTTGTCGCGAAGCCAATTCTCGGCTATGATTCCGGTGCCCCAATTTGGATGGACAGCCGATGGCACATGCTCGCATTTCCGTTGATCCCGCGGTCATGATGGGCAAGCCATGCATCAAAGGCACGCGGATCACGGTGGAATTGATCTTGCGTAAGCTCGGCGCAGGCCGTTCGTTTGCGGACCTCCTCGAAGCGTATCCCCGGCTCACGGAAGAAGACTTGCGCGCCGCGCTGGCCTTCGCGGCCGATTACATGCAGCATGAGACGGTTCTCGCCGCCGAGTGATGCGTTTTCTGGCCGATGAGAATGTCTCGCTGCTGGTGATCGAGCGGCTCAGAGCCGGCGGTTTGGAGGTCGTATCGATTAGTGAAACTAGACCAGGCGTTCCCGATCGAGACGTTCTCGACGCGGCTAATGCCGAGAGCTGTGTTCTGATCACCGAAGACCGTGATTTTGGCGAATTGGTTATCCGCCAAAACTTGGCGGTTCGCGGCTTGGTCCTTTTGGAACTTGATCGGCTCTCCAATCAGATGGAAGCTGACCTGGTTGCGGAAGCTGTTTCGGCGCACGTAGACAGGCTCTTGGGCAACTTGCTTGTGATTGAGCCAGGGCGAATTCGCATCCGGCCTCTGCCGCGATGACCGGACCTTGCGTCTCCCCCCGCGCGGCTGATTGCGGTGGCGATGGGGCAGGACGCCGGATAGTGCGCCCGCCGGCGAGGTTGTCATCCACATCGCCGAGGGGGCGGAGGAGATTCTGCGGAAGCGTTACCGTAGCTGGTGGCGGACAACTATATTTAGAGTAGTGCGGCGCTAAAATGGTGCTATCCTACTGTTTAATCAACTGAATACCCGCTAAAGTGACTGCATGGCCGTAGCAGCATTCCATCCGGAGGACCGCGCTCGCGCGGCTCTGGATGATCGATTGGCCGCTTGTGGCTGGATCGTCCAGTCGCGCGATGCCCTCAATTTATCTGCTGGCTCGGGAGTCGCCGTGCGCGAGTTTGGCACCGGCGCCGGACCAGCCGATTACGCGTTGTTTGTGGACAAGCAGTTTTGCGGCGTCATGGAGGCCAAACCCGCTGGAACGACGCTCAGCGGATATTCCGATCAGGCAT
Source organism: Hyphomicrobiales bacterium (assembly GCA_019243195.1). GTDB lineage: Bacteria > Pseudomonadota > Alphaproteobacteria > Rhizobiales > Xanthobacteraceae > AP-16. The sequence goes on from JAFAUQ010000163.1 coordinate 32,938, forward strand.
CTCAGTACATCACGGAGGCGCCGGAATGGCTCAGCGTCGATCCAAAACATCGGCGATTCGAATATGTCGCGTCCGAAACGGAAATCATTTTCCGCGACCACCGCGATCCGGAGCCCCGTTCGCGCCGCGTGTTTACCTTCCATCGTCCAGAGACGCTGAGGCGATGGCTGGGCGAGCCCGAAAGCCTGCGCGCCAGGCTTCGCCATCTGCCACCGCTTGTGACCGAGGGCCTGCGGACCTGCCAAGTCGAGGCAATCGAAGGACTCGAAAAGTCCTTGGCCAACAGCGACCCCCGCGCGCTCATACAAATGACCATGGGCGCCGGCAAAACTTTCACCGCCTGTACCGTGTCGTACCGGCTCCTCGCACACGCCGGTGTCCGGCGAATTCTTTTCCTCGTCGATCGACGCAATCTGGGAAATCAGACTGCGACCGAATACGCCGGCTATCGACCCCCGGGCACCGGGCGGTTGTTCCCTGAACTTTATGGTGTGCAAAAACTGGGGGCCGCCGGTCTCGACGGCAACGCGGCGGTCGTTATCGCCACAATTCAGCGGGTTTACTCTGTCCTTTCGGGGCAGGAACTCGCGGAAGAAGAGGAGGACCGGTCCGGTTTCGAGCGCGTCGAAGAGGCCCCAAAGGTCGTCTCTTACAATCCAAAAATTCCAATCGAGACATTCGATCTCATCGTAACCGACGAGTGCCATCGATCGATCTATGGCTCCTGGCGACAGGTGTTGGAGTATTTCGACAGCTTCATCGTCGGCCTCACGGCGACGCCGTCACTGCACACACTCGGTTTCTTCAATCGGAACATCGTGGCCGAGTACCCCTACGAGCGCTCGGTGGTCGACGGCGTGAACGTCGGATATGAAGTTTTTCGTATCCGAACACGCATCAGTTCGCAGGGATCGCGCGTGGAGAAGGGTTATACGATCCCAATCCGCGACAAACGGACTCGGGCACAGCGTTACGAGACGTTGGCCGACGACCTGATTTACTCAGCGAGGGAATTGGATCGCTCTGTTGTCGCGCCTAACCAAATTCGCACAGTTCTAGAGAGCTATCGCGACACGGTGTTCACGGAGCTTTTCCCGGGCCGATCCACTGTCCCCAAGACGGTCATTTTCGCCAAGGACGACCACCACGCCGAACAAATCGTTGAAATCGCCCGCGAGGTGTTCGCGAAGGGAAACGATTTTGCCAAGAAAATTACCTATCGCGTCGACAATGCTGACCCCGAGCAGCTGATCAAGGAGTTTCGCATCAATCCCAACCCTCGCATCGCGGTGACCGTGGACATGATCGCGACGGGGACGGATGTGAAGCCGATTGAGGTGCTGATTTTCCTGCGCGACGTTCGATCCGAGTTGTATTTCGAACAGATGAAGGGGCGTGGCGTTCGGACCATCAGCACGACCGATTTACAATCGGTAACGCCGGACGCTGATGCGAAAACTAGATTCGTGCTCATCGATGCCGTTGGTGTGACCGAAAGCGCGAAGACGCTTGCACCGCCGCTCGACCGGCAGCGGGCTACCCCCTTCGACAAATTGCTGGAGCAGGTGGCATCCGGCGATCGTCGCGACGACACATTGTCCTCGCTGGCGGCGCGCCTTGCCATGCTCGACCGCAAGCTCGACGGAGATTCCGCAACCGAACTGGCGAAGCTTGCCGAAGGCAAGTCCGTCGCCGATCTCGCGCGGGGCCTGCTCGATGCCATCGATCCGGATACGATCGATACAGCTACGCGTGGCCGACATGGCGAGGATGCAACGCCGGCAGAGAGGGTGGTGACCGAGACGGAATTGAAGGATCAAGCGTGCCGGCCGTTCGACTCGCCCGAGTTGCGCCAGGGTCTTATCGCCGCGAAAGCCCGGACCGACGTGAAGATCGATACCATATCGACCGATGAGGTGATCTCCTCGGGGTACGACGAGACGCTGGCCAAAAGCGCGATCGAGCGCTTTCGGGAATTTCTCGAAGCGAACAAGGACACGTTGGTAGCGCTGCAGATCCTATACGGCCGCCTGTATGCCCAACGGCGACTCACCTATGAATCCCTGGAAGATTTGCGTGACGCGCTGAAGCGACCCCCGTGGCTTCTCGAACCGATAAATATCTGGCGAGCTTACAAGCGGTTGCACGATACACGCGTCCGCGGGAATCCGACTCGGATCCTCACCGATATCGTCATGCTGGTGCGCTTCGCGCTCGATAAGGACGACGTGCTGGAGCCGCTGCCTGCCAAAGTAGCCGGAAGGTTCAATCTTTGGCTCGGGCGCGAAAAGAACGCCAGCCGCGAGTACTCCACAGAGCAGCTGGCGTGGCTGGTTGCAATCCGCGACCACTTGGCCGTCAATGCCGAGGTCACGCGGGAAGACTTGCTGGACATGGCGGCCTTCGCTGGAAAAGGCGGCCTCGTCAAAGCGCGGGAGTTGTTCGGCTCCCGCCTAGACGATCTGCTGGGCGATTTGTCGGACGCCCTTGTGGCCTGAACGGGGCGATGATGATGCCAATCGAGTTCCACCGGGATGGGCCGTGGGAACTGCCCGAGGGATGGGTGTGGGCGCGCGCGGGCGATGTATTGCCCCTTGAATACGGTAAAGGACTTCCGGAGCGGCAGCGTGACACGTCTGGGGCTATACCTGTTTACGGCTCGGCTGGGATAGTCGGCACTCACTCCAAACCACTGGTTGATGAGCCATGTCTCATACTTGCACGAAAGGGCTCGATTGGAGCTGTCTTTGAAGAGACCCGCCCGTCCTGGCCCATAGACACTGTCTATTTCGCTCGCAAGTCACATGTCTTGGATCTCCGCTATGCATATTGGTTCATTGTCTTTTCGCAATTTGGTCGGCTTGACCAATCCACAGCTGTTCCGAGTTTAAGCCGTGACAAATATAACGACGTCCTGATTCCGATCGCCCCAGGGGCAGAGCAGCGACGCATCGCAGCACGAATCGATGAGCTATTCACTGACATCGTCGATGGCGAGGCGGTAGCTACCCGGACTCTCAAGAACCTTGGAACTTGGCATCGGGCACTGCTTAAAGCCGCTGTCACCGGCCAACTAACATCGCAATGGCGAGTAGACAAGCCTCCAAATGAAGAGGGTCGGGATGTTGTTCGCCAATTGCGCCAATCTATCACAGCTACGGATGGACCGTTTGTCCAGAGAATCCGGCAAGAGGATACAAAAGGCAAAACGATCGATGTATCAAAATTGCCTGAGCTTCCTGGCAGCTGGATATGGTCGCGTATCGGTGAGGTTGGCCTTGTAACTGGTGGACTGACAAAGAATCCGGCTCGGGCGTCCATTGTCCGGAAGCTTCCCTATCTTCGGGTCGCCAATGTCCAGTACGGGATGTTAGATTTGACTGATATCCAAGAGCTAGGTGTTGGAGAAGCGGAGTTAGATCGCGTCTCGTTACGAATTGACGACTTACTAATCGTTGAGGGCAATGGTAGTATTAATCAAATCGGTCGATGCGCATTGTGGAGCGCCGAAATTCAGCCCTGTGTGCATCAAAATCATATAATCAAAGTTCGATTTTCAGACGCGAGAATCGCCCACTGGGCCTTCCACTGGCTCATGTCCCCCCACGGCCGGGAACTCGTCACGACTGTAGCGAGCTCCACATCTGGACTGCACACCCTCAGCATCTCAAAGATCGAAGCGATTCCGATTCCGATTTGCCCCCTATCAGAGGTGGAGGAGATATTGCGCCTGATTGGTCGGAATTTCGATGACGAGGTCACGACAAAGATTGAACTTCAAGGGGGCATTAGTTCATTAACGAGGATCCGAAACGCTGTTCTGAAGGCGGCATTTGAAGGCCGGCTGATCGAAAGGAACCCTACTGACGAACCTGCTGACATTTTGCTGACACGACTAAATGGGGCGATCGATGATGGTGTACTGCTACGCCAAACGCGGCGATCGAGAAATTCAGTGATAGCGGCGGAGTAGTCGTCGATGAACGAATCCTCACTCATTCAAAAAGTCTGGAACTACGCGACGGTCCTTAAGAATGAAGGCGTTCACTACGGTGCGTACATCTCGCAGATATCATTCCTCCTGTTCCTCAAGATGGACGATGAGGCAGCGACGCGCCTCGGTGAGCCTTCAGCCTTACCCGAAGACTGCCGCTGGAGCGTGATCAGGGATTACCAAGGCGAGGCGCTGGCAGCACGCTATGGCAAAATACTCTCCAAGCTGTCGCGCGAAGATGGGCTAATTGGAGCTATCTTCCTTAAGGCCCAGAACGAAATCCAGGACCCGGCCAAACTGCGACGGTTGGTTACTTTGATCGGTGAGGAGACTTGGCTCGGCCTCGACATCGACACGAAGGGCGCGATCTACGAGGGCCTGCTCGAACGCAATGCCGCCGAGGTCAAGAGCGGCGCCGGCCAGTACTTCACCCCCCGCCCTTTGATCGATGTGATGACCGCGGTCATCGATCCGCAGCCCGAGGAAAGTGTGCATGATCCCGCCTGCGGCACTGGCGGCTTTCTGCTGGCTACCTGGGAGCGGATGAAGGCCAATCCTCGCGCCAAGGACCGTAGGCTACAACAGCGCATGCGTGCCCGTCTCTCCGGCGTCGACATCGTACCCGACGTGGTTCGGCTCTGCGCCATGAATATGTATCTGCACGGCGCGGCGCGCAGCGAAAGCATGATAGATCGCGCGGACGCTCTGATCAGGAAAAACGGAGAATACGACGTTGTCCTGACCAATCCGCCTTTTGGGAAGAAGCAGGGTTACAGGATCGTCGGACCTGACGGCGAAATCGAAACCGAGCGGGAGGAGTACAATCGCCCGGATTTCATCAAGACCACGAGCAACAAGCAACTCAATTTCCTCCAGCACATCATGTCGATCCTGAAGATCGACGGGCGCTGCGGAGTGGTGCTGCCGGATAATGTGCTGTTCGAAGGGGCTGGAGCGGACATACGCAAGCGCCTTCTCGATAATTACGATTTTCACACATTGCTGCGGCTTCCCACTGGAATTTTCTACAAGCAGGGCGTCAAAGCCAACGTGCTTTTCTTCGACCGCAAACCGGCTTCCGAGGAGCCTTGGACTAAGGAGCTGTGGATTTACGACTTGCGGACTAATATGGGCTTCACTCAGAAAGAACGGCCGATGAAGCGTCCTGATCTTGACGACTTCGTTGCGTCCTATTGTGCGGCAAACCGTACCAAGCGCAAGGAGAGCGACCGCTTCCGTAGATACACCTACGATCAGTTACTGAAGCGGGACAAGTTCAATCTCGATATATTCTGGCTTAAAGACGACAGCCTCGATGATCCCGATTTGCTCCCGGCGCCGGACGAGATCGCAGCGGAGATCGTCGAAAGTCTCGAAACCGCCCTGGAAAAGTTCCGCAAGGTCGCCGCTACCTTGCAGCCGGGATCTGCATCGCTGATCGAATGAGTAGGGTAGCGCGAGGTAGCGACGCCGGGAATATTTGCCCTGGCGAAGATGGAGGTTTAATCGGGTGCGTGTGACGCTCTTCGAAACACCCAGCCGGACGATTGGCTCGAACTGATCAAACACCATGTCGGTGAATCGGTAGCGTTACCTTCACAATAATGGAGAACTACATCATCATCATTGGGTGGAATGAACCCAACCGCGCTACATGCTTGGTCCGGGCCGTTACGGACGATCAGCCCCTCACCAGTTCGTGAGAAGTTGGTAACTGGCCGGCTAGCTTTTGAGCGCAAAGCCAGATACCAATTGCTGACCCACCCCTTCACATTCCTGCACTGAATCGCGCACCATCCGGCGCTGCATTGGTCAACAACAATATCTGTGGCATTCGATGGAAGAGACGCAGTAAGCAAGCCCTGGACATTTGGAGTAGTACGAACGTTCAGTTCGTTCGTTGCCGGAATATTAACGACGACATGAGTACCATTTGTTTGGTCACATGACCAGGCTACAATTTTCTCTCCGGGTTTGAGACATATGCTTGGCGGATTGAGCGAGGGAAGAGCGGAGTCATCGAGATTTATGATCCGCCTTTCAGGATCGGATACGAATCCCGCGGCTACGAAGAATTTTAAATTCCGGATTGATTCTGCTCTAGAGGTGGTTTTGATTGCGTCGAGGATAAGCGATGTTTCGAATTTCTTTCTCTCGAGTGACTCGACGGCGGTCTGTTTGGTTCTTTCAAGCTCGAGATTGCCTTCAGCCTTAAGTTTTTCAATTTGCAATAAGGTCAGCGATTTGCCCGCCTCCACATTTTGTGATGACCATGCTGTGATTAACGCGCCAGCTACGCCGCTAACGAGAGCGATCGCAGCACCCGCTATCGTCGCCTGGGCTGCGCTGAGGCCCCTACGATTGGACACCACCTCCTTTAGCGCAGCTTCACGGCGACGAATCTCGGCATCAAGCGCAAATTTGCGCTCCTCAAGCGACGGTGGCTCTTGTTCCGATGCCATTTGGGACTGCGGTTTCGATTCCTGCCGCTCGACGATCTAGTATAGTCCGAATAAGGCAGCGAATGGGCGAGCGCGGACGGCCCGCCGGCCAAGAGCTGCGCTTTGTGAGCACGCGTTAGCAACTGCAGTTTATTGGCGGAGAGGGAGGGATTCGAACCCCCGATACGGTTACCCGTATGCCGCATTTCGAGTGCGGTGCATTCAACCGCTCTGCCACCTCTCCGGCCGCGCGGCGCGCGGGATTATTTAGCCAAGGGGTTGGGGCGGGACAAGCCGGCGCATTTCGGCCTCGTCATTCCGGCGCGCCGCGCGGCGAACCCGGAATCCAGTAACCACGGCCGCCGATTACTGGATTCCGGCTCTCGCGCAGAGCCTGTCCTCGGACGGCGCGAAGCGCCGATCCGGGGGCGCTCGGCCGGAATGACGAGGCTGAGGGTTTTTGGCCCGCCGTGCCCCCACCCTAATCGACGATGAACACGGTCGCGCCGGTCGCGCATACCACGCGATGGGGCGGGCCGGAGTCGTCGGGGGCGTGCCAGCTCATGCTGGCGGAAAGATCGAACCGCTGGCCGTCGTCGTGCTCGATCACGAGCTCGCCCGCGAGCACGTGGACCACGTGGCCCTTGGCGCACCAGTGGTCGGCACGATAGCCGGCGCCGTATTGGACGATGCGCAGCTGCACGCCGCCGAGATCGCGGCTGCGCGCGGTGGCGCTGCCGGTCTCGCCCGCGTGCCCGACCGCCGTGACCTTGCGCCAGTCGATCGCGCCGATGGGGACGCCATCGAGCTTCATGGGAGTTCTCCTGCCGGAATCGGCCGAAACCCAAGCTAAATCGGCCGTTTGGGTTGACTCCGCGCGGCCCGCTTCTATATTCCGCCGCGCCCGGCGCGGGAAACCCGCGCCTTTTGTGCTTCCAGAGCCTGATCCCGAAAAGTGGGTGCCGGTTTTCGGAAAAGATCAGGCTCCAAGAAGCACGGGCAAAATCAACGCGGTTCAAGACTGCCAAGAAGCCGGCCGGGGCAACCCAGCGCCGGTATCGAACACAAGGGAAAGAACGATGTTCGCAGTCATCAAGACCGGCGGCAAGCAGTACCGGGTCGCCGAGAAGGACGTCATTACGATCGACAAGGTCAAGGGCGCGCCCGGCGACCTCGTCGAGTTCGGCGAGGTGCTCATCCTCGGCGGCGACAACGTCATGGTCGGCACGCCGACGGTCGCAGGCGCGAGCGTCGCCGGCGAGGTGGTCGAGCAGACCCGCGGCGCCAAGGTGATCGCGTTCAAGAAGCGCCGGCGCAAGAACTCGCGGCGCAAGCGCGGCCATCGCCAGGAGCTTTCGGTGATCCGCATCACCGAGATCCTCACCGACGGGCGCAAGCCGTCGCCGCGAGCGCAGGCTTCGGAAGAAGCGCCGGCGCAGGAAGCCGCGGCGGAACCGGCGACCGACATGGAGGTTGAGGCCGAGGCGCCTGCGGAGGCGGGTGCTTCGGAAACCGCCGAAGCGAAGCCGGCCAGGAAGCGGGCAAGAAGGCCGGCGGCGGCAAAATCCGCCGACGAAGATTAAATATAACAAGAAGTGATGTGCATTCGCCGCGGAATCGCGGTAGAAGAATAACGAACGGAGCAGAACCATGGCCCACAAGAAAGCGGGCGGATCATCGCGCAACGGCCGCGACTCGGCCGGTCGGCGCCTCGGCGTGAAGATGTACGGCGGACAAATCGTCCTCGCCGGCAATATTCTCGCGCGCCAGCGCGGCACCAAATGGCATCCCGGCCATAACGTGGGAATGGGCAAGGATCATACGCTTTTCGCACTCATTGATGGCCAAGTCGCGTTTCGTACCAAAGCAAAAGGCCGCACCTACGTATCCGTAAATCCGATGACGGAGGCGGCGGCAGAGTAAGACGGCAGACCAATGCGAGGTCCGCCGGCATCCCAGTCGAACCGGCGGACCCAAACGGGTTCCTTGAGGGGGAGACGGGACAGCCGGCTCCCCCTCGTCGCTTAGAAGGAGCCCGTGCCATGACCCTTTTGGACCACAGAGCGCCGGAGACCTTCCGGGAACGCTGTATTCCCGTCCTCGAGACCGAGCGGCTCACCTTGCGTGCGCCGCGCCTCGAGGACGGCAAAGCGGTCGCGCAGCTCGCGAACGACCGTCGCATCGCCGAGAATACGGCGCGCATTCC
>JAFAUQ010000268.1 GCA_019243195.1 Hyphomicrobiales bacterium
GTTTCGGCCGACGGCGCGGGCGTCACCGGCACGTGGTCGGGCAGGTCGAAAGCGAAGCCGGTGTTGGCGGCGACCTCCTCGACCGTGTGGCCGGGGTGCACGCTTGCCAAGGAAAAGCGCGCCCGCGCCCGGTCGAAAGCAAACAAACAACGGTTGGTGACGAGCGCGATCGGCCCGCCCGGGCGGTAGACGTTCTCCGGGCTGGTGCCGGGCGCGCTGATGAAATCGACCTTCTCGACCAAGGTGCGGCGCGTGTGCTCGAGCCGGAACAGGATCACGCGCGGCACCACGAAATAAAGATAGGCCGAGCCGAACGAGCCGGGAAAGTGTGCCTTCGGTTCCTGATAATCGCCGACGCTCACCAGGTTGATATTGGCCTGCCCGTCGATCTGGCCGCCGGAGAGGAAGAACACGTCGACGCGGCCCTGGCCGGCGCAGTCGAAGAGCTCGCGCCCGCCGTCGGAGAAGAAATTATCGGCGCGGCTGCCGAGCACCGAGACGTACGGCCGGCCGTTGCCGCGCGCGCGGCAGAGCATGGCGGCGAGCGCCGGGATCGGCGAGGCGTTGCCGACCGCGACGTGGCGCGCCTCGCCGATGAGCCCGGCGATCACGTTCGCCAGCAGCTCCTCGGCGCGGAAATTTGTTTCAGGCGGCGCGCCGCTCATGGACGTACTGATCGAGATAGCGGGCAAAGCCCTCGGGCGTCGCGGCGAGCCGCGCGTATTCGGCCAGATGCGCCTCGTCGGCGGGATAGTGGTCGGGCAGCGGCAGCGGCCAGGCGCCGCGCGGCGCCACCGCGACCGCTTCCAGATAAAATCCGCCGAGCGCGCCGGCCGCGAGCAGCGGGTCTTCGAACAGATTTGTTTCGTGTAGCTTCTCGACCGTGACGACGGTCTTCGCGGCGGCGTGCGCCATCAGCGCGAGGTCGCGCTGCTGGCCGATCCACAGGTTGCCGTCGCGGTCGGCGAGCGGCGCGTGGAACAGAGCGATGTCGGGCTTGAGCGCGGGCAGCAGCACGATCGGGTCGTGGTTGCCGAACGGGTTGTCGATCACGCGCCAGTCGGGCCGGTGCGCAAGCACGTCGGAGCCGATGAGACCGCGCAGGGGCATGAACGGCACGCCTTTCTCCGACGCCTGGAGCGCGGCGTGGATCGCCGGGCAGGTCGAGTCGCGCATGGCGATGGCGCGCGCGGTGATCGCGGCGGTGAAGCGCGGCGCCGGGCCGAACTCGCCGAGGCTCACGGCGGCGGCCTCGACCGCCTCGACGCAGCCGGCGCCGATGAGGAGGTCCGCCTGCAGGCTCGCGGTCGGGGTGGCGATGAGGGTGAGGCGGGTGACGCCGCGGCGGATGAGCGCGCAGGTCGCCGCCATGGCGACGCCGGCGCCCTCGCGCGGAATGAGCACCGAGGTGCCGTCGCCAATGGTGGCGAGCGCTTCGTCAAGGCTGCGGGCAAGGGTGGGCATCAGGACGCTCCGTCGTCAGAAGAGGTCATCATAGTACATTCTCGCGTTCGTCATTCCGGATCGCGGGCGAAGCCCGCGAGTCCGGAATCCAGGAACACCGGCCGTGCAGGACTTGCTTGGTCCGTGTTCCTGGATTCCGGGTTCCCTCGCTTCGCTCGGGCCCCGGAATGACGAGCGGAGGTGATCGACGCGATGAGTCCCAACAGCTCCCGCACGCTCTGCGACGCGGTCTTGCCGGCGGTGTCGAGGGTGAGGTCGGCCTTGGCATAGAGCGGCTCGCGGCTGGCGAGGATCGCGTTGAGGTCGTCCATGGCGCGGGCGTTGTCGGCCATCGGGCGCAGATCCCCCTGCGCCATCACCCGCGCCATGTGCTCGGTCGGCCGCGCCCGCACCCACACCGTGAGGCAGGAGGCGAGCAGCAGCTCGAACGTGCCCGGCTCGGTGACGAGGCTGCCGCCGGTCGCCAGCACGAAGCGCTCGTTCTCGGCGAGCGCCGCCTCCAGCGCCGTGCGCTCCAGGCGCCGGAAGGTTTCCTGGCCGAACATCTCGAACATTTCGGCGAGCGCCATGCCGCTGCGCCGCTCGATCTCGCGGTCGAGTTCCACGAACGGCACCTTGAGGTCGGCGGCGAGCCGGCGGCCCAAGGTGGACTTGCCGCCGCCGCGCAAGCCGATCAGCGCGATCCGGCCGTTGCGGGTGGCGCTCGACGGCCCACCGAATTTTTCCAGCAGCAATTCGCGGGCGCGCGAGAGCTCGGCCGGCGCCAGGCGGTCGATGAGCTGGGCGAGCAGCAGGTTCTCGACCGGCCGCTCGGGCCGCTCGTCGATCAGCTCGGCGACCGGCACGCTCATGGCGTGGGCGATCCGCCGCAGCAGCACGATCGAGCAGTTGCCGGCGCCAGCCTCGAGCTGGGCGAGGTAGCGCTCGGACACCCTCGAGTGGCGCGCCAGCACCTTGCGCGACATGCCGCGCCGGCTGCGCATGGTGCGCACCCGCTCGCCCAGCCGCTTGAGGTAGGCGTCGAGTTCGCCTTTCGCGGACTTGGCCCGCTTCGCCATGGAAACCTCTCGCGATGTATTATAATGCATCTCCCTACGGTCGTCATTCCGGGGCGCGCCGGAGGCGCGAACCGACGCGAAGCGTCGTCCCCGCGAAGGCGGGGACCCATGAACACAGGGCGAGCAAATCCTGCACAGTCCGTGTTCATGGATTCCGGGCTCCCTCGCTGTGCTCGGGCCCCGGAATGACGGGCACGGCCGGTGTTCATGGATTCCGGGCCCGCCGCTTCGCGGCGTCCCGGAATGACGCGCGTGGGAGGAATAAGAAATGAGCCAGGATTTCACCGTCCGGCGGGCGTATAACGCGGCGGCGGAATTGGTCGACGGCAACGTCGCGCGCGGCCTCAGTGACAAGGTCGCCTTCACCGATCCGGACCGCACGCTCACCTACGGTGATTTGCAAAAAGACACCTGCCGTTTCGCGCGCGGGCTTAGCCGCCTCGGCCTCGAACAGGAGAGCCGCGTCGCGCTGCTGATGCTCGACACGGTCGACTTTCCGGTAGCCTTCTGGGGGGCAATACGCGCCGGCATCGTGCCGATCCCGCTCAACACGCTGCTCGCGCCCGAGCAATACGCCTACATGCTCGAGGACAGCCGCGCCGAGGCGATCGTGGTGTCGCCCGCGCTGGTCAAAGCGGTCGCGCCGATCATCAGCAAGCTCACGCGCCTGCGCGTCGCGATCGTGCCGGCGCCTTATCCCGGCCAGCTCGGCACCTTGGAAACGCACGCGTTCGCCGACGTGTTGGCGCGCGGCACGCCCGAGGTCTTCGCCGTCGAGACCATCTCCGACGAGGTCGCCTTCTGGCTCTATTCCTCCGGCTCGACCGGCGCGCCCAAGGGCGCCAAGCACGTGCATTCGAGTCTTATTGCCACGGCAAAACTTTATGCCGAAGGCGTGCTCGGCTTCCAAACAAACGACGTGGTCTATTCCGCCGCCAAATTGTTCTTCGCCTACGGGCTCGGCAACGCCATGACGTTCCCGATGGCGGTGGGCGCGAGCGCGGTGCTGCTGCCCGACCGGCCGACGCCCGACGCCGTGCTCGACATCATGCGGCGCCATCGGCCGACCATCTTCTTCGGCGTGCCGACGCTCTATGCCGCGCTGCTCACGCACAAAGACATCGGCAAGGGCGCGGGCTCCGACCGCCTGCGTTTGTGCGTCTCCGCCGGCGAGGCGCTGCCCGAGCACATCGGCCAACGCTGGAAGGAGGTCGTCGGCCTCGACATTCTCGACGGCATCGGCTCGACCGAGATGCTGCATATTTTCTTGAGCAACCGGCCGGGCGACATCCGCCATGGCACCACCGGCAAGCCGGTGCCCGGCTACGAGGCGCGCATCGTCGGCGAGGACGGGCGCGAGCTACCGGCCGGCGAAGTCGGCGAGCTGATCGTGCGCGGGCCGACCGCCGCCGAGGGCTACTGGAACCAGCGCGCCAAGAGCCAGCGCACCTTCGTCGGCGAATGGACCTGGACCGGCGACAAATACATCCGCGACGCCGACGGCTACTACCAGTGCTGCGGGCGCACCGACGACATGTTCAAGGTGTCGGGCATCTGGGTGTCGCCG
>JAFAUQ010000279.1 GCA_019243195.1 Hyphomicrobiales bacterium
AGGCTACCCGGGTGATCATGACCGCGCGCGGCATGCCGATCGAACTCGCCGCCTCGCGCAGCGTATCGGGGAGCAGCAGCAGCATGTCCTCGGTGGTGCGCACAACGACCGGGATCACGATGACGGCAAGCGCCACCGCGCCGGCGATCGCCGAGAAATGGCCCATCGGGTAGACCATGATCTCGTAGATGAACAGGCCGACGACGATCGAGGGGGCGCTGAGCAGGATGTCGTTGATGAAGCGCACGATGGTGGTGAGTTTATCGTAGCGGCCGTATTCGGCCATGTAGGTGCCGGCGAGGATGCCGAGCGGCGTGCCGATCAGCACGCCCAGCCCGGTGAGGATCAAACTGCCGACGATCGGATTAAGCAGCCCGCCGCCGGTGCCGCCGGGCGGCGGCGTCATCTCCGTGAACACCTGAAACGTCAGGCCTCGGAATCCCTCCCACAACAGGGCGCCGAGGATCAGCACCAGCCAGCCGAGGCCGAAGGCGGTGGCGGCGACCGCCAGCCCCATGGCGATGGAGTTGCGCCGGCGGCGCCCGGCATAGCGCGGCGTGCGGGCGCTATCGACTTTTGTGGGCGTCATGATCCGATCCGCCGCTCGAGCCGCAGCAGCATGTAGCGCGCCGCGGCCAGCACGATGAAGGTGATGACGAACAGGATGAGGCCGAGCGAGATCAGCGACGACGTGTAAAGGTCGCCGACCGCCTCGGTGAACTCGTTGGCGATGGTCGCCGAGATGGTGGTGCCGGGAGCGAGGATCGAGCCGGCGATGTGGTGCGCGTTGCCGATCACGAAGGTGACCGCCATGGTTTCCCCGAGCGCGCGGCCAAGCCCGAGCATGACCCCGCCGATGACGCCGACCCGCGCGTAGGGCAGCACCACGTAGCGCACCACTTCCCAGGTGGTGCAGCCGACGCCGTAGGCCGCCTCCTTGAGCACGGGTGGCACCGCCTCGAACACGTCGCGCGAGATCGAGGTCACGAACGGCAGAACCATCACGGCGAGGATCAGGCCGGCGGTGAGAATGCCGATGCCGTAGGGCGGGCCGGCAAACAGATTCGACAGCCCGGGCACATTGCCGAGCGTATTGATGAGAAACGGCTGCAGCGTCTCCTGCAGGAACGGCGCGAACAGGAACAGGCCCCAGATGCCGTAAATGATGCTGGGAATGCCGGCGAGCAGCTCGATGGCGATGCCGATCGGTCGCCGCAGCCACGGCGGACACAACTCGGTCAGGAACAATGCGATCAGCAACCCGACCGGCACCGCGATCAGCATGGCGATGAACGAGGTGAGCAGCGTGCCGTAGATCGGCGCCAGCGCGCCGAATTTCTCCGTGACCGGATTCCAGGCATCGCTGACGAGGAAGTTGAGACCGAACGTGCTCAGCGCGAGCCAGGAACCCTGGATGAGCGATAAGATGATGTTGCCGAGAATGACGAGCACTAGTATTGCGGACGCGCGCGTGAGCCGGCGGAAAACCGCATCTCGCAGGCGCAGGCGCTGGAGCACCCGGCCGCGTTCGCCCTGTTGGCCGATCGAAATGGCCCCGCCCTCCAGCGCTACATCGACCACTGGCTACCCCCGACGACTTTCATTCGGTTCCGCCCAGGCTCGGGTGCGCGCGCGCAATTCAAACGGCCCGCACGAAACAAAACAAGCGGCCTGTGAATTACGAGCGTCATTGCGAGGAGCCCCGCAGGGGCGACGAAGCAATCCAGGGCAACGTGTGCATTCCCTGGATTGCTTCCCCCCGCTTTCGCGGGGGTCGCAATGACGGTTGGAGACACTCAGTAGAGCGGCTTGCCGCCGTCGTCCTTGATGTCCTTCCAGTGCGCCTCGATCAGGTTCACGACGTTGGCCGGCATCGGGATGTAATCGAGGCTCGAGGCCATCTCGCCGCCGTTCTTGTAGGCCCAGGCGAAGAACGCGAGCGCCTGTTTGGCGGCCTCGATGTCCTTCGGCTGCTTGGGAACGAGGATGAAAGTCGCGCCGGCGATCGGCCACGCCTGCGCGCCGGGCGAGTCGGTGAGGATCATGTAGAAGCCCGGCGCGTGCTCCCAATCGGCGCCGGCCGCCGCTGCGGCGATCGCCTCGGGAACGGCCGCGACCGTCTTGCCGTCCTTATTGATCATCTTCATCGTGGTCAGGTGGTTCTGCTTGGCGTAGGCGGTCTCGACGTAGCCGATCGAGCCCTTGGTGTTGGCGACGTTGTTCGCCACGCCTTCATTGCCCTTGGCACCGATGCCGGCCGGCCAATCGACCGAGGTGTTGCTGCCGACCTTGTCTTTCCACTCGGGGCTCACCTTCGACAGATAATTGGTGAAGATGAACGTGGTGCCGGAGCCGTCGGAGCGATGCACGAGCGCGATCGCCTGGTCGGGCAGCTTGGCGTTCGGGTTGAGCTTGGCGATTGCCGGATCGTTCCACTTCTTGATCTCGCCGAGGTAGATCTTCGCGAGCGTCGGTCCATCGATGGTCAAATCGTTGGGCTGAATGCCTTCGAGGGTCACGACCGGGACGATGCCGCCCATGACGGTCGGAAACTGGATCACGCCGATCTTGTCGAGTTCGGCGACCTGCAGCGGCATGTCCGATGCACCGAAGGTGACCGTACGCGCGGTGATCTGTTTGATGCCGCCGCCTGAGCCGATCGACTGATAATTCAGACCGGTGCCGGTCTCTTTCTTATAGGCGTCCGCCCATTTGGCATAGATCGGATACGGGAAGGTCGCGCCGGCGCCCGATATATCGATGGCTTGCGCGGCGGTCGTTGCGGCGGCGGCAATACCCGTCGCCAGGATCAGTGTTTTAAACAGCTTCACAGGCTCTCTCCAGGTCTTTGCGGTAGAAGGCCAAGCCGGCACGGAATGGGTTCCGCCGCTTCAAACCTTCGACCTCGGTTGTTGAGCAAAAGGGACGTCGTTGTTCGAACGCCTGGCGGGCAGCCCTCGTTCCGCCGAAGCAAAACCGGGCGTACGGACGAGGTGCGGCGCCGCTTGTTCCCCTAGCGGATGCACGCCATTCTTTTATGATAGTTGAATGACAAATAAATGACAGTTTAAGCTTTTGAAAACTCAGCCGTTTCGGCGCGCGCCGCAATCTGGCTCAATGGCAGCCGCACGGTGAAGGTGGCGCCCTGCCCGAGCACGCTTTCGATCGTCAGGCGGCCGCGATGGCGGGTGACGATGTGCTTGACGAGGGCGAGACCGAGGCCAGTGCCGCCCTCGGCACGGCTATGCCCCACGTCGACGCGGTAGAAGCGCTCGGTGAGCCTCGGCAGGTGCTCGGGCGGAATGCCGGCTCCATAATCGCGCACCACCACGACCGCTTCGCCGGCGCCGTCCGCGGCGTCGGCGCGCTCCAGCGTGATATCGACGCGCTTGCCGCCGCCGCCGTATTTGAGCGCGTTCTCGATCAGATTTTCAAACACCCGCGTCAGCTCGTCGCGGTCGCCGATCACGACGAGCGGCTCCGGCGGCGCCTTGATCGCGATGGTCACGCCGCGCTCGGTCGCGAGCACCTGCAGCGCGTCGGCCACCTGGCGCACGACCGAAACGACGTCCGCGGTCGTGTGCGGCTGGAGATGCTGGTTCAGCTCGATGCGCGAAAGCGAAAGCAGGTCGTCGATCAGGCGCGCCATGCGCCGGGCCTGCCCCTTCATGATTTCGATGAAGCGCTCGCGCGCCGCGGCATCGTCGCGCGCCGGCCCCTGCAAGGTATCGATGAAGCCCGAGAGCGAGGCGAGCGGCGTGCGTAATTCGTGGCTGGCGTTGGCGACGAAATCGGCGCGCATCTCCTCGACCCGGCGCAACGGCGTGAGGTCCTGCATGCTGATGAGGACGAGGCCGCGCTCGAAGCCGGGCGCAGCGACGGCAAGCTCGACCGGCGTGACGCAGGCGGCAAACCAACGGTCGAGCGGCACCCGTTCGAAAAATTCGACGCGCTGCGGCGCATTGCCAGCGACCGCGCGCCGCATCGCCTCGACGATTTCCGGCACGCGCAGCGCGAGCGAGGCGGGCTCGCCGCGGCGCAGCGCCGGCGCCATGCGGCCGGCCGGCGTGTTGAAGGCGAGCACGCGGCCCTCGCGGTCGAGCACGATGACCGGATCGGGCAGCCCGGCGATCACCGCCTCGACCAGCGGATCGGCAATCCGCGGGCCGCGCCGCTCGGGCAGCGACGAGACGGCGCCGATGAGCGTGCGCCGGCTGCTGCCGATCCACGCGGCGGCGATGACGACCGCGACGGCGGCAAGCGCATAGGCGACGCCGAGCGCGCCGGTCGCGACGAGTGCAACGAGCATCAGCGCCGCCGCGACCAGCGCGCGGCGCGGCGCCGCCTCCCGCCCCCACCAGGCGTCGGGACGCTGCATCGTTTCCCTGCGCTCGTCAGTCATGTGGCGCCCGTGGGGCGCATGAGCGGCCGCTTGGCCGCGTCATGCGCCGCCTGCTTATAAGCCGGCGCAATGCGCTTCGCTATTGTGCCCTGCAGCCAGCGCTCAGCGTGCGCGCCTTCGATCGCTAGGCCAAAGGACAGCGCTTTATGTTATCGTCCGCTCCGCACGAACATGGAAGCAGCACACGTCATAACGCGTGCGTACACGTTTGTTTTCACTCCGGAGCCGGAGGGCGGCTTTACCGTCACCTGCCTCGCGCTGCCGGGCCTTGTGACGTACGGCGAGACGCTGCAAGAAGCCCGCGAGATGGCGCGGGACGCAATGGACGACCTGATCGAGGTCATGCGCGAAATGGGTGAAGCAATACCGGAGAGCGACGCACCGGAGGCTATTCCCCGTTTCAATCACCTGGCCAATACGTTGCAGGCCGAAGGCGACCCAGCGCCCATCTTTGAGCAATTGAGCACGAAGGTTGGCGAGAGCGTATGACTCGCTTGCCGAGTCTGAAGCCCCTGCAAACGTATCTGCTTTGGAACGCTGCGGCTTCACGGTCATCCGAACTGCAGGCAGTCACTACCAGCTTTTCAACGGACGTACGCGTCGCCACACCACCGTGCCGTATCACAATCGCGATATGCCACCGGCACCGTTGCGGCGATCATTCGGCAGGCGGGGTGACACGGGAAGAGTTCCTCAGAGACATCTGAAAGCGTATTGCGCCTTTGCGAGTTAAGCCGGCGCAATCCGCTTCCCCCCGCCTTCGCGGGGGCAGGGCTATTGCGCCCTACATGATGGCGCCGGCTATTCTGAACTTTCGAGCACCAAAGGAATCGCTCCGGCTTGAAGCCGCGCGCGCGCTTCGGTGCGGAGATTCCAGATCACGCCGGCAATGACGAGGGCGGAGCCGGCGAGCACGAGCGCATCAAGGGGTTCGCCGTAGAACGACCACCCGATCACGGCGATCAAGGGAACCCGGAGGAAGTCGAGCGGCACGACCACGATGGCATCGGCGTAACGGAACGCCTGAGCCATACAAAGATGGATCGTAAGCCCGGTAATGGCGAGGGCGAGCAACGGCAACGCCATCGATAAATTGAGCCTGGCGATAAACAGCGGATCGCTACCGGCGAGGTTCATCGGCAACTGGATGAGATTCATCCAGAACAGAATGGCGAAGGTGGTGTCGGTCGCGGTCAGCTTCTTGGTGACGATAGCCGTGAAGGCGCGCGTGATCGCGGCGCCGAGAGCGAGCAGCGCCGCGGCGCGGAAGCCGGAAAAGCCGGGATGAAGGATGACGAGGACGCCAAAGAGACAGAGGGCGATGCTTGCCGCGCGTGTCGATGTCAGGCGCTCGCCGAGAAACATGACCGCAAGCAGCGCCGCCCATATCGGAGCCGTGAACTCCAGGGAAAATACGGTTGCGAACGGCAGCAGCGTGATCGCCAGAGTCCACATGATCTGGCCGACGAATTGCACGCTGTTGCGCGCAAGATGCAGGCCGATGCGGCGCGAGGTGACGCCGCGACGCATTTTCGGCGAGACCAGCATCAGCGCGAGAAGGAATGCAAGCCCGCTGGCGCTGCGCACCGACATCATCTCGAAGACGGTCAGGCTCTTGGCGAGCGCGCGCACCGCGACCGCCGCGGCGATGTAGGACGCGATGGCGCCCGCCATCCACAGCGCAAGCCAAAGCACGCGCGACGGCTCGCTGGGAACCCGCGACTCAAGCCGAAGAGATTGAGCGTTCAGTCTCAAGGCGCGCTAGTCATTCTCAAGCGGGCGGTGACGAAGCATAGGGACAGCGTCCGGCGAACGTATTCCGAGAATTTTGCAACCATTGCGGATAATCGCCACGCTTGCAACGCCCGTTGGGGATTTCCCACCCGTCGCTGCCGTCGGCGTTAACCGGCATCACGTTATGAACCCGCTTGCGGCTTGACGAAGCCGGCGACGCGCGCGCTACGTGTGGCGTGCGAGCGATACTGCTCGGTGTACATATGGAGCGCTTCATGAGTAAACTCGCTGTGCGTGAAAATCCCGCTGTCATTTCTGACAGTGGAAAGATTCGCATCGGCGCCGCGAGCCCGGCGTTTCCGCCCGCACGCGGAAAGCCGGCGAACGCAATCGATAGCGGAAAGATGCGGATCGGCGATATGAGCCCGCCCTTCGCGCCGTCGCGCAGGAAATAGGGCTCGGTAAACGGCGTCGTCGCGACGGCGCCGCGAGACGTACTCAACCGGCGGCTGGCGGACGCGCCGCCGCCGGCGCGGAATTTGTGTTGCGTGAAGCGTTAGCGCTCCGGGACGCCAGCGCGGCGCAAGCCTTCCATATACCGCTCGCGGTCGCTCGACTTTTTGATGGAATAGATGCGCCCAAACTTCTCGACAGTGAAAGTGGGCTCAAGCGTGAGAAGCTGGCGGACATAGGATTGCGCTTCGTCACGCCGACCCAGATGGCCGAGCGAAGCGACGAGCGGTTTGTAGCCGGCAACGAAATTGGGATTGGCCTTAACCGCACGGCGGCCGATTAGGATCGCGCGCTGATAGTCGCTCTTGAAGGTATAGACGATGGTGTAAATGTTTTCGAAGTACGAGAAATGCACCGTGTTCTTGGCCCGCGCGCCAGATCGCTAGATGCGGACGCTCGGAAACCAAAAAATCACTGAGCTACGTTTTTGGCCTTTTGACGCCTAGGATCCGCCCGAGCGGTTGACCATGGTGGTGTCGCCGTCCCTCGGGCCCCGTACTTCCGTGCGCAGGTTCCAGATCACGCCGGCGATGATAAGGCCGGAGCCCGCGAGTACGAGCGCATCGAGGGGTTCGTCGTAGAACAACCACCCGATCAATGCGATTAGCGGAACACGCAGGAAGTCGAGCGGCACGACCACGATGGCGTCGCCGTAACGGAACGCTTGGACCATGCAAAGATGGACCGAAAGACCGGTGATCGCGATCACGAGTAAAGGCAGCGCCATCGATGCATCGAGCCTGGTGACGAATGACAGATCGCTTCCGGCAAGAGTCATCGGCAGTTGCATGAGGTTCATCCAGAACAGGATAGCGAAGGTGGTCTCTGTCTGCGTCAGCTTCTTGGTGGCAACGTCTGAGCATGAGCGCGCGATGGCAGCGGCGAGCGCGAGCAGCACCACAGGCGTGAAATTGGAAACGCCAGGGTGGAGGATCACGAGGACCCCGATGAGGCACAGCGCGATGCTTGCCCCCCGCGTCAGGGTCAGGCGCTCGCCCAGAAAGATGACCGCAAGCAGCGCCACCCATATCGGCGCTGTGAACTCGAGAGCGAACACGGTTGCGAAGGGCAGCAGCGTGATCGCCAGCGTCCACATGAGCTGGCCGGCGAACTGCACGCTGTTGCGGGCAAGATGCAGCCCGATGCGGCGCGCGGTGAGGCCGCGGGGCATTTTTGGCCACAGCGCCATGAGCCCAAGGAGGAAAACAAGCCCGCTGGCGCTGCGCACCGACATCATCTCGAAGACGCTCAGGCTCTTGGCGAGGGAGCGGACCGCGAGTGCGAAGGCGATGTAGGAAGCGAGGGCGCCCGCCATCCACAACGCGAGCCACGCGATGCTAGATTGCCGGCTGCCAGCGACGGTCGCGAAGCGACCAAGTCGGGCGTCGTAATGAGGGGCGAATCGCAATGCGGGCGGCTCGCTCTCGGCGACGGGAGCAAGTCGACTGGCCTGTCGGTGGCGGTACAGCATCGGGCGACGAGTTTCGACCTGCAACCGTCGCGAAAAATCTGTCCCTTTGCAACGGCTATTGTGGATAGGGCGGACCAGCGCTCAACCCACGTACGGTCGATTCAAAACTCGCTCGGGACACGCGTGAAAAGGAGTTGTTGGTGAAGAAATCTTTTCTTGACGAACGCCAGGAATACGCGTCCTACGTGTAGGGTCTGAGCAATGTCGCCAGACGACACATGGAGCTTTCAATGGCCAAGGCGAAGGATAGTTATGTGAGTGCAAAGGAAAGCCCGGCGGCCTTTTCTGACAGCGGACGGGTGCGGATCGGCGACGCGAGCCCGGCGTTTCCACCCGTGCGTCGCACGCCCGCCAATACAAGCGACACTGGGAAGATTCGGATCGGCAGCGCCAGCCCGGCGTTTCCGCCCGTCCGCTGACAAAACCAACAGCTAACAAACCGGGGCGACGCTCCCGTCGGCGGCGGGTCGCGTCGCCGCCGGCGGCATGCGGCCAAAAACCGTCAGCGCTCGGCAACCCCGGCAAGGCGCAGCCCGGATATATAGCGGTCGCGGTCGAGCGTCGTTTTTATCGGATACGTTTGCTCAAATTTCTCGATGGTGAAGTTGGGTTCGAGGGAGAGAAGCTTTTCGACGAAACCCTGCGCTTCGTCGCGCCAACCGAGGTGCCCAAGCGACGCGATCAACGGCTTGTAGCCATTGACGAAATCGGGGTTGGCCTCGACCGCGCGGCGCCCGGCGAGGACCGCCCGCTCATAATGGCCCTTGAAGGTAAAGGCGATCGTGTAAAAGTGCTCGAAATAGGAAAAATAAAGCTCGGGCGACGCCAGCTCGCGATAGCGCCTTAACCGCTGCAACGCGGCGTCGGGTTGACCGATGTAGCAATACGTCAGGGCGCTGAGTGCCCAATTGAACGCCGAGCTGGGATTGAGCCGGAGCGCCCGATCGAAGAACGCGAGCGCCCGATCGAAATCACTGGCTACGCGCGAGCAGCAGTGCGCGTAGATGCCCAACGCCTCCGCGTTTTCCGCGTCTAACGTTATGGCTCTCAGCGCATGCTGCTGCACCTGCTCGTTCGTCTTGTCGAAGTCCTTAGCCCAGCCCTGCCCGCCATAGAACAGATGCCAGTGGGCCGCCCAGGCCTCGGCCATGGCGTTGTCGGGTTCCACCGCGAGCGCCTGCTGTATCAGGCGTCCTGCTTCTTCATACTGCTGGCGTTCCATGCTGAAGGTCAGCGGGATCGCCAGCAACAGAAGGCCGGTCGCCCCGTAGTGCTCGCGCCGTTTGGGCTGGCCTTCGATATGCAAGATGACCGGGTCGATCCGGCCCACGATCCGCGTCGTGATCAGTTCATCCAAACGATGCAAGTGACTCAAGGCGATGTCGAACCGTTCGCTCCAAGCCGGCCGAGCTTGACCGGCTAAGTCGAAAAGCTGGACACCGATTTGAAGCTGTTTCCCGCTGCCGGAGATGGTGCCGTCGAGGAGGTAGTCCAGCTTCGCGTATTCGTGTTGAGCTTCCGCCGATCGGTCCCGCCTGAGCGAGGTCGGGGCGATGACGTCGAACCAGCGAAATCGGGCCAACCCGGCGGCGATTTCGTGGCTCAGGGAAAGACCCAAGCCTTTCTCATTCCCGCAATCGAATTCGCGGAACGAGAGGACGCCGACGCGAAGCCGGCCGCTGCGTCCGGGCGACGCCGCATGAGTCGTTCTTTGACCGTGATCGCTGGGGTAACGTGGGGCCGGGCGGTGATCGTCCCGGGGACGCGTGCGCGCAGCTTCTCGTAGAGTTGTTCGGACTTCAGGCTGGGCTTGACGCGAGACGCCTCCCACAGCGCGTCGCGATGCCGCTCGAATTCGCGGAGAGCTTCGCTCGGCTCGCCAAGGTTCACCATGGCGCGCATCAAGGCGTAGGATGCGCCTTGGTGCGCCGGATCGAATGAGATCAGGCGGCGGGCGACAGTTGCGACCTCCTCGCGGTCGGAGTTGGGCCGGTCGAGCCGCTGAAGCACGGCATCGAGCGAGCCGGCAAGCCGGCGCTTGAAGCGGATGCGCTCCTCGGCGAGCCACTTTCCGAACGAGGCGCTGACCTCGTCGAGGCCTTCCAGCAATTCGCCGACGCAGAGAACGGCAAGGTCGGCGCGCGCGGCGTCGTCGGAATCGGGCGACTTCACCAAAGCGAGCGCGTCGATCCAGCAAAGATCGGTATTGAGGCTGAGAGTCGATCGGCCGGCCGAAATCAATTCGGCCGCCAAAACGCCCATGGCCGCGGTCAACTCCGTCAGCGCTTTGCTGCGAAAACTGGTGCGTGCCTGGTCGGGACTTACGCGGTCCCACAGCATGCATGCGATGCGCGTGCGCGGCACGCGCGCGCCGGCGGCAAGGCAAAGATAGCCAAGGGCCGCGCGGGCTTTCTGGGGACGCGGCAGCACATCGGCCCCGAGGTAACTGGTCGCGCGCATCGATCCGAGCAGATGAATGCGGAGGATGGGGCGCTTCGGGAGGGAAAGGTAATGGGCAAGCGTGGCGGGCACGCTAGCGCTGTGGCCGCTGGGTGCCGTGAGGCTCATTTCCTGGCCCGTCCCGTACCTGCTTTCGGCGCTACGCTAACCGAATGCTGCCCTTAGGTGAAGCGTGAAAGATGTTGCGAACACCGGTTGAGTTTAATCGCCTCTTTGCAACCTTCGGAGAAAAACTAGCTATTGGGTCTCTATCCCCCGCATCGTGACTACATGTAGAAAAACCGATCCGGGAACGGGTGCAGATGAAATTGTGAGTCGGGGGATTCCACAACCCAAGACGATGTTATTGTGACAAGTGCCGATCGGGATGGGCTGACAAAAAGCACAACCCCGCCGGCAGCCCCCAGCCGCAGACGCGGCAATGCCATTGCGAGGTGTCGCCGGCCAGTAGGGAGTTTCGATCCTGCTGGCCGGCTTTTTTTGTCAGAGCCGACCGATCACATGCAATCCTGCCCGATATTTCCGCTCATTGGAACCATCACGGCGATCGGACCAAACAATCCGGACGGGAGCGGCGTTCTCTACCGCTACATCGACATTTCAGAGAAAGGCGGCCGGACGCGGCGCTTAACGATCGTCCGCGCCCCCGAAGCGCTGGCGTCGCTGATCGAGCCGCACGCGATCGGGATGTTCTTGTTTTGGGAACGGCAGGGCGAGCGCTGGTTGTGGTGCGTGGACCGTGCCGACGGACCGCAGCAGGTCGATTTCGACGCGATGCGCGCGTATTTTCAGCAAGGCGGCTGCCGCAATGCCTCGACCTAAGAGGGACCCAAGACGACCCGACGCCGTGGACGTTGCAGTCGGGCGCAACTTGCGCCTCTGGCGCATTGCGAGGGGACTGTCGCAATCACAGCTCGCCAAGCGGCTCGGCGTCACGTTCCAGCAAGTGCAGAAGTACGAGATTGGCGGCAATCGCGTGTCCACGGGGCGCCTCGTCAAAGCCGCTGGCATCCTTGGGGTTCCGGTTGGCGCATTGCTCCATGACACGGCCGACCCATCGGAATCGCCGAGCGGCCTCATCTCCGACTCGCGGTCGTTCCGTCTGGCGCAGGCGTTCGCGGCGATTAGAAACAACAAATTTCGCGAGTCGCTGGTTGCGCTGGTCGAGAAGCTCGCGGGCCTTCCACAAAAACAGAAACGGCGGCGAAGGTAAGCCGCATGGACGACCCGGCGGAAGGCAAGCTCGAATTCGAGGTTCTCGCCATCAAACAGGACCTCGCGTGTCAGATAGCCGAAGCCATGAAAAGCCAGAATCTGTCACGAAGGCGATTGGCCGAACGGATGAAAACGAGCCGCAGCCAGATCAGCCGCCTGCTCGACCCGAAGGACGGCAACGTGACGATCGCGACGCTCCAACGCGCTGCAAAGGTCGTTGGCCCCACGCTCCGGCTGGAGCTGGTTTGCGATGAAAAAGTCCATCCGCGAATTGAACCCATTGAGAACTGAGATTGCCGGAATGTGAGCCGTATCCGCTTCCGCGATCCGGGCGTCCTCCAGTTTGCCCTGGATTGCTTCGCTTCGCTCGCAATGACGGCTGCACAATAACGCTGCGCGACTAATGCGCCCTACGGCTCCGATTTCTCGTCAGTCGCCACGGCGCCGTGGTCGTCGTGCAGCGGGAGCACCTTGACGTCGAGCAGGAGCTCGCGGATGCCGAGGATCGTGAGCGCGAGCGCAAACGGCACGACGTAATAAAGCAGCCGGAACAGCAGCAGCCCGGCGAGCAAATTCTCCCGGTCGTATTGCCACAGCGCCACGAACATGGCGTAGTCGAAGACGCCGAGGCCGCCCGGCGCGGCGCTGGCGAAGCCGAGCAACGTGGCCGTGACGAAGATCACCGCGATCGTGACGAAGGCGATGTGCGGCTCGTCGGGCAGCAGCACGTACATGGCGAGCGAGCAGAACGCCAAGTCGGCGATGCCGATGAGAATCTGCACCAGGGTGAGCGGCCCGCCCGGCAGCGTCACCTCCCAGTCGTCGCGGCCGATCACGCGCGGCTTGTGCCAAACCCAGGCGACGTAGGCGGCGAGCGCGAGCAGCGTGGCGCTGGCGGCGATGCGATTGAACCACGGCGGCAGATGGTCGATCCCGCTCGCGGCCGCCGGCGCGATGGCGATGCCGAGACCCAGCACCGTGGCGTTGCCGAGCCAGAAGGTCAGGCCGGCAATGAAACAGATCTTCGCCACGTCGATCAGGGTGAGCCCCCAGGTTGAATAGATGCGATAGCGCACGGCCCCGCCGGTGAGCACCGTCACGCCGACGTTGTGGCCGACCGAGTAGCTGGTGAAGCCGGCGAGCGCGGCGATGTGATAAGGGACGTGGAATTTGCCGATCGTGCGCAGCGCGAAGAGGTCATAGAACGTGAGGGTGAGATAGCCGCAGGCGACGAGCAAACCCGCGAGCAGGATGGTGCTCAGCGGCGTCCGGCGCAGCGCGCCGATAACCTCGTGGACCGAGATGCCGCGCAGGATGCGATAAAGCGCGAACGCCGCGATGACGATGATGGTGACGCTGAGCGCAATCCCGACCCGGTTCCAGCCGATCCGTTGGTCAACGAAACGCTTCATCGCGCGCAACGCGCCGATCATTTTCCTCCCTCACAGACTCTGTTGTCCGGTGTTCATGGGTTCCGGGCTCGCCGCTTCGCGGCGCCCCGGAATGACGACCAGGGTAAATGTCGGCTTGCCCCATGTCGGCCACGCGCCGGCGCAAGGCGGCAATCAATTCGGCGCTTTCGCTGAGGTGCGGCGCCTCGGCGTCGAGCACGCGGCTGAAGGCCCGCTGTTTCAACCTGACCACGTCGATCCCTTCGTGCGCGGCGTCGATCCGGGCCGAGTCGCACACGATGTCGATCAGGCGGTCGATCGCATGCAGCCGGCCCAGGAGGTAGTCGTTCTCGCGATAGGCGCGGGACAAAAAGGCGGCAAAATGGCCGAATCCAATGCCCTTGAGGGTTTGCGCGCTGTTGAAGCCGTCGAGCGACCGGGCGTCCTGCGGGCTGATGCGGTCGACAAGGATTTCGTGCAGTTCGCCCACCTCGCGGGTGCTGGTTAGCGGGAACGCCAGCACGTCCCAGAACGGAAAACCGAGATAGTTGATCAGGACTTCGCGGCGCGCCTCGGCCGGCCAGCGCGCCGCGTCGAGGCCCGCGAGCAGCACGTCGAGGTCGCGGGTCGAGGCGGTGAGGTCGATGCGCGCGGCGAGCCGGGCGATGAGCGTGCCGAGCCGCTCCGCGTTCGCCGCGGCGAAGCGGCGCGCGTGGCGGCGCAAGTCGCGCGCGTCGGCTTCCGACGGCGCGGCGGCGAAAATCTCGGCGGCGAGGGCCCGCGTGTCGGCATCGAATGAGCGCACATCTTCGCGCCGCTGCACCAACTCGAGGCAGCCATAGAAATCGCGCTTGAGCCGGTCGATGACGGCCGGGGCGAGACCCTTGAAACGCGGGTGCTCGACCATCTGATAAAGCCGGTTCTGCCCCTCGATGAGAAAATTGAGCCGGCGCTTGCGGTAATCCACGTCAAAGGCGAGCAGGAACGAGGCCCAGTCGGGAATAGGTGCCGCAGCCGCGGGCGCAGTCGCGGCACTCTCCCGTTCGGAGTAAACAAGCCCGGCGTCGGAGGCCCACGCATCGATGATTTCCGCGATGAGCCGCGCTAGCGGCGAGCGCGGCGGGACCTCGCGTATTTCCGCGATCAGGCGAGCGAGGAAACGGCGCACCGATGCGAGCTTGAGGCGGACGTAACCCTGATAGGCAAAACCCGCATCCTGCGCGACGTGGGCATTGGCCTGCTCGCGCCAAGCGCGGATCTGATCGGCGCTGGCGGGTTTCTCCAGCGGGTCGGCGATGATGCGCGCGAGCAGCCGATGGATCGACGGGCGGGCGCCGTCGATGATGGCGTTGAGCTGGCGCACCTCGTCGTTGAACGCGAATATCCAGCCAAGCTCGTCGGTGACCGGCTGGTTGCGCGGAATATCCGACATCGCGCCCTTGAGGGTGGCGAAGAATCCCGGGGCTTCGCGGCGCGCCGGCGCGGCGGCTGATGCCGGATCGGGATCGATGTAGACGAGGCGGCGGTCGATTTGGCGATAGGCCGGGCGGCCGTGGATGGCGGCGATCGCCGCGTGGAACGGCCGGTTGTTGAGCACGCTGCCGTCGATGAAGCTCGCCGTCGCCGGATCGATCCCGGCCTGGATGTGGCCGGCGAAGTTCCGGGCGATGAACGCGGCGCGATCGGGCCAGTCGGTGCCGCGCCGCTCGACCAGCGCGTCCATCTCGCGGATCTGCGCGGGCGGGAACGCCCCCGGGAACGAAGACGTGGCGCGCGCCGCGAACGCCAGCGCCGGCGCGTTGGTCAGGGCGAAATCGCTCGCGCACGCATTGCCGTTGCGCCGGCACGAGAAACGCAGCACGTGATGATGTTCGCGGTCGCGGATCAGCGGCGGATCGTGAATCTGGATCTGATGCTGATAGCCATGATAGTCGGTGAGCATCACCATAAGATCGAGCCGCTGCCCCGACGGCAGCAGCGAGCCGCCGGGTCGGCGCGGCGCGCCCATGGCGGTCGCCGCATCGAACATCAGCTCGGCCATGCGCGCGCCGGAGAGCGGCGGCTTGAACCAGCGCGAGCGCACGAACAGCGAAAGCTTGTCGCGCACCTCGCGGTCGACCCCGAGCACGCCGGTTTTGCCGGCACCCCAGATCAGCGGCTTGAGGAACGCCTTGCTCCACCGGTTCGCCTTGGCCTCGGGCGCGAGCAGCACCGATACGTCGCCATTGTCGAGCCACAGGTCGCGCAATTTTCCCATCGGCAGGTCGTGGCTGAGCGCGCGCGCCAGCATGGCACCGTTGATGCCGCCGGCCGAGGCGCCGGCGATGATGTCGACGACGACGCGCAGTTCGACCCGCGCGCCGATCTCGCGCAGGAGATCGAAATAGATCGCCTCGGTGTCGTATTCCGGATCGGACGGGTCGACGCCGTCGAAGAAGCTCGCCTTGGCGCGGGCTTCGCGGTCGGTGATCGCATGCAGCGCGGCGGATGCGCGCACCAGCTTGAGGATTTCCTTGCTGATGCCGTGCATATAGACGGCGAGCGACACGCCGCCGAAGCACACCAACGCAATCCGGAGTTCCTTTTCGCGCAAAGGACCGGCTCCCCAACCCGGAAGACCCCAGCATGATTGTGCGGCCAAGATGCTGAAAAGGGGGTAAATGGCAGACGGCTGAACGCGTCGGGCTGGTCCCGGCGGCTTGACGCCGCTGATTACCGATGGGTGTCACGAAGGCGTGAAAAACGGCACGTAATCGGGCTTGGTGGGTCCGAATCAGCCGGCTTCATCGCCAGACGGCTTGGCCCTCACTTCCAATCGCCGTAAAAGCGGGAGTAGATCGAGTCCAATCAGGGGCGGCACAGGGGATCTCGATGTACCAGACTAAATGGGGTTATTACGCCGACTTCGTGGTCTATCCAGTCGCCGTGCTGGTGCTGACGGCACAGGCGAGCGGCGGCCCGCACTCTCGCTTCCTCGCTGTGTATTTCTTATCCTTCCTGTCCGGGCTCGCGGCGTGGACGCTCCTTGAGTACGTGATGCATCGCTTCGTGTTTCACGCCCTTCCGCCGATCGCGCAAATGCACGATCGCCATCATGCCGATCCCGGCGCGTTCGTCGGAACGCCGAGCTGGCTCAGCCTTCCCGCATTCGTCCTCGGGATATTCATCCCGCTCCGGACGATCGCCGACCTGGAGATCGCAAGCGGCCTGGCCGCCGGGCTGATGATCGGCTTTGTCTGGTACGTTGCTCTTCACGACGCGATCCACCGGTGGCCGCTCCGGCGCGGCTCCCTGCTCTACAAAGCCAAGCTGCGGCACGCGGGTCATCATGCCGGACGCCATGGGAACTTCGGCGTGACCACCAGCTTCTGGGACCGCATGCTCGGGACCGTGATCGCGCGCGGAGAAGTACGATAGACCGGCGAGCTGTGGAGGGCGCCAAATTGCAGAGATGACTTTTCGATTGCAGGCTTTTTGCGCTTTTTACGTTTTTCACGCACGCCGCTTTTTTGCTGCTTCTGATAATAAAATGATTGCGCTAACCGTAATAGCTTCTCAAAATGATTTTGTCGTTACCAGTAGGGGGCGTCGAGTCATGAGTAGCAAGCGTGAGACCAGGCAGCCGCCTGTCAGCCCGGATGATTATCGGCAGTTCGCGGTCGACAGCGTGCGGCGATGCCTTGCGATGCCGAACCATCTCAGGCGCAGCAGAATGATACAGCTGATGCTGGCGAAAGCTTGGCACAAGCTGGCGGACCAGGCCGAGGAACTGCGCCAGCAGCATCCGCCCTCGGCAGCAGCATAAGGTTTGTCGCCGCCGAGGGCGAAACCGTGTTGCTACTCTCCAGTAAAACCATGCGTATCAGCGTCTGCAGAGGTTGACTGTGCCAAGCATCGCCGTGGTCGACGATGACAGCCAGATCATCGCCCTGATCGAGGACATTCTGGAAGGCGAAGGATACGACGTCGTGTGTTACCGCGACTCGCGCACGGCGCTGCATCAGATCAACGCCAGAGCGCTCGACCTCGTCATCCTCGATGTCATCATGCCGAAGATGAACGGGATCGAGCTATTGCGATCCTTGCGGCAGAAGTCCGACATCCCGGTCATTTTCCTGACGGAACGAATAGAGGAGACGGAAGAGTTGCTCGGTCTGCAGACCGGCGCCGACGACTATATCCACAAGCCGTTCTCGGAACGCGCTTTGCTCGAGCGGGTAAAATCGGTACTGCGGCGCGTTCGCCCCTCGCCCGAGCGTGAGACGGGGAATGGAATCATCGATCGTGGCGACCTGCGCATCGATAAAGAGCGCTACACCTGCAGCTGGAAGGGCCGGGGTATCGTTCTGACATTGACCGAATTTCGGCTGCTGGAAGCGTTGGTCGTCAGGATCGGCGTCGTGCAGACTCGCGACGCCTTGAAAGCTTCCGCCTATGGAGATGAAGTTTACGTCGATGAACGAACAATCGACAGCCATATGAAGCGATTGCGCAGGAAGTTTCGGGAAGTTGACGAGGAGTTCGACAGGATCGAGACCCTCTACGGCATTGGCTATCGATTCAGGGAATGAGCCGTCGGAAGGACTACCGCGCCGGCACGCCGGCGAGCAACAAGCCCTGCATATAGCGCCGCCGGTCGCTGACCTGTTTGATCGGATAGTGCCGGCCAAAGCGTTCGACCGTGAAATCGGGCTCGAGCGCCAACAGCTTGCTGACATAGGGCCGGGCCTCGTCGCGGCGTCCGAGATGCCCGAGCGAGGCAATCAGCGGCTTATAGCCGGCGACGAAATTGGGATTGGCTTTCACCACCCGGCGCCCGACCAGAACCGCCTGCTCGTAATCGCCATTGAAGGTATGAGCGATCGTGAAGACGTTCTCAAAATACGAGGCGTATGAATGCGTCGGTGCAAGTTCGCGATACCGCTCCAGCCGCTCGAGCGCCATTTTCGGCTCGCCGACATAGCAATATGTCAGCGCGCTGAACGCCCAAATGAATGCCAGGCTTGGATTGAGCCGCAACGCCTGATCGAAATAATGGATAGCAGTGTCAAAGTCCTTGTCGCCATAGGCGCAGCAGTGCGCATAGATGCCAAGCGCCTCGGCATTATCGGGATCCAGCCGTATCGCGCGTAACGCATATTCGCGTACTGTCGCCAGCGCCTGATCGTTATCCGTCGCCCAACCCTGGCCGACGTAAAACAGGTGCCAATGCGCCATCCAGGCCGCGGCCATGGAATTCTCCGGATCGATGTCGATCGCGCGTCTGATCAGCTCGCCGGCTTTTTCATATTTGGCTCGCTCCATGCTGAAAACCATCGGCATGGCGAGGAGCAGGAGGCCGGTCGCCCCGTACTGCGCCCGGCGCTTCGGTCGTCCCTCGATGAACATGATCACGGGGTCGATCCGGCTTACAATACGCGTCGTAACCAACTCATCCAATCGATGGAGTTCATCCCGCGCCATTTCAAACGATTCGCTCCAGACGGGGCGAACGTGTTCGGCCAGATCCATTAAACGCACGCTGATGCGTATTTTTTTCCCGTCGCGCAGAATGCTCCCTTCGACGACGTAATCGAGCCCGCGCGCGCGCAGCTGATGTTCATCGATGAAGCGTATCGACGGCGTGGGTTGCAGAGCGATCGGCGCGATGACATCGAACCAGCGAAATCGGGCAAGTCCGGCGGCGATTTCCTGGCTGAGCGAAAACGCCAAGTCTCCTTCGCGCCGCTCGGAGCCGTGGGCGAGAAACGGCAGCACGCCGACGCGAAGGCGATCCCGGCCGGCCATCGGTGCTTCGGCGGCCTGCTGCTCGACAGGCGCCGCCGCCGTTAAATCGTCCTTCCGATTAACAGAGTCGAACGCCCGCTTCGGCGAAGGCGACTCCTTCCGCTGGGCCCCTTCGCTGCGTCTCGCCCCCGCCCGCAACAGTTCAAGGCGATGGCGCAATTCCGCGAGCACTTGGTTGAGGCCTCGCGCCGCCCTGCCCTTTCGTCCCGTCCGTTCCAACTCGCGTTGCAGCAGCAGTTCCAGCCGTTCGGCAATGCGCGTTCTCTCGGAGAGCAACCAACGATCAAAAGAGGCGCTGAGGCCGTCCAGTCCCGCCAGCAATTCGCCGCGACAGAGGACCTTCAAATCCCGATCCGGCGCGTTGACACTGGTCGTTTCGAGCTCCAGGACCGCGAGCGCGTCGACCCAGCACAAGTCGATATTGAGTCTGAGGATATCGCGGCCTGAAATGATCAACTCATGCGAAAGCTTGCCAAAAGTCGATGAAAGTTCGCGCAGCGCCTGACGCAGGTTGGCGCGCGCCGACCTTTCCGACACCCGATCCCATAATAAACCGGCCAAATGGGCGCGCGACACGTGCTCGCCGCCGGCCAAACACAAATAGCCGAGCAGCGCACGCGCTCGGCTTCCGTGCGGAATAATATTGGAGCCGAGGTAAGTGGTGGCCTGCATCGGCCCTAGAAGGTGAATGCGCACGATGGCGCGGTCCCTGAGCCGGGCCCCGGCAACGGCTTCGGGGACGCGCATGGTCTCGGCGCGGACAGTCCCGGTCATGGCGCACTTGCACGATGCGGGGCGGCACGGGGGTTCAGCCGCGGTTGCCGACCCGCGATCCCGCGGTCGCTCCGTGTCGGCGAATTTTGTCCGCACCAAGCTTGACGTACCGGCATCGGTTCTGATTCGCGGATGAATAAGCCTTATTATACATCATAATCTATCCGCGGAAAAAACCGATTACTAAGCCTGGATATACTTCAGAATTTACCGCCGACGAAACATTGCCTACCTCCTTATCGGCGGACGAAAACAACAGGAGCTAGGTATGAAGCAGGCCCACTCGCAGGTCACAGAGAACCCGGCAGTCTGCGCGACCCGGAACACCGCAAAGGTTCAGATGGGTGCCATGACTCCGAGCTTTCCGCCGGCAAGGCTGCCGGTAGAATCGCCGAAAGACAAGGATCGCTAGACCCCGCTATCGAAGCTGCGTAAATCGCGCAACAAACATGACCGTCACCCCCCGGGCACTTCGTCCCGGGGGTCGCGCGCGTTTGCGCGCGACCGTCTTGAAGGGTGGCAGCAAGCACCGATCGTGTTTCCATCCTTCGAGACGCGCGCGCGACGAAGTCGCGCGCGCCCTCAGCGACTGTCTTGTTTGTCAAGCGTACTGCCATGGCCTGCGGTCTCTCAGGATGGCGTTGAGGATAGTGAGAAGCTTGCGAGCGACCGCGATGAGCGCCACCATTTTCGGCTTACCGGCGGTGAGCAAGCGTTGATAGAACGCCTTCAAGATAGGGTTGTGCCTGCTGGCCACGAGAGCTGCCATGAAGATGCCCGCGCGG
>JAFAUQ010000089.1 GCA_019243195.1 Hyphomicrobiales bacterium
CGGGAAATCGAGCTGCTCGTCGGTGGCGTCGAGCGCAGCAAACAGATCGAACACCTCGTTGACCACTTCGGTCGGTCTCGCGTCCGGCCGGTCGACCTTGTTGACGGCGACGATCGGCTTGAGCCCGACCTTCATCGCCTTCGACACCACGAACTTGGTCTGCGGCATCGGGCCCTCGGCGGCGTCCACCAGCACGATCGCGCCGTCGACCATGTTGAGGATGCGCTCGACCTCGCCGCCGAAGTCCGCGTGACCCGGCGTGTCGACGATGTTGATGCGGGTGCCCTGCCAGACGATCGACGTGACCTTCGCCAGGATCGTGATGCCGCGCTCGCGCTCGAGCTCGTTGGAATCCATCGCGCGCTCGGCGACGCGCTGGTTCTCACGGAACGCGCCCGATTGCTGCAGCAGCCGGTCGACCAGGGTGGTCTTGCCGTGGTCGACGTGGGCGATGATGGCGATGTTGCGGAGGTTCATGGGCGTCTTACTGGCGCATGACCTTTTCCGAAAACCGGTACCCACTTTTCGGGGTCATGCGCTAAGAATCAACCGCGGGCCGAACGGCCCGCGGAGCAGCGCCGTATATAGGGCGCGCGAGGCTTTCGGCCAAATCGTTACGCGTCGGCGGGCCGTCGGCCCCAAGGGCCATACGTGCGGCCCGGCAGCGCGTCGCGCACCATCATCATCTCGCCCACCGTCCCCGACGTGACGAGGCCGGCGAGCCGGCCCTGGGCATCGACCACGCCGATTGCCGCCGACCCGGTCTCCTGGAGCACGCGGAAGGCCTCGTCGAGGGTCTGCCGATAGCCGATCGTCGGAATCCCCGTCGTCATCGCCTCACCGACCGGCGCATTCGGGCCGCGCTCCTTGAGCGCGCGCACGATGTCGCCGCGCGCGAGCAGTCCCACCAGCCGTCCGGCCTCATCGACGACCGGAAACTCGCTCTGGCTGGTGTGCAGCATGGTCTCGATTGCCTGGTCGATGTGATCGGCGGGCTTGAGACTCGCGAACTGCGTCACCATGGCGGCGGTCACCGGCACCCCACGAGACACGGCGCGCAGCCCCACCATGTGGGCTTCCGAGGCGGCGGCGAGATAAACGAAGATGGCGATGAAGATCAGCAGCGGATTGTAGAACAGCCCGATGAAACCGAGCGCGAACGCCACCCATTGGCCGATGCTCGCGGCGATTTCGGTCGCGCGCACGTAACCGAGCTGCGTCGCCAAGGCCGCGCGCAGCACCCGCCCGCCGTCCATCGGAAATGCCGGGATCATGTTGAAAGCGGCGAGGAACAAATTTACCTCGGCGAGCCGTTCGACCATGCCGATCTTCGCGTCGCCGACCGTCGCGAGGTGCTGCGGCTCGACCTGCGCCCGCGTAAAGACGATGATCGCAATCGCGATGACGATGTTCACCGCCGGGCCGGCGATGGCGATGAGAAATTCCTGCCGCGGCGCCTCGGGAATGCGGGCGAGGCGCGCGACACCCCCGATCGGCAGCAAGGTCACGTCCGGCGTGGGCACGCCGAACGCGCGCGCGGTGAAGATGTGACCGAACTCGTGGGCGAGCACGCACAGGAACAACAGCACCATGAACAGCAGACCGCTCCACGCGGCCGGGGCGCCGCCGGTCTGGTAATTGGCAAACCAGATCCAGACCAGGAACAACAGGAACGTGATGTGGACGCGGATAGCGGTGCCAGCGATCCGGCCGATGCTCAGCGACCAGGACATGGGAGTTTTCCTCGGTTGCCGTCGGACCGACACACGCCCACGGCACTGCCTTCCGAGGTCGCTAGGTAAGCATGGCGACCGGGGTTCGCCACCGTCCGGCAGTATGTCCCAAGGTTAACCGTATTTTACGGAATCTGCCCCAGGTTGCGGCGGGGAAATCCAGCAGGCCACGCCGATGCTTCGCGCCCTCAACCGCGTGTTCACGCGCATTCTGCTTCTCGTCATCCTTGCGCTCGGCGCCCTGATGGCGGTCGGCGCCTTCGTAATCGGCCAGAGCGAGGATTTGCTGTTCGAACAAAAGAAGGCCGACATCCGGCACGTCGTCGAGGCCGCAGCGGCGCTCGTCGCCGACTTCGAGCGGCGCTCAGCCACGGGCGAAATATCGCGCGAAGAGGCGCAGGCCGCGGCCAAGCACGCCATCGGCGCGATGCGCTACGGCGGCGGCAAGGAATACGTGTTCGTCTACGACTACAATGGCATCAACTTGGTCCACCCGGTCAAGCCGGACTGGGTCGGAACCGACCGCAGCGACGAGCGCGATCCCAGCGGCAAATACTTCATCCGCGAGTTCATCGAGGTCGCCAAGAAGG
Organism: Hyphomicrobiales bacterium; assembly: GCA_019243195.1. GTDB lineage: Bacteria > Pseudomonadota > Alphaproteobacteria > Rhizobiales > Xanthobacteraceae > AP-16. The sequence goes on from JAFAUQ010000089.1 coordinate 2,324, forward strand.
GCGGCGGCCACGTCGATTATCTGTTTCAGCTGCCGCAATCGACGCAGCGGGTGCCGAAGATCTCCTACGTCGCCGGTTTCGCGCCGTGGCAATGGCTGATCGGCAGCGGCGTGTGGATCGAGGACGTGCGCGCGGCCAATTGGCATCTGGTTCGCAATGTCGGACTCTGGCTCGCCGGCATCACGCTGGTGCTGCTCGGCGCGAGCATGATGGTGACGCGGTCGATCGGCCGGCCGATCAAGCGGCTCACCCGCTCGCTGCATCGGCTTGCCGGCGGCGACATCGACGCGGCGGTGGACGGCGCGGAGCGCCACGACGAGTTCGGCGCGATCGCGCGGGCGGTCGTCGAATTGCGTGACGCGGTGCGCAAGCGCATGCAGGACGAAATGCGCCGCGACGCCGAGGTCAAGCGCGCGGGCGAAGCCGAACAGCAGCGCTTCCTCGCCGAGGTGGCGCATTCGCTCGACCGGCAGGTCAAGGCGGTGGCGGACGCGGTCGGCGCCGCGGCGCAGGCGCTGGTCGGGACCGCGCGTTCGATGACGTCCGTCTCCGCGGAGGCGCAGCGCGAGGCAAGCACCGCCTCCGGCGTGAGCCGTTCGGCGGCCGAGCACGTCGCAACCGTCGGTGAAGCGGCCGGCCAGCTCGACGGCGCCATCAGCGAGATCGGCGCGCAGGTGCAGCAGTCCTCGAAAATCTCGCAGGATGCGGTGGCGCAGATCCGCGAGGCGAGCGCGATCGTGCGCACGCTCTCGGCCGCCTCCGCCGACATCGGCAAGGTCGTTCAGCTCATCCAGGCGATCGCCGAACAGACGAACCTGTTGGCGCTCAACGCCACCATCGAGGCGGCGCGCGCCGGCGAAGCCGGCAAGGGGTTTGCGGTGGTCGCCTCGGAGGTCAAGCAGCTCGCGACGCAGACGTCGAAAGCGACCGAGGAGATTTCCGGCCGCATCCACGCGGTGCAGGGCGCGACCGACCAGGCGGTGGCGGCGATCGACGACGTGGACAAGACCATCGCGCGCATCAACGAGATCGGCTCGCGCATCGCCGCCGCGGTCGAGGAGCAGGGCGCCGCCACCTCGGAAATCTCGCGCGCCGGGCGCCACGCCGCCGAGCAGACCGAGCAGCTTGCCGCCAGCCTGGTGCGGCTGCTCGAAGCCGCGAATGAGACCAGCAACTCGTCGGAGGAGGTGGTCGCCTCCGCCTCCGGGCTCTCCGACCAGGCGGCCTCGCTCAAGCGCCAGGTCGACGAGTTCCTCGCCCACATCGCGGCGTAGGAAAGAAATTACAGCCCCAGCTTCTTCTTTCGCTGCGCCAAGGTGCGCAGGCGCAGCGCGTTGAGCTTGATGAAGCCCTCGGCGTCGCGCTGGTCGTAGGCGGCCGCGCCTTCCTCGAAGGTGACGAGGTCCTGGTCGTAGAGCGAATATTTGCTCTCGCGGCCGACGACCGCGACGCTGCCCTTGTAAAGCCGCAGCCGCACGCGGCCGGTGACCAGCTCCTGCGAGCGGTCGATCGCGGCCTGCAGCATCTCGCGCTCGGGCGAGAACCAGAAGCCGTTGTAGATCAGCTCGGCGTAGCGCGGCATCAGCTCGTCCTTGAGGTGGGCGGCGCCGCGATCGAGCGTGATCTGTTCAATGCCGCGGTGGGCGGCGAGCAGGATCGTGCCGCCCGGCGTCTCGTACATGCCGCGCGACTTCATGCCGACGAAGCGGTTCTCTACCAGATCGAGCCGGCCGATGCCGTGCGCGCGGCCCACTTCGTTGAGCCGGGCGAGGAGTTGCGCGGGCGAGAGTTTCTTTCCGTCGATCGCGACGGCATCGCCGCCGGCGAACTCAACGGTGATAATGGCCGCCTTGCCGGGCGCCCCCTCGGGATCGTCGGTGCGCGAATAGACGTAGTCGGGGACTTCGGCGGCCGGATCCTCCAGCACCTTCCCTTCCGACGACGTGTGCAGCAGGTTGGCATCGACCGAGAACGGCGCCTCGCCGCGCTTGTCTTTGGCGATCGGGATCTGGTGCTGCTCGGCAAACGAGATGAGTTTGCTCCGCGACGTGAGGTCCCATTCACGCCACGGCGCGATCACCTTCACGTCGGGCTTGAGCGCGTAATAGGTCAATTCGAAGCGCACCTGGTCGTTGCCCTTGCCGGTCGCACCGTGCGCGACCGCGTCGGCGCCGACCTTGTCGGCGATCTCGATCTGTTTCTTGGCGATGAGCGGCCGCGCGATCGATGTACCGAGCAGATATTGGCCCTCGTAAACCGTATTGGCGCGAAACATCGGGAACACGTAGTCGCGCACGAACTCCTCGCGCAAATCCTCGATGAAGATGTTTTCCGGCTTGACGCCGAGGAGCTGCGCCTTCTGCCGCGCGGGCTCCAGCTCCTCGCCCTGCCCGAGGTCGGCCGTAAACGTCACGACCTCGCAGCGATAGGTCGTCTGCAGCCACTTGAGGATGACCGAGGTGTCGAGCCCACCCGAATAGGCAAGCACCACCTTTTTCACGTCGCCCGTTGTCATTGTCTGTCCGTATGTTTCAAGAACCGCTGCGCTGGGTGCGGCGGCGGTCGACCGAGCCCCTGCGGCCGAAGGCAGCTGCGAGAGCTGCATGGAGGGGCAACACCAGACGCTCGATCGCGCGCTCGATGGCCGCATCGGACGGCAACGGCAGGGACCAGCGGAACAACAGCGCGTAGGCGACCCAGATGATGAGGAAGGTGAACACGCCCGCGAACGCAACGTCGGTGAAGAAGTGGCCGCCGACCGCAATGCGCATGGCGCCGACCGCGCTGCCGAAGGCAAACGCCGCCGCGTAGGCAACCGCGCGCACCTGCGGCGGTGCGAGCGCTGCCGGCGCCAAGGTCCAGAAGGCGCCCGCGCCTTCGCCGGAAATGAACGAGCAGTTCTGGTCGCAGGCGCCGCGCGGGTCCCACCACGGCATGAAGCTGTCGCTGCCGGTGAACCCGCGCACCTCGATCGGCCGCGGCCGCGCCCAATGCTCCTTGAGCATCGCGTTGGCGAGCACGCCCGGGGCGAGCGCCAATGTACCGAGCAGAAACACGATCGAGCGCGGCGACATCAGCATGGGTTTCGTCGGACGCAGCAGCTTGAGCATGAGCGCCGCCACCGGTGCGAGCGCGAGCGCCGCGACGATCCACATGGTCAGGTCGCGCAGGCGCAGCACCCACGTGTGCCCGTCCATGAATATGTAGTACGTCAGCCGGAACCAGCCGTCGCGCGGATCGAAGAACAGCCGCGTGATCGCGAGATCGAGCTCGGGAAACGCCGCAAAGATCACGCCGATCGCGACGCCGATCGCGAGCACGACGAAGAGGCCGGTGCGGTTCATGCGGCGGGTGTAGCCGAGCTTGCCATGCGTGGAAAGCCGGCTAGTGCCCCGATTCCGAAGTTCGCATCATTTTGCGGCACGTTCGTTTGCGAACTTCGGAATCGAAGGGCACTAGCAACGTATTGATCTAGTGTGGCTTTGGTTCAGAAGTCCGCATCTCGGACTTGGCTCGCAAGAATGATGCGGACTTCTGAACCGCCACACTAGCGAGTTGGTGATTTGCGAAAGCGCGTCGCCGTTGTCAAAAGTGGCGCGCCAATTCGGAGACGCCTGATGACCTTAATGCCCGACCCACAGGTTCTGCTCGCCTTCACGCTCGCCGGCGTGGTGCTCATCGTCACGCCCGGGCCCGACATGGCACTCTTTCTCGGCCAGACCCTGACGGCGGGACGCACGCGCGGATTCGCCGCGATGCTCGGCGTAACCACCGGGACGGTCCTGCACAGCCTGATTGCGGCGTTCGGGCTTTCCGCGTTGCTTGCTGCATCCGTCGTCGCCTTTACCGCGCTCAAAATCGCCGGCGTCGCCTATCTCGTCTGGCTCGCCATCGGCGCGCTGCGCCGCGGATCGGCGTTCACCTTGCGCAAGGACGCCGCGCGCCGGCCGCTCGGACAGGTTTATTTGATGGGCCTCGGCTGCAACCTGCTCAATCCGAAGATCATCATGTTCTTCGTGACCTTCCTGCCGCAGTTCGTCTCCGCAACCGACCCGCATGCCGGCGCGAAGCTCCTGTTCCTCGGACTTTATTTCGTCGCGCTGGCGGTGCCGCTCTGCGCGCTGCTGATACTTCTCGCCGACCTTTTTACCGCCGCGATCCGCCGCTCGCCGCGCGCAACGCGGGCGGTCGATTGGCTGTTTGCCGGCCTGATGGGGACGTTCGCGGTGCGGCTGTTACTTTGGAGCGCTGACTGAGACAGCGGCCGGCGGTTTGCGCCAAGCGCCGGCACTGCGGCCGGCGATCACCCAGTAGACGAAGCCGGCAACGATGCCCACAGCCGCCATGATTTCAACCCCGCGCCCACCGAGGTCGTCATCGCCGCCGCGCAGGAGCCGCAGGTCCCAGCCGTAGGCCAAGCCGAGCGCCAGCGCGGCGCCGGCGAGCATGTAAAACAAAACCGAGCGCAGGCGGAAACCCTCCGCGAGCGCGATGATCATCATCGCCGGCAGCACGGCGTAGAACGAGAATAACGCCGCCGACAATCCGATCGTGACCGCGAGTATTTGTTGGTCGACGGGCTGATCGAACAGGTCGGTCCAGGCGGGAAGCAGCAGAGCGAAGTTCATCACCACGGCGGCCGCGAGGCAGGCAAGGACAAAAGCAAACAACACGATGAAAATGCGCGCGACGAGGGCCACGGCGCTCAGTCGGTCATGGCCATCGCGCGCAACGCCAAACGCTCACGCGCGGAGAGTTTCTCCGTCGCGCTCTTGAGCTGGCCGCAGGCGGCGAGGATGTCGCGTCCGCGCGGCGTGCGCACCGGCGAGGCATAGCCGGCGTTGAACACGACCTCGGAGAAACGTTCGATCTGATCCCAGTCCGAGCACTCATAGGCGCTGCCCGGCCACGGATTGAACGGGATCAAATTGATCTTCGCCGGGATGCCGGCGAGCAGCCGCACCAGCGCCTTGGCGTCGGCGATCGAATCGTTGACGCCCTTGAGCATCACGTATTCGAAGGTGATGCGCCGCGCGTTCGAGAGCCCGGGATAATGACGGCACGCGTCGAGCAATGCGGCGATCGGGTACTTGCGATTGAGCGGCACCAGCACGTTGCGGCGCGCGTCATCGACCGCATGCAGCGAGACCGCGAGCATGACGCCGATCTCCTCGCCGCAGCGCGCGATGTTGGGAACGACGCCGGAGGTCGAGAGCGTGATGCGGCGCTTGGAAATGGCGATGCCGTCGCCGTCCGCGACCACGAGCAAAGCGTCGCGTACCGCCTCGAAGTTGTAGAGCGGCTCGCCCATTCCCATCATCACCACGTTGGAGATGAAGCGGCCGCCGTCCGCGCGCGGGTTGGGGCCGCCGGCGGGCGGCGTCGCGCCGGGCCAGTCGCCGAGCCGGTCGCGCGCCAGCATCACCTGCCCGACGATTTCGCCGGCGGTGAGGTTGCGCACCAGGCGCTGCGTTCCGGTGTGGCAGAAGGTGCACGACAGCGTACAGCCGACCTGGCTCGACACGCACAGGGTCCCGCGGTCGGCCTCCGGGATGTAGACGCACTCGACTTCGTGCGGCCGCTCGCCCGGATGTTCGCCGGGCAGCCGCAGCAGCCACTTGCGCGTGCCGTCGACGGAGACCTGCTCGGCCACGATCTCCGGCCGCGCCAGCGTGTAGCGCGCGGCGAGCACCGCGCGCAGGTCCTTCGACACGCTCGTCATCGCGTCGAAGTTTTGCGCGCCGCGCACGTAGAGCCAGTTCCACAGCTGGCGCACGCGCATGCGGCGCTGGCCTTCGGGGACCCCGACGGCGGCGAGCGCCTCGGCCAGTCCCGCGCGGTCGAGGCCGACGAGCGAGGGCTGCGCCGGCGCCACGTAGCGCTCGAGGGGCGCCTTCTCGATGGGCCGGGGGCCGGCTGCGGCTTCCGCCGGAGTGGTATCGATAAGTGTCGTCATTGAGGATGCGGGAGCAGTCTCCCCCGGCTCATTACAAACGTAGGCACATAGATAGGCAGCTCCACGGGCGCTGCGAGAGCGCGCGCCGAGCGCGGCGCGGAATTAACAGGAAAGTACAGGAATTTACAGTCGCAGCCGTCACGAGCCGGCCGTCCACCGCGCCGCACCGCAGCAAATGGCTTCGTTTGGCACTTGCACAACCTGGACGTCTTTCTTTCACTCATTCGCATTCGCGGCTGCTTGGATAGACAACCGCGCTCGGCGGAAAGTTCCCGGGGGTCTTGTTCCGTATTATTGTTTGATTGTTGTGGCATTGTTTTCGGCCGCTTCCTCATTGTTCTTTGCTGCGCCGCACTCGCCCGGTTTTTTGTCAATTATTACAAATGATTCGACGCCATGGCCTGCGGTAATCCCTTGTTCGCCGCCATTGTATTTTCATTGTTGTTTACAATGACGTTGTGCATCGCGGCGCTTTGCCTCGTCATTCGCTCTGCGAAGTGCGCGGATACCCGCAGCGTGGAATCAGCAACGATCTGCAAGCAACCAAATGTGTTACCAAAGGATGTTATTGCGCTCTTCCGCATGGGAGGAACATAGTCCGACCGACTTGCCTTTGTCGAGCGCAGTCGAACGAATTCGGGTCACAAATCTGCGATCCGAATTCCGGCATCAAACAAACAGTATCGCGATTTCACCGGCACTCTTTCGCCGTGCGGTCGAGCGCCTGGGAGAGGCCCTTCAACGAATAGCGGTCGGTCGATTGCGTCCCGCGCGACGAAATGCCGGTGACGATGATGTCCTGTCCCTTGCGCATGGTCTCGACCATGCGGGCCTCCTCGGCGGCGTTGCTGATCCAGGCGCCGTCGGCCTTGGTGTACATGACGAATTTGTTGTTGCCGATTTCAACCCCCACCTCGGAATCCGGCTTGAGCTGATAGCCGATGATCACCGAGACTTCGTTGTGCACGTTCTCGGCCGGGCGCGTCGAGATGAACAGATAGGTCGGGTCGCGCGGCTTGTTGGGCGGATTGGTGCGCGTGCTCGACGGCGTGGCCAGCGCGTAGCAGACCTTGCCGCTGCCGCTCGCCGCCGCGTAGGCGCCCCAGTCGCCGAACTGGCCGAGCAGGTTCGGGTGACCGCCGCCCGGTGCCGGCGGCGCGGGCGCGGCCTGTTTGGGCGCGGCCGGTTTCTTGGCCTGCGCCTGCGCCTGCGCCACGGCCGGCACCGCCAGCAACCCGGCCGCGACGGCCAATCCTATGCGCACGATGTTCCGCATGTCCCCGACACCCGAGCTACGCCCCAGATTCGCGGCGATTAGGGGGCGAAGCCGGCAATGTAAAGGCAGCGGGAGGCCGTCCCGTGCCTCGACGACCGCTGGCAAAATGGTATGACACGGCCCCCTTTTGGAACGCCGCATCACCGCCATGAAAGCCGTCCTGTGCAGCCGCTTCGGCGGTCCCGACGACCTCGAAATCAAGGATATCCCGACGCCGGTGGCGGGGCCGGGCGAGGCGGTGGTCGCCATCCGCGCGGCGGCGCTCAATTTCTTCGACACACTGCTGATCGCCGGCAAGTACCAGCACAAGCCGCCGTTCCCGTTCTCGCCGGCTTCCGAGTTTGCCGGCGTGGTCGAGAGCATGGGCCCCGGCGTGACCGGCTTCGCGCCGGGCGACCGGGTGATGGGCTGGATGGGCTCGGGCGCCGCGCGTGAGCGGGTCACGCTCAAGGTGGACCGCCTGGTGCGACTTCCCGACGGCCTCGACTTCGACCGCGCGGCCGGGCTCACCGTGACCTACGGCACCACCATCCACGCGCTCAAGGATCGCGCCGGGCTCAAGCCCGGCGAGACGCTCGCGGTGCTCGGCGCCGCCGGCGGCACCGGGCTCGCGGCGATCGAACTCGGCAAGATCATGGGGGCGCGGGTGATCGCCTGCGCGTCGTCCGCCGACAAGCTCGCCTTCGCGCGCGAGCACGGGGCGGACGTGACGATCAACTACGGCGAGGAGGACCTCAAAGAGGTGCTGCGCCGGGTGACCGACGGACGCGGCGCCGACGTGATCTACGATCCGGTCGGCGGCGCTTACGCGGAGGCGGCGTTGCGCTCGATCGCCTGGGGCGGCCGCTTCCTGGTGATCGGCTTTGCGGCCGGCGAAATCCCCAAGCTCCCGCTCAACCTGGTGCTGCTCAAGGGCTGCGACGTGCGCGGCGTCTTCTGGGGGCAATTCACCGAGCGATTTCCCGCGAAGCACCGCGCCAACATGGCCGACGTGCTGCAATGGGCCTCCGAGGGCAAGCTCTCCGCCCACGTGCACGCGGTCTATCCGCTCGAGCAGATCGCCGACGCTCTCAAGGCGCTCGCCAACCGCGAGGCCAAGGGGAAGATTTTGCTGAGACCGTAAACGCATGGTTCCGACGCGCGTCGGTTCGGCGACCAAACGCGCCACATCTGGTCTTTGGTCGGATTCATTAGAAAGATGGAGGATGGCGAATGATCGTAAATGCGTCCGCCTATCCCGTCCGTTTAATGCCCCTCCCCGAGGATGAGGGGGGCGGGTTTGTGGCGTGGGTACCCGATCTGCCGGGCTGCATGTCTGACGGCGAAACGGAAGTTGAAGCCGTTCAGAACGTCCAGCAAGCCATTACCGAGTGGATTGAGGAAGCGCGACGAGAAGGCACGCCAATTCCCGCGCCCAGCCGCCAAGCAGTATCGGCCTAATCGCGTTCCGATCTCCGGTTCACCGCGACAATTCGCGACAACGCTTGCTCGAAGAAGCCCAAGCGCAACAAAATGGTTGCGTAACGAAACGATCTCCACTACATGAACACGCAACCAGGAGGTTGCGTATGAGCGACGTCATCGAGAAACGGATCGAGTTGAACGCGCCCGTGTCACGCGTCTGGCGCGCGCTGACGGACCATCGCGAGTTCGGCGAATGGTTCCGCGTCAAGCTCGACGGCCCGTTCGTGCCGGGGCAGATGGCGCGCGGCCACATCACCTATCCGGGCTACGAGCACGTGCGCTGGGAAGCGACGGTGCAGAAGATGGAGCCCGAGCGGCTGTTTTCTTTCACCTGGCACCCTTATGCGATCGACCCGGCGGCCGATTACTCGCGCGAACCGCCGACGCTGGTCGAGTGCATGCTCGAGGCGAAAGGCGACGGCACCCTGCTGGTGCTGCGGGAATCCGGCTTCGATTCCATTCCGCAACATCGCCGGTTCGACGCGTTCCGCATGAACGAGCGCGGCTGGACCGAGCAGATGAATAATATCGAGCGCCATGTCGCCCGCGCGAGCTAAAGCCCCCGCCGCGCGCCGCGGCCCTGCCCCGGTGTTTGCAGCGCTCGGAGACGAAACCCGCCTGTCGCTGGTCGGACGATTGTCGAGCGGACCGCCCCAATCGATTTCCCGGCTCGCGCGCGGCTCGCGGCTGACGCGCCAGGCGATCACCAAACATCTCCGCGTGCTCGAACGTGCCGGCGTCGTTCACAGCGTGCGGGTCGGACGCGAACAGCAGTTCGCGTTCCGGCCGGCGCCGCTCCAGGACGCGCAGGACTACCTCGCACGCGTCTCCGGTCAATGGGACCGCGTGTTGATGCGTCTCAAAACTTTTGTCGAAACCTAAAAAGGCGGGGCGTCTATTTCAATCCGCGCGCCAGTGCAGCGCGGGCGGCGGCGCGATGCAGCGGCGTGATGTGCGCGGCGACCGCGTCGTCGGCGAAGCCGATCACCGGCAGCATGTCGGGAATGAATTGGGTCGCGGCAAGGCGGGCCGACCCGTTCGCGTTTCGCGCGGCCAGCCTACCCGCGATCAATCACCCCACCCGGCGCCGCCCGCGTTCGCGGGCGTCGCCACCCTCCCGGCTGCGCGGGGAGGGATAAGCGGATAGGCGGCTTCCACTACATACGGCCCGCCGCCGACCGAGGCCTTCGACGAGAACAGCACGAAGCGCGACACCGGGAACGGCGAGACGGGGACGGGCCCGCGTGCCGAGAGATAATCGGCGACCTGCAGGCTCGAGGAATCGCGCAGCCGCGCGAGCGTTACGTGCGGCATGAACTTGCGGCCCTCGGGCTCGAGTCCGAGCCGCTGCATCAGGCGATCAAGTTCCGCCTGCAGCTCGATCAGCGGCGGCACCGGGGCAGCCGCGGCGACCACCGCGCGCGGCTTGCGGCCGCCGAAGGAATCGAGCCGCTCGAAACGCAGGTCGAAGCCGCGCCGGTTCACCTTGTCGAGCAGCGAAGCGATGTCGTGCGCAAACGCGTCGTCCACGTCGCCGATGAACCGCAGGGTGAGGTGATAGTTTTCCGGATCGATCCAGCGCGCGCCCGGCAGGCCGCCGCGCAGCATGGAGAGCGCCTGGGCAACGTCGGCGGGAATCTCGAGGCCGGTGAACAGGCGGGGCATGGCGTACTCGCGGTACTGGGGCGGCACGTAGTACACGGTCACAACATGTGGAGATTCGCCGGTGCGGCGCAACCGTCAATGCGCCGCATGCATCCGGGCGCGCCCCACCAGTTCCTCGACCAAGGGCAGCATCCGCGCGACGATCACGTCGACCCCTGCGGCGGTCGGATGCAGGCCATCGCCCTGGTTGAGGCTGCGCTCGGCCGCCACTCCGTCGAGGAAGAACGGATAGAGCAGCGTGCCGTAGGCGGCGGCGAGGTCCGGATAGATGGCGTCGAAATCCTCGGTATAGTCCGCCCCCAGGTTGCGCGGCGCCAGCATGCCGGCGAGCAGCACCGGGATGTGACGGGCTTTTAGCCGCTCGAGCATCGCGTCGAGGGCGGTGCGGGTGAGCGTCGGATCGACCCCGCGTAGCGCGTCATTCGCGCCGAGCTCGAGGATCACCGCCTCGGTGCCCTCGGGCACCGACCAGTCGAGGCGAGCGAGTCCTCCGGAGGTGGTGTCGCCTGACACCCCCGCATTGGCGATCTCCGTGGCGATGCCATTCGCGGCGAGCGCCCGCTCGAGCTTTGCGGGAAACGCGTCTTCGGCCGGCAGGCCGTAGCCGGCGGTGAGCGAATCGCCGAGAGCGACGATGCGCAGCGGCCGGTCGGACGCGACGGCCGCGGGTATCGTCGACACTCCGCCGAGCGCGACAGCTCCGAGCGTGACGGCCACGCCCGTGACAGCGGCGAGCAGGCGGCGCATCTTCCCCGACGCGGCGCCTTCCCCATATGACCCCGACGGGGCGAGCTTGCAGATCGAACGC
>JAFAUQ010000267.1 GCA_019243195.1 Hyphomicrobiales bacterium
CCGGACCATCAGCTCTCGACCTTTCGGCGTGAGAGGGGCATTCTTGTGCGTGTCCATTCGGTTCCCCCGCGAATCGCTGTTGTCTGGCGACCTCAGCGTTCCTCGTCGGGACCGAATGGACAACCTCCTGAAAGTTCACAGCTAAGCCGGAGCGAAGCGACGGCGTGCCCACCAACGATGATTGTTTATTGATGCACGGTGGGCACGCGCGCCCATCGGCGCGCTCAGCCCACCCTACGGAAACATACCTACATATTCCCATGCCCGCGCTTGATGGTCTGGCGGATCGCCGGTGCCGTGACCTGATCCGAGATCTGGATGTTCCAGATTTCGCTTTCGCCCTGCGCGGCGAAGTCGGCGAACAGCTTCGGGATGACCGACACGTCGCGTATCTCGTTGCCGCGCAGGCCGAAGCCGCGCGCGATGTTTTCGAACGCAGGCCGGCCGAACACGGCGAAGCTGTCGTCGATGCCGTCGGCGCGCAGCTTGTGAAACTCCGAGCCGTATCCGCCGTCGTTCATCGCGCAGATCAGGATGCGATATCCTTGCCGCTTGAGCGTCTCGAGTTCCTGGATATGGAACAACAGCCCGCCGTCTCCTTCGAACAGCACGATCTTGCCGTCGCGGCCTTGCCGGCGCGCAGCCGCAACGCCCAACGCATATGAGAGGCCGTTGCCGACCGCGCCGAATTCACGCACCGTCGTGTAGCGCTCCGCCGGCCTGCCGCGCATCTGGGTGTTGAAATAGGCCTGATGGCCGCTGCCGCCGACGATGTCCCAATCCTTGGGAACGACCGCGTCGATGGCCTCGATCGCGGCACGTGGATCGAGCACGCCCGGCGCGATGTCGAATTGCATCGAGTCCGCCGGCTCGGTGGCGATGCGATGCGCGAGTTCTTTCGAGCGTATGGCCGCCGCCGTCGGTTTGCCGTTTAATTTCTTGTCGAGGCCGGCAAGGATTGCGTCGACACCGACGAGCGCATCCGATCTGAGATAGATGTCGGCGGCCTTCTGCCCATCGCGCAAGCCGCGCGGCGAATCGTCCAACTGGATCTTGACGGCCTTTCCCCAGTAGTGCCCGCCACCGACGTAATAGGACAGGCTCGTGCCCACCGCGAGCACGACGTCCGCGGACTCGTACATCTCTCTGCCCAACGACGTGAAATAGCTGCCGGTGGTGCCGAGCCCGAACGGGTGATCGTGGAAAAGGCCGCGCGCGGGCAGCGTGTTGGAGAGCAAGGCGCCGCAGCGATCGGCGAGTTTGATCACCGCATCGCGCGCGCCGGACGACAGCACGCCGCGGCCACCAAGGATGATCGGCCGCTTGGCCGCCGCCAGCCGCTCGACGACCTCGGCCACGATTTCGGGATCCGGCTGCATGCGCCCGACCTTGGGCTGATACATCGCCGACGACTCGTAGGGCGCGTTGGCCATGTATTCGACCTTCTGTAGGTCGTAGGGAACGCCCAGCACCACCGGGCACCGCTCGTATTTGGCGACGTGAAAGGCCTCGCGCACGTAATCCATCATGCGCGGCACGCTGTGCGCGGCGACGTAACGCGCGCCGGTCGCCTGCACCAAAGGCGCCTGCTCGATGTACTGGTTGTAGAACTTGGCGTTGATCGGAGATTCGCCGGCGAACACCACCATCGGCAGGCGAGCGCGCACCGCGGCCGGCAGCGCCGTCATCAATTGCGTCACGCCGGGGCCGCACGTGACCGAGGCGACGGCGAGTTTGCCGGTTGCGACGTTATAGGCGGTCGCCGCCGCGACGGTCGCGTGCTCGTGCCTGACGTGGACGGTATGTACCCCCGGCAGTTTGGCGAAGGCGGTGGACCAGTGCATGTTACCGTCGCCCATGAGGACGAACTGCGTATCGACTCCCTCGGCAAGGAATGCTTCTGCGAGAGCTTCGTAGAGCTTGGGCATGGGCGCGGCACCGGTTGGATTATGGCGTGGGGTGGTACGCAAGCATGCCCGGCCACGCCCCGTCAATTGTTTGAAAGCCGGTCTCGTTACGGCCCTCGGCTCATGGCCCGGCTCACTGCGACAGCCGATAAAGCTCACCATATTTCCGGCGTAGGTAAGCGAGATAGGGCGCCGTCGTCAGCGTGGTTCCGGTTGCGCGGGCGACGATCTCGTCCGGCGGGAGCGTCCGTCCATAGCGATAGACATTCTCGGTCAGCCAGCCGCGCAGCGTGTCGAAGCGCCCGCTGGCCATCTCGCTCCCGATGTTCGGATGCGGCCCTGTTGCGGCAGCGAAGAACTGCGCGCTCAGGATATTGCCGATGGCATAGCTCTGAAACGCTCCGCCGATGCGTCCGGAATACCAGTGCACGTCCTGGAGACAGCCGTCGCGGTCGTCGGACGGCGCGACGCCGACGTCCGCGAGCATGCCGGCGTGCCAGGCGTCGGGCAGATCCTTGATCCGGAGCCGTCCCTCCAGGAGCTTCAGCTCCAAATCGAACCGCAGCATGATGTGAAGGTTGTAGGTCACCTCGTCGGCGTCGGTGCGGATGAGAGAGCGCGTCACTTTGTTGATAGCGCGATAAAAGCTGTCGAGCGGCACCGATCCGAGCGGCCCGGCAAATGTTTTTTGCAGCGCCGGATAATAATGCTCCCAAAACGGCCGGCTGCGTGCGACCACGTTCTCCCACAAGCGCGACTGGCTCTCGTGCACGCCCGCCGAAACTCCCGCGCCGAGCGGTGTCCCCTCGAAACTCGCGCTCACGCCCTGCTCGTACATGGCGTGCCCGGCCTCGTGCACCGTTGAGAACAGCGCGTCGCCGATGTCGTCCCGGCGCACCCGCGTCGTGATCCGCACATCGCCCGCGGCGAACTTGGTGCAGAAAGGATGGTGGGTCTTGTCGAGCCGCCCACGCGCGACGTCGTAACCCATCTGCGTCGCGACCGACAGGCTGAAGGCGAGTTGCTCGGCCTCATCGAAAGAGGCCCGCATAAATGCATCATCCGGCGGCTGCTGATCGCAGATGGCGCGCACCAGCGGGAGAAGCTCGCGCCGCAGCTCCGCGAACAGCCGTTGCGTGGTGGCCGTCGTCATGCCCTCATCGGCATCGTCGATCATCGGATCGGCGATGTGGGCATAAGGCGCGAAAAAAGAAGCGTACTCGCGGCTCAAATCCAGCGTCTTTTCGAGAAACGGAATCATGCCGGCGAAGTCGTTCTCCGGCCGCGCCCGTATCCAGGCATTGTAGGATGCCGAACCATGCGCCGACGCGCGCGCGACGTATTCGGCCGGAACCTTGATGGCCTTTTCGTAATCGCGCCGCAGGACGCGGATCAGGCTCGCGTCAGCGGCCGCAAGCTCGCCGGCACGCGCCTCCAAATAATCGATGTGTTTTCCGAGCGCCGGATCCACGAAGCGCTCGTGGGCAAGGCGGCCGAGGAGCGCCGATTGCCTCCCGCGCGCCGCGGCGCCGCCCACGGGCATATACGTGGCCTCGTCCCAGGAGAGCACCGAACCTGCCGCGTTGAGATCGTAAATCTCTGAGAGCCGATGCTTCAGGTCGACCAAAATGGCGTCGGAGGGCTGCCCGTTTCGCGCCGTCTTGCCCGGACGGCGCTTGGTTTTAACAGCGCTTCGCCGCCGGCTCGCAGATGTCCCGGACTTGCGTCTGCTCCGCATGCGCAATTCTCCGATGTGCTAGAGTTTCGTTATCACCACGAAACCATCATCATTCATAAGCGCCTGCCAGCCGGGCGGCACGAGAATGGTCGATTCAAGCGACTCGATCACCGCCGGTCCTTTGGCCACGAGGCCCGCCGGCATGCGCGCGCGATCAAACACATCGGCATCGGCCTCTCCCGTCGCGCGGAACCACAGCGGACGGCGCGATTTGATGGCATTGCTGCCCGACGCGGCGGGCGCATCGCGCACCGTAAGCGGAGGGATCGATCCGATCGCCGTGACGCGGACGTTGACGAGTTGCACCGGTTCGCTGCGGTTGTCGTGCCCATAGGTGCGCCGATGCAGATCGTGGAACGCCTCGGCGATCTGTTTGAGGCGCGCCTGATCAAGCACGCCCGGCGCAACCGGCACCGCAAGCTCGTAGGATTGCCGGGCATAACGCGCGTCAACCGACCGCTCAAACTGCCGGCGCGCGGCCGGCACATTGGCGCGCGCGAGCATGGCCGCGCCTTCTTGTTCCAACGACGCAAATGCCGTCTCGAGAGCGGCGGGGTCGGCATCTGCTGTCGTCACATAGATCGTGCGCACGTAATCGCGCTTGAGATCGCTGCCGACGAGGCCGAGCGCCGAGAAGGCGCCGGGAATCGGCGGACAGATAATTTCGCCGATGCCGAGTTCGCCGGCGAGCGCAGCGCAATGCAGCGGCCCGGCGCCGCCAAAGGCGGCGAGCACGAACTCGCGCGGATCGTGCCCGCGTTGCACAGAGACGATCTTGAGCACCTCGGCCATGGCGTGGTTGACGACATCGATGACGGCGGCCGCCGCAGCGCGCACGTCGATCCCGAGCGGGCCCGCAAGCTTCGCCCGCACCGCAACTTCGGCGGCAGCGCGGTCGATCGGCAGGTCGCCGGCGAGCAGCGAGCGCGCGTCCAGATAACCGAGCAGCAGGTTGCAGTCGGTCACCGTGGGCTCGGTGCCGCCGCGTGCGTAGCAGGCCGGGCCGGGATTTGCGCCGGCGCTCTTCGGCCCGACCCGCAGCGCGCCGGCACGATCCACCCATGAAATCGAACCGCCACCGGCGGACACTTCCGCAAGGTCGATGACCGGCACGCGGATAGGATGACCGGTTCCGGTCATCCAGCGCGACATGCTTGGTCCGCCGCCGACCTCGTAATC
>JAFAUQ010000031.1 GCA_019243195.1 Hyphomicrobiales bacterium
TAATCGACCGCCGGGATCGCCTGCTGGTTGGGTGCGGCGCCGGTGTAGAAGACGTTGCGTTCGCTCTCCTCGCCTTCGTACTGCACCGGATAGAACAAGAGGCCGTTGAGTTCCTTGAACACCGGCAGCACGGACTTGCGCGACACCGAGGTCCAGCAGCCGAACACCGCCGCCACCTTGTCCTTGGTGAGAAGCTCGCGTGCCTTCTCGGCGAACAGCGGCCAGTTGGAGGCGGGATCGACCACGACCGGCTCGAGCTTCTTGCCGAGCAGCCCGCCCTTCTTGTTCTGCTCGTCGATGAGCATCAGCATCACGTCCTTGAGCGTGGTCTCGCTGATGGCCATGGTGCCGGAGAGCGAGTGCAGGATGCCGACCTTGATGGTGTCCTGGGCCTTGGCGGGAACGGCCGCGGCAAGCCCCAAGGCAAGCCCCGCCGTGGCGGCGAGCCAACGACGGGCATTCGGTCGCTGCGCGACCGCACGGATCGTTTTGAGCATTGAGAAGTCCCTCTGCGTTGACGCGCGCGTTCGCGCCTGTGGGCCCATGACGCGCACAGGGTCTTTCGCAAGGGGTGTGCCAAGCGCGCGAGAGCCTCTAACAGCTTGAGCATCCATGCGGAATCCGTATGCTCCGTCTCCCGGTTCCGGGGGCCGCGATTGAGCACGTGCTCAAAATTTAGGCTGCCGCCTGTTTAGTGGGCGCGCCGCTGCGCAGGGGCTGAAATTCAGCTAGAGGAAACGAATGTCGCACCAAGCCACTGTCAAACCGAAGCTACGCCGCACTCCGCACGAGGAAGTCGGCCCGATGTATCCGGTGGTAAAGCCGGTCGACCGCGGCTACGATCTCACCCTCAACCCGAAAAACGGCGAGCGCGCCCAAGGCCAGATCGTCTATCTCTCCGGACGGGTGATCGACACAAACGGCGAGCCGATCGCCGGCGCCAAGGTCGAACTGTGGCAGACCAACATGCACGGCCGCTACGACCATCCGGCCGATCCCAACCCGGCGCCGCTCGATGAGAATTTCGAGGGCTTCGGCAGCGCGGTTACCGACGCCGAGGGCCGCTACGCGTTCAAGACCGTCAAGCCCGCCGCCTATCCGGCCTCGGCGCCCGGCTGGTGGCGCCCGCCGCACATCCATTTCGACGTCGAGAGCGACTACTCGCGGCTGTGCACGCAAATGTATTTTCCCGGCGAGAAGCTCAACGACGAGGACTTCCTGATCGCGCGCCACCGCAAAATCGGCGACGGCGAGCTGATCGTGGCGAAACCCGCGCCGCTTCCCGCCGGCGCCGAGCCCGACGCGGTCGCCCTGACGTTCGATTTGATCCTGAATGCGCGCCTGCGATAGAGGCGAATAGGGAATAGGGAATAGCGAATAGTGAGTGGTGTTTACGCATAAGCCTTCACTATTCGCCACTGACTATTCGCTTCCAACAACAGGGAGGACTCCATGAAATTCAGAACCGCGCTTCCGCTTCTGGCATCCGCCGCCTTGCTCGGCCTCGGCCTCGCCGCCAGCCAGGCGCAACAGGCCGGCATGACGTTCTTCGTCTCCAGCGTGGGCTCGGGCAAGGGCGGCGATCTCGGCGGCCTCGAGGGCGCCGACGCCCATTGCGCCGCGCTCGCGAAAGCCGCCGGGGCGACCGCCACCACGTGGCACGCCTATCTCAGCACGACCGAGCCCGGTGGCGCGGCCGGCGTTGACGCGCGCGACCGCATCGGCAAGGGGCCTTGGGTCAACGCCAAGGGCGTCACCGTGGCCAAGAGCGTCGATGACCTGCATTCGGATTCCAACAACCTCAACAAGCAGACGGCGCTGACCGAAAAGGGCGAGACGGTGCCCGGCCGCGGCGATCCGGTGAACACTCACGACATCCTCACCGGCTCCGATCCGCAGGGCCTGTTTTCCACTGCCGGAGGCGACACCACCTGCGGCAACTGGACCAAGAGCGACGGTGGCTCGGCGATCGTCGGCCACGTCGACCGCGCCGGCCTCAAGGACACGCGCCACATGAAGTCGTGGAACTCCGCGCACGGCTCGCGCGGCTGCAGCCAGGACCAGCTCAAGGCCTCCGGCGGGGCCGGCCTGATCTACTGCTTCGCCGTGAATTGAGGCGGACCGTCATTGCGAGGAGCCCGCAGGGCGACGAAGCAATCCAGCAAACGATAACACTGCGCTCGCTGCCCTGGATTGCTTCGCTTCGCTCACAATGACGCTGCAGCAACAAATAAAACCGTCATCCTGAGGGTGCGCGCGACTTTGTCGGGCGCACGTCTCGAAGGATGGCAGCAAACTCCGGGCCTGCGGCCATCCTTCGAGACGCTCGGCGCTCCGCGCCGATCTCCTCAGGACGATGTTTGTATTTATTGCGTTGTCGGCGCGCTTCGGAGCAACCCACCCGGGTCGCTTCGTTCGCCACCCTCCCCGTTCTGGTAAGGGATTAAGACACCGCGGCCTGCTGGCGTCGCCCTTGATAGTGGTGCGGCGCATGTCGCACGGGAAACGATCCCGCGATCAGAGCTTGACGTCTTGGATTGCAGTTGGTGATAGTACCTCGCTCCGAGGGAGGGTCATGAGCGAAAATGGATGGCTAGTTTTAATTGGCGTCATCGCGACTCTGTGGCTCGCGGTCAAGGTAATTAAGTATAGTGTGCGCCGCCAGCACCTAATTGCAAAGTACGG
This sequence comes from Hyphomicrobiales bacterium, assembly GCA_019243195.1. Classification (GTDB taxonomy): domain Bacteria; phylum Pseudomonadota; class Alphaproteobacteria; order Rhizobiales; family Xanthobacteraceae; genus AP-16. Next base: position 2,686 of record JAFAUQ010000031.1, read on the forward strand.
ACGCCAGACAGGATTCAGGATTCTCGCTAGACAGGTCTGGCAGGGGACGACCGCTGAGCAGTTATCTGACTCATGGGGCACTCCAGCAGACGTTGACCACACGGTGTACAAAACAAAGACCAAGGAAACCTGGAAATACAATCAAACAGGCAAAAACCGTTTTAAAGATCGTATCTACGTAGAGGATGGTGTGGTTGTGGGTTGGAAAGATTAAGTGCGCGTTTTCTGACTCGGACGGCGTATCTACCTACTCTATTTAAATGGGGATAGCGAGTGGACAAGGAAGTGATTGAGCTGGTAAAGGAAGTTATTGCACTCGCGGGTGCGCTCATCGTGCTTATCAGCGCTATCGTTGGCATCCGGAGCGCAGCCAAGCACGAGGTGCCTTACAAATCGAATCGACAGCACTCTAAGTCGTTGCGATTCGGATTGATAAGCGTCCTAGTAACTCTATCAGCTGGCGCAGCTGCATTTATCACGTACATGGCTCTCGGTGGGTCGAGTATACCTCCTCTCCAGAATCTCCGTCCTCACACCCGGACCGTTGAAACCACGGCATCTCAAACGGCCGTCACCGCGGTGAGCCCAACAACACAAGCCACGCCTAGCTCAGCTCCGAATTTAGCGGCACGCCGTACACCGACCCAGACATGGACGATGAACTTGGCGTCTCACTATGGGCTTGGCGTTACTCACAACCGGGGTTCTCTCTACGAATATCATGCCGTAAATGGAAGCATTTCCGTCGAAGCGTCCTGGACAGGCCAAGAGGTTGCGCGTTGCGTTAAACAGTGGAGTTCAAATAGAGGGGGAGGACAGTACATATTCAGGACCTGCAATGATGAGAAAGCCGTGGTGGAAGTACAGCTATTTGATTGATTAGGTACCTTCGAAAGGAGCTTAGCGCGAGTCATGCGTAGGAACTGCCACGCGCTGGTACGGGGAGGGATAGCTAAGCAGCCTCCTGCTGCACCGTGGGGCCGTCGCCAGCGATCGTGGTGCGGCGCATGTCGCGCGGCTCCTTCGTGTCGCGGAAGGCGCGGGCGCGGTGCATGGTCTGGCGGTTGTCCCACATCACGAGATCGTGGAGCCGCCATTTGTGGGTATAGACGAACTGCCGCTGCGTCGCGTGCTCGGTGAGGTCGCGCAGGAAGGCGCGCGCCTCAGGCATCGGCCAGCCGACGATGGCGCCGGCGTGGGAGGCGAGGAACAGCGACTTGCGCCCGGAGACCGGATGCGTGCGCACCAGGCGCTGGCGCACCGGCTTGAACATCGCCTTCTCTTCCGGCGTGAACTCGGCAAAGCCGAGGAGCCCGCGCGAGAACATGAGCGAGTGCTCGCAGATCAAATCTTCGATCTCCGCCTTGGTCTCGTCGTCGAGCGCGTCGTAGGCGGCGCGCATGTCGGCGAACTCGGTGTCGCCGCCCTTCGACGGGATCGAGCGCCCGGAGAGCAGCGAATATTTCGCCGGCGTGGCGCGGAAGGAAGAATCCGAGTGCCACAGGCGGTTGCCAAGATTGAACATGCGGCGGCGGTCGTCGCGGTCGTAAAGCTCGTTGCCCTTTTTCAGGTTCGATACGTCGGCAAGCTCGACGCGCAGGCGCCGCTCCTCGGGCTTGGTGATGTTGCTGCCCACCGCCGGCTCGATGCGCCCGAAATTGTTGCTGAAGGCGATCTGCTGCTCGTCGGTGACCGGCTGATCGTGGAACACCAGCACGGCGTATTGGTCCATGCCGGCTTCGATCGCGGCGACCTCCTCGCGCGAGAGCGGCTTGGTGAGGTCGACGCCGGAAACCTCGCCGGCGAAACAGGGGCCGACCTGGCGGATATTGACGGTCATGGGGAATCTCCTCCTTATCGCAACAATAGCACGCGCCGCACGCCGTCAGCCATGCTTGAGGTCGCGCAGGAAGGTGGTGCGCTGCGCCGCGGCGGCGAGCATGAACCCCATATCGGCGCCGGCAAGCACGAAGCTCACGCCGCGCGCGATGTAGCGCGGCATCAGCTTGTCGTCATAGATGCCGCCCATGCCGGCCCATTTGCCGTGCGCGCGGCAGGCCGCGACCGTCTTGTCGTAGGCGTCGACCACGCGCTCGTTGGCGAAATCGCCCGGGATACCCATTTCGGCGCACAGGTCGTTGGTGCCGATCAGCAGCACGTCGATGCCGGGCACCGCGGCGATCTCCTTGGCGTTGCTGATGGCGCGCGGCGTCTCCAGCATCACCGAGATCAGCGTCGCGGCGTTGAGCGACTTCGTCAGCTCGCCGATTTTGATCGACCGGTAATCGAACTGCGGCACGCCTCCGGCGACCGAGCGGTGGCCGTCCGGCGGATATTTGAGCTTCGCAACCACCTCGCGCGCCTCCTCAGCCGAGTCGACGTGCGGGATGACGATGCCGAGGGCGCCGTTGTCGAGCGCGCGCGTCGCCATGGAGTACTCGCCGTTCGGCACGCGCACGATCGGCGCCAAGCCCGCGTCGAGCGCGCCGACCGCGATCTGGCAGGCGGTATCGAGGGTGAGCGAGCCGTGCTCGAGGTCGATGAACAGCCAGTCGAAGCCGGCGGTCTTCATCGCCTTGGCGACTTCGACAGTGCGGGCGAGCTTGATGCCGACGCCGAGCGACAATTCTCCGCGCTCGAGCCGCTCGCGCGCGACATTACGAACCGTCTCCATGAACGTCCCCTGTGCTGATGCGAGGCGCGCCGGGAGCCGGCGGCCCACACAGGATAGCACAGGTCAGCGCGTGGGAGGGGTATCGTCGCCGGGGCCGAGCGCGCGCTGCATCAGCACGATGTCGATCCAGCGGCCGAACTTGAAGCCGGCCGACTGCAAGGTGCCGACCATGCGGAAACCGAGCGCGCGATGAAGCCCGATCGAGGCCTCGTGGCCGCTGTCGCCGATCACGGCAACGACTTGGCGGAATCCGCGCTGCTCGCATTCTTCGAGCAACGCCGCCAGCAGCACGTGCCCTATGCCCTGCCGTTCGCGGCCGGGCTCGACGTAGACCGAGTTCTCGACCGTGTTGCGGTACGCGGGCCGCGGCCGGTGGGCGCTGGCGTAGGCGTAGCCGACCACGCGCCCGGCCTGCTCGGCCACGAGATATGGATAACCGCCGTCGAGCACCGCGCGGCGCCGGCGCGCCATCTCGGCGGCGTCCGGCGGCTCGATCTCAAAACTCGCGGCGCCGTGCAGCACGTGGTGGTGATAGATCGCTGTGATAGCGGCGACATCCGCCTCCTCGCAGGGTCGGATCATCACCGCGGCGGCGGCGCGGCTCGGACCGTCGGTCACGAGACCTACTCCGCCGGGGCCGGCGCGGGAGCGCGCCGCGGCATGCGCAAATTCTCGATCACCCCCATGATGCCGCGCGGCATGAAGATGATGAAGAGGATCAGCAGGATTCCGTAAATGGTATTGGCGGCGCCGATAAAGTTGGTGCCGAACCACACGCGCAGGCCCTCGTTGAGCGCGATCGTGAGGAACGCGCCGACGGTTGGGCCGAGCAGCGCGTACATGCCGCCGGCGATCGCCGCGAACACGATCTGCAGCGACACGGCGATGCCGGAGACGGTCTCCGGGTTGAGATAGGCGAGATATTGCCCGAACAGCGAGCCGCCGACCGACGTGAGCGCCGCGCTCACCACCGTGACGCGCAGCTTCTCGCGCATCACGTCGATGCCGAGCGATGCGGCCGCCTCTTCGTCCTCGGAAATCGCTTCGAGCGCCTCGCGCTCGATGCCGCGGTCAACCCAGCGCCACACCAAGAGGCCGCCGAGCCACACCACCAGAGCGATGCCGTAGAAATAGCGCTTGTCGGGGAATTGCAGCGCATACCAGGAGTGGCCGGCGAGCTTCTGGGTCATGCCGAGCGAGCCGCCGGTGATATCGCGCGCGGCCGTGATCGTGCGCAGCACCACTTCGCTCAGCGCCAAGGTGACGAGCGCGAAGTAATGCCCGATCACGCGGAAGCGGAAGCACGGGTAGCCGATCACGACCGCGAGCAGCACCGAGAGCGCGACGCCGGCCGGAATGCCGAGCCACGGCGTGACGCCCTCGTAATTCCACAGCAGCGCCGGCACATAGGCGCCGACTCCCATGAAGGCGCCGTGGCCGAGGGAGACGAAGCCGAAGCGGCCCATGATCGACCACGCCGTGTAGATGAAGCCCCACAGCAGAATTTGGATCACGATGTGGAGGAAATAGGCGGGTGTCACGAACGGCAGCGCGATGAGGCACGCAAGCGCGGCGATACCGGCAACGTGAAGGGGGTTGATCGCGCGCGGCGGGTTCATCGGGCGAGGATCCCGCGCGGCCGGATGAACATCAGCACGATGAACAGCGTGAAGGCGAGCACGTAAGCCCACTCGGTCGAATAATAATAGCCGCCGATCGAGATGATCTGGCTGATGATGAAGGAGGCGACGAAGCCGCCGATCATGTTGCCAAGCCCGCCCAGCACGCAGATCATGAAGATGAGCGGCCCGAACGTGTTGCCGAGGAACGGGTGCACGTCATATTGCAGTACCAGCAGGCAGCCGCCGAGGCCGGCGAGCGCGCCGCCGATCAGCGAGGTGACGAGATAGATGCGGCGCTGGTCGACGCCCATCAGTCCCATGATCTCGCGGTCCTGCGAGATGGCGCGGATGGCGACGCCGAGATAGGTGCGCTTGAGGAAGACATAGAGCGCGACCGCGCCCACCAGGGCGAAGCCGAAGGCGAGCAGGCGGGCGAAGCTGATGAAGATGTCGCCCATCTCGATGATCGGCAGCCGCACACCGATGTTGCGGAAGTCGGTGCCGAACAGCAGGGTGGTGAAGCTCTGCAGGAAGAACAGGAGCCCGCCGGTCGCGAGCAGCTGGTTGATCGGCGGCGCGCGCAGCACCGGCGCGATGATCAGCACGTGCACGAGAACCCCGAGCACCGCGACGCCGGCGATCGCGGCGAGACTCGCCGCCCACAGCGGCCAGCCGGCGACGTGCAGCCAATAGACCGCGTACATGCCGCACATGACGAGGTCGGCATAGGCGATCCACACCACGTCGATGACGCCGAAAATCAGATTGAGCCCGAGGGCGAGCAGCGCGAGCACGCCGCCGAGCAGCAGACCGTTGATCACCGCTTCCAGCAGATAGATGTCCATGCGCCACCTAGACCGTCATGCCCGGCCTTGTGCCGGGCATCCACGTCTTTACTTCAATAAGCAAGGCGTGGATGGCCGGGACAAGCCCGGCCATGACGATGGTGGTAACAAGATTCAAACCGGACATGCTCTACAGCCCCATGTACGAGCGGCGAATGAGGTCGTTGTTCTTCAGCTCGGCCGACGAGCCGGCGAGGTGGATGCGCCCGACTTCGAGCAGATAGGCGCGATCGACCACTTCGAGCACCTGCTGCACGTTCTGCTCGACGATGAGCACGGTGAGCCCTTCGGCGCGAATGCGGCGCACCAGATCGAACACCTGCTGCACCACGAGCGGCGCCAAGCCGGCCGACGGCTCGTCCATCAGCAAAAGCTTGGGCCCCGACATGAGCGCGCGGCCGATCGCGCACATCTGCTGCTCGCCGCCCGAGAGCGTGCCGGCAAGCTGTTCCCGTCGTTCCTTAAGCCGCGGAAAGAGGTCGTAGACCCAGGCCATGCGCTCGGCGATTTTCGCGCGCGCCTGCGGAATGAAGGCTCCGATGCGCAGGTTGTCCTCAACCGTGAGGCGGGGGAACAGGCGCCGGTTCTCCGGCACGTGGGCGATGCCGCGCTCGACGATACGGTGGGCGGACAGCCCGTCGAGCGAGCGGCCGTCGAACGTCATGGCGCCGGCATCCATCGGTACGAGACCGGAGATCACCCGCATCATGGTGGTCTTGCCGGCGCCGTTCGGGCCGATCACCCCGACCGCCTCGCCCGCCTCGACGTCGAGCGACACATCGAACAGGGCGCGGAACGACCCATAGCCCGCCGACACTGCCGCCAACGAGAGCATGGGCTAAGTCCGCCGTTGGCCGAGATAAACTTCAGTCACGCGCGGGTCGTGCGCGGCGTCCCTCGGCAGGCCCTCGAATATTTTCTCCCCGTGGTCGAGCACGATCACCCGGTCGACCACGCGCATCAGCACGCCCATGATGTGCTCGACCCAGATGATGGTGATGCGCATGCGGGTGCGGATGCTTTCGAGCAGATCCGCTGCGCGCTCCATTTCGCTGGCATCGAGCCCGCCCAGGCTTTCGTCGGCGAGCAGCAGGGTCGGCCGGGTGGCGAGCGCGCGCGCCAGCTCGAGCTTCTTGAGCGCGGCGGCGCCGAGCCCGTCGGTCATCGTGTGCGGATCGGCCGGCAGGCCGACGAGGGCGAGCGCCTCTTCGGCGTGGCGGCGCGCTTCGACGCGATCACTGCTGCCGTTGCCGAAATAGGCCGCAAGGGTCACGTTTTCGATGAGCGAAAGTTTGCGAAACGGGCGCGGGATCTGGAACGTGCGCGCGATACCGTTGCGGCAGATGCGGTGCGCGGAGAGGCCGCCGATCTCGCCGCCCTTGAAGCGGATCGAGCCGGCGGTCGGCCGCAAGGCGCCGGCAATCAGGTTGAAGGTCGTGCTCTTGCCCGATCCGTTCGGCCCGATCAGGCCGAGGATCTCGCCCTCGCGCACCTCGAACGACACCTGATTGACGGCCAGGAAGCCACCGAAGCGCTTGGTCAGCCCGCTGACCGACAGCACCGCTCAACCTGTCGCATAGATCGACGAGGATGGAAGCGGCAGCACGGGGTCCTGGGTCTTGATGTTGCTCGGCCACACCACGGTGATGTGCTCGCCGGCGAACTGCATCACCACCGGGGTCGAGCGTTCGTTCTGGCCGGCGAGCTGGTTGCCGGGCGGATAGAATTTCACGCCGTAGCCCTGGATCGTGCCGCCCGGCGCAATGTCGACCTCGAGCGCCGCCTTGCGCACCGCCTCCGCGTCGAAGCCGCCGTACTTCTGTTTCGCGACCGGCAGCACGTTGTTGAGCAGCACCCAGGTCTGATTGAATCCCATCGACACATGCGGCGGCACGTCGACCGCGTTGGTCTTGGCGCGGTAGCGATCGACCATGATCTTGACCAGGTCGCCGAGCCCGGGCGCCAGCGTCTCGGCCTTGAGCAATTGCGCCGGCACCGGATCGATGTTGCAGAAGTTGTCGATGTCCTTGCCGAAGGTCGCACGCAGCTTGTCGAGTTGGCTGTAGCCGGCACCGTTGCCGATCAGCATCTTGAAGCGCAGGCCGGCCTCGCGCGCCTGGCGCAGGAACAAGGTGATGTCGGGGTTGTAGCCGACCTGAGAAATGATGTCGGGCCGCGCGCGCTTGAGCTTCGTCACCAGCGACGAAAGATCGGGCGCCGCGGCGGAATAGCCCTCCTTCATGATCACCTGGACGGTCTTCTCCTTGGAGAAGCGCTCGGTCGCCTCGGCGACGCCGACGCCATACGGCCCGTCTTCGTGGATGATCGCGAGCTTCACGTCCTTCGGATCGACGCCGAGCTTGGCCTTGGCGTTCTCGGCGATGAAGCTCGCCGCCGCTTCTCCGTACTGATCGGAATGGATCTGCCCGCGGAACACGTAACGCAGGTTGCGATCCTTGAACACCGCGGTCGAAATCGCGGTGGTGATCCAGAGGATTTTCTTGTGTTCGTCGACCTTGGCCGCGAGCGGCACCGCGGCGGCGCTGGCATAGACGCCGAGCACGATGTCGACATTCTCCTGGCCGAGCAGTCGCTCGACTTCGTTGATCGCCGCGTCGACCTTGCTCTGCGAATCCGCGTTGATCGGCTCGACCTTGTATTTGCCGGCGACGCCGCCCTTTTCGTTGACGAGGTCGATGGCGATCTGCGCGCCGTGCGCGCAGGCGACCGAGCCCGCCGCCGCGAACGGACCGGAAAGGTCGTAAATCACGCCAATGCGGATCGGCGGCTCCTCGGCGCGGGCGATGCGTCCGCCGAGGCCCGCGCCCGCCAAGGTCGCGGCCGAAGCTTTTAGGAGCGCGCGCCGTGACGTTTGCATTGAGTCCCTCCCCTGGTGGCCGATGGCCGGCTCTGCGGCCGTTCCGTCGCCGGCAGTATTTTGCGCAGCCGGAGTGGAGTCAACGCGCGGGGTTTACCGCCTGCCCTTCTTTCTGCGCGCAGCCCCCCTGCTTACCTTAGCGGGCTTTGCGCGTGCTGCTGGTCGCGTGCGTGCCGCGGGTTTGCTGGCCTTCGCGGCCGCGACCAGGGCCTCGGTCTTCTCGAGCCGGCCCGCCCAATATTCCCAGGCCCGCTCGACCGGTCCGGGCTGTAGGTTGTGGCCCGAGGCGAGCGAGGCCTCGCCCGGCGTCAATGCGCCGACGCCGCCGAGCATATGGGCGCGCCACTGATGCTCGGCGTTGCGGGCGGAATAGATGGAGCGGAAGATCACCTCGTGCAGGTTGGCGCCCACCACCGTGGCGCCGTGCCGGCGCATCAGCACCATCGCGTGGGAGCCGAGCGCGCGCGCGAGCGAGCGGCCCTCTTCCGGCTTGATCACCAGCAGGCTTGTGTCGCCGAACTCGTCGCGGCTGTCCCAGAACGGCGCCTTGGCCCCCATGGTGGCGCCGAGGTGGAACACCGGCACGAGATCGATTCCGGCGATCACGAACGGCATGATCGAGGGCGCGTGGTGGTGCACCACCGCGTGCACGTCGGGGCGCATCTGATAAATGCAGCCGTGGATCACCCGCTCGGAATAGAGCCGGCGCGTCGGCGGCACGACCGGTTCGGAGTCGAGGGTGAACTCCAGAATGTCCTCGGCCTGAACAAGCTCCGGCCCGCGCGAGCGCGAGAGGAGATAACGGCCGGGATCGTCGGGATGGCGCACGCTCACGTGCCCAAAGGCATCGAGCACGTCCTCGTGGGCCAGAATGCGGTTTGCGCGCGCAAGCTCGCGGCGCACGTCATCGAGCGCGGTCGGCACGGGAAAGTCCTCCGGTAGTCGTCACGGCCGCCCCCGGGCACTTCGTCCCGGGGTGTCCCGGCCATCCACGTCTTTGTTTGTTTCTAAGACGTGGATGCCCGGCACAGGGCCGGGCATGACGGGTTGATGGGTTGGCGCAAACGAGTCGTTACGTGGTGCGGGAGTCAGATCAGACCTTGACCTTCTCGTCCTCGACCACGCGCTGCACCGCCGGCCGCTTGAGCATGCGGTCCTTGAATGCGGTGTAGTTCTTCAATTCGCCCATGGGCAGTTCGCCCCTCAGGCCCCAGGTGTAGAAAACGAAGCCGTAAGGGTCGAGCACAGAGTAGCGGTCGGAGAACCATTCGCGCCCCGCCAGCATGCCGTCGATCTGCTTCATATAGCCATGGAAGGTCTTCAGGCCGGTGTCCTTGATGATCGGATGGACCGCCGGATCGGGCGCATAGCGCTCGGGGCGTCGCACATGGGCCATCGCCGGATGCACGCTCCCGGCGAAGAAGCCGATCAGTGATAGCGCCTTGGCCTCGGGGTTGGGATCGCTCGGCCACAGGCCGAAGCGCTTGCCGAGATAAGGCAGGATCGCGGTGTTCTCGGCGATCGGCTCGCCGTCGTCGAGCTTGAGCGCGGGCACCCGTCCCTGCGGGTTGATCTTGAGGTAGGCTTCGGTGCGCTGCTCGCCGCCCGCGAGGTCGACTTTTTTCGGCTCGTACTTCTCGCCGCCCTCTTCGAGCACGATGTGGGCCGCCATCGAGCACGCGCCGGGCGCGTAATAAAGCGTCAGCATGGGTTTCCTCCGGAAACAGTAATCAGCAATCAGTGACCAGAACAGGCCGCTCTGATCACTGGTCACTGATCACTGATTACTGGTTACGACTTCTTCTCGAATGGATTTTGGTTCTGCTGCGGCTGGCCGCCCGTCATGTAGCGCGGCAGCTCCTTGCCCTTCTTCTTGTCCTTGTTCCAATCCGCCTTTGGCTTCTTCTTTTCCTTGTTGGCTCGCATCTGACCCTTGGCCATGATCGTCTCCTTCGTCAGCTCGGCTGCGCCAGACTCAATGCTGCGCACGCCGATTTCGCGTCAGAATGCGCATTTTTGCGGGCTTCGCAAGGCTTGTCCCGGACGCGACGCAGCGCGAAGCGGTGCGGCGCTGATCCGGGACCCAGCCCTGGAGCCCGGGTCCTGCAGCGCATCACTTCGTGTTGCGCTGCGCCCGGGGAACCCTACTCCTTCGCCACCCGTACCAGGAGCTTGCCGAAGTTCCTCCCCTGCAGCAGGCCCATGAACGCCTGTGGGGCATTCTCGATGCCCTCGACCACGTCCTCGCGGTATTTGATCTTGCCCTCGCGCAGCCACTGCGACACGTCGCGCGCGAACTCGGCGGCGTGGGCCATGAAGTCGCTCACGATAAACCCGCGGATGGTGAGCCGCTTGGTCAGCACGGCGCGCATCAGCCGGGCGGTCGGGAAGCCGCCGCTCAACTCGGCGTCGTTATAGTGCGCGATGAGCCCGCACACCGGCACGCGGGCAAAATCGTTGAGCAGCGGGAACACCGCTTCCCACACCGCGCCGCCCACATTCTCGAAATAAACGTCGATGCCGCGCGGGCACGCCGCCGCCAGGCGCTCGGCGAGATCCTTCGCCCGGTGGTCGACCGCGGCGTCGAAGCCGAGTTCATCGGTGAGGTAGCGGCACTTGTCCGCCCCACCGGCGATGCCAACCGCGCGGCAGCCCTTAATCCTGGCGATCTGGCCGACCGTCGCGCCGACCGGCCCACTCGCCGCCGCGACCACCACCGTCTCGCCCGCCTTGGGCTGGCCGATGACGGTGAGCCCGGTATAGGCGGTCATTCCCGGCATGCCGAGCACGCCGAGCGCGGTCGAGAGCGGCGCGCGCTGGGGATCGAGCTTGCGCAAACCTGCGCCGTCGGAGAGCGCGTATTCCTGCCAGCCGGCGCGCGAGAGCACCACGTCGCCCGCCGCGAAATCCTTGTGCCGCGACGCCTCGACCCGGCTCACGGTCCCGCCTTCCATCACTTGGCCGATCTCGACCGGCTTGGCGTAGGAACGCGCCGCGCTCATGCGCCCGCGCATGTAGGGATCGAGCGAAAGCCACAGCGTTTTCAGCAGCACCTGCCCGTCGGTTGGCTGCGCCACCGGCGTCTCGGCGAGGCGGAAATGCTGCGGCCCCGGCGCCCTTTCAGGCCGCGCGGCGAGCAGGATCTGGCGGTTCATCGGCATAACTGGCTCCGCTCACGCCACGCGCTGGTGCGCGTTCCAGTGGCGTTCGAGATTGCTGATGAGCGCCGGGCTGAAGTGACAATAGGCCTGCTCGCGCGTGTAGACCGCCATATAACGGCGGAACAGATCGATCGGCTCCTGGCCGATGCGCACCGCGCGGCGATTGCCGACCGCGCTCACCACGCCCGAGCTGGTGAAATTCTCGACCACGCGGGCGATCGCGGCATCCATCTCGTCGGCGGGCGCGATCTCATCGCAAATGAGCCGTCCCTCCGGCGTGTCGCAGTCGAGCCGGCGCCCGTACATGATCGCTTGCCGCGCGATGCGGTCGCCGACGAAGCGCGGCAGCCGCAGGTTCGCGAGCCCGGGAATGATCCCTTCCTTGCGCGCCGGCAAGGTCATGTAGGCATTGTGCGCGGCGAGCACGTAATCGACCGCGAGCAGGATCTGGCAGCCGCCGCCGATGGCGAACTCCTCCACCACCGCGATCCACGGCTTCTCGATGCTCCCGACCGGCACCACGTCGGGCGGCGATTCAGGCCGCGAGAGGCCGCGCAGCAGTTTGTTGACCATGCCGAGATCGCGCTCGATGTACCAAACGAACGGAATCTTGCCGTAGTAGAGGTGGGTGAGGTTGATGCCCGCCGAGAACACGTGGCGGCCGCGATATTTCGGCTTCTCGGCCTTGTCCCCGCGCAGCACCGCGATGTCGCTCTCGGTATCGAGCGTCGCGAGATCGATCGCGGTTTCCTGATCCGGAATCGTTCCCGGGTCCTCGGCATTGAGGAAGCGCGGGTTGCGCATGGTGACATAGGCGGCCTTGCCGCGCCGCTCGACCGATGCTCCCGCGAGCTCGAGGCGGCCGCGTTCGGCAAAGCGCGGCAGCAACTCGAGCGACTCCTGCCGTGGCAGCAGCATGGCGTGGCACAGGTGCGCGCCGGCGGCGGGATGGTCGAAGACGTGCGAAAGCAGAATCCCCTGGTCGATTTCGACGCCGTCCTTGTCGCGCTGGACGAGCACGCTTTCGCGCGCCACCTGCTCGCGCGTCGGCACCAGCCCGGGCACCTCGCGCGCGGCGGCGTAGACCAAATCTGCCACCCGGAGGAACGCGGTGAAGTCTTTGCTGAGCGCGCGATAGAGCGTGTCGGTATGCGCCTTGAGAAAGACATCGCGCGCCGCGCGGTCGGTGCTCTGGATGAGCGCGGCGGCCCGCGCCTGCGCGGCGTTGCGCACCGGCTTCTTCGGTAGCGCGGCAAGCAGCGCACTCCCCTGCTGCCAACTTTTGCCGAAGGCGCCGACGTCGCGGCGATAGTCGCCGCTCGTCGTCGGCCGCTCGTTCCACCATGCCGCCGCCGCCTCACCCGGCAGCATCGCGGCGAGCAGGGCGGCGTCGGTTTGATCCGAGGCCATATTGGACACAACGGGCGCGTCGATCGTGGCCATGGCGGTTCCTCCATGACCAATGTTGCGCGCCGCAAGGCGGTGCGCAACGAGGTCGGACGGTTCAGGCGGCCGGAATGCGTTGGGCGACCGCGGCTTCGGCCATGCGGGCGAAGCGCGCCGCGGGACCTTCCGGCCCGACGCTTTGCACGCTCACCCGGGCGCCTTCGGCGAGCAGGAACAACTCGTCCGCCAGCAGCTCCGGCTGCGGGGCGCCGGCGGCCGCACACAGGCGTGCCAAGCGGTCGCGCTGAGCGCTCTTGAACGCCTCAATGACGACGCGCGCCGGATGGCTCCGATCGGGCAGTTCCACAGCGGCGTTGCACATGGCGCACCCGCGCTCACCGACGCTTCCGAGATGCCCGCTCATGGCGGCGACCCACCCCTTGAGCTGCGCCCGGGGATCGCCCGGATGCTCGGCGGCGAGCCTCTCCCACAGCGCATCCGCTTTGGCACCGACGCGGCGCAGGCATTCAGCCACCAGCTCATCCTTCGACGAAAAGTGCCGGTAGAGCGTCATCTTGTTGGTGCCGGCGGCCTCCGCGATGGCGTCGACCCCGACCGCCCGGATGCCTTGTCGATAGAACAGGTCGCACGCGGCGGCGACGATACGTTCACGCGGAGCGACGCCCGTTTGGGCCGCCGAGGCAGTGTTCACGAAATTGGGATTCATGGCCGCTTGACTGTGGTGTTACCGGTCAGTAACGTATGCAGTGTTACCGGTCAGTACCACAGAGCGTTGGCACTGTCACGAAGAATTCATCGGGTTGCGGCCGGATGGAGGAGTGCATGACCAAGTTCATGGAAATGTTGGGAAAGTCCCGCTGTCTCGCGGTGCCGCTGGCGGTCATCGGGGTGATCGCGGCGGTTACGGCTGCGGGCGTCGTCGAGACTCGCGCCGAGCGCGCCGCGACCTGCGGCCTCGCCATCTCGATTCAGGACCCGGATTTGTGGGCAAGCCTCGCTCGCTTCGACCGGCATCAATCCGCCGCGGCCCGCAAGGTCTGCGATTTCTACCGCGACCGGCATTGAAACCACTGCTTTGGCAAAAATGGAGCATCCACCGATGAATTGTCACGGACGCGACCCGAGCCTGAGCGAAGCCCTTGCCGATCCGGTCGTGCGCGCCGTCATGGCCGCCGATCATGTCGACCCGTGCAAGCTCGCGGCCGAACTGCGCGCCATGGCCACGCGTCTGAACCTATCCGAGCGCTCGCACGTAGCTAGCGCATGATGAGGATGAAACAGAATTGACGTGGCGCTCGTCCCCCCGCCACGCCGATGGCCCAGCGGTCACCCGCGGGCCCCTGCGCCGGACGGCTCTCTCCCCCCATCCCAGCGGAGCCGTCCGGCGCTTTTATCAGTTATCAGTGACCAGTTATCGGTGATTAGATATTCGAGCGACGAGACTGCTTGGTCACTGATTACTGATCACTGGACCGCCCTCCCCAAGATCCCAATAAATTCCAGCCATCAGGCCGAGCGCTTCGCGGGCGATCGGCAGCGGCAGATGTTCGTTGGGCGCGTGCTGCGAGCAGCCGCGGTAGGAATGCGGCACCCAGATGGTCGGCATGCCGAGGCCTTCGGTGAAAATGTCGTTGGGCAGCGAGCCGCCCGAATTGGGAATGATGGCAGGCGGCGCGTTGAGCGTGCGCGCGATCGAGGCCGCGGTCCAGCGCACCCACGGATGATCGGGATCGACGCGCGTGGCGCGGAAGATTTCATCGCGCGCCTTGGCGACCTCGACCATGGGAAACCCGTGGCGGTCGAGATGGCGGCGTAGCGCCGGCAAAACTTCGTCAGGGTCGATGCCGACGACCGTGCGCAACTGCCCGCGTGCCCAGGCGCGCGGCGGCACCGCGTTGACCGGGTTCTCCGGGTTGCCGGCGCTCATGGCGAGAATCTCGAAAGTGCTCCAGCCGTAAACCTTCTCGGGCGCCGTCAGTCCCGGCTCGCCCCAGGCCGGATCGATCTGCGGATCGCCCGGCCCGCTCACGATCTCACAATCGGCGAGCACCCGGCGCACGGAATCGGGAATACCGTCCGGCACCCATTCGGGAATGCGCACCTGGCCGGTCGGGCCCGTGATGCTGGCGAGCGCATGGGCCAGCTGGATCGCTGGATTGGAGAGCAGCCCGCCCCAGTTGCCGGAGTGATGCCCGCCTTCACGTGCCGTAATCGTAAAGTCGATCGGAAAGGCGCCGCGGCACCCGAGCGATAGCGTCGCGCGGTCGGCCGCCATGCGCGGTCCGTCCGAGGCGATGAGCACGTCGGCAACAAACAAATCGCGGTGCTCCGCGCATAGCTCGCGCAAACCCGACGATCCGGTCTCCTCGCCCATCTCGATCAGCCATTTGGCGTTGAAGCCGAGCCGGTCGCGCAACGCGAGCACGGCCGCGAGCGCCGCGAAGTTGATCGTGTGCTGGCCTTTGTTGTCGACCACGCCGCGGCCCCAGTAGCAGCCGTCGCGCTCGACGAGCTGCCAGGGCGATAGTCCCGCCTGCCAGCCGGATTCGAGCCCGCGGATCACATCGCCATGGCCGTAGCCGAGAACGGTCGGCAGCCCCTCGCCTTCCATGCGCTCGGCAAAGAGGAACGGTCCGCGCGCCTTGGCGTGGGTCATCACGCGGCAACGAAAGCCGAGCGCCTCGAGCGCCGGCTTCATTTCGGTTTCGATGTAGCGGGCCAGTTCGCCGGCGCGCTCCGGATTCTGGCTCTCGGTCGGGATCGCGATGCGGCGGGAGAGATCGCGTTTGAATGCGCCGCTGTCGAAATATTCCTGGGCGCGCGCGATGGCGGCGGCACGGCTCATGTGAGACTCCCTCCCCTGTTCGGCATCACTTTGATCGCGCCACCGCCGCGATGGCAAGCGTCCCGCGCCCGTCGCGGACTTAACCATTTCGAGGAATAGGCAGACCGGCGCTGGCGAGCGCGCAAGCGGCCGCGCTAATATCGCGGCAGATGCGGCGGCGTGGCGCGGAGTTAACCGATGTTTTGTCGAGTAAGCGCGGCCGTCGGCGCCGCGGCGGTCGCCGTTATGTTTTTGATACCGGCGCAGTCGATCGCCCGCGGCGGAGCCGGTGTGGCGGGACATGCCGGCGGTTTTCATCCCCCGACGCGGCCGGTTCATCAACCCGTCCGACCGATCCGCCCGGTGCATTCGAGACTCGTGCATCGGCATGATCCGCTGTTTGTTCACCGTGAATTTCACGAGCGGCATGCGTTCCATGCCGCCGAGCGGCGGCATCATCGCGGGATTTTCTGGTTGCCCGGCGGCTACGGCTCCGCCTATCCGCTCACCTATGCGGACGGCAGCGCGTTCTACGGAACCTATTA
This sequence comes from Hyphomicrobiales bacterium, assembly GCA_019243195.1. GTDB lineage: Bacteria > Pseudomonadota > Alphaproteobacteria > Rhizobiales > Xanthobacteraceae > AP-16. The sequence continues at coordinate 18,642 of JAFAUQ010000031.1, forward strand.
CGATCCGTCCGACGTGACCGGGGCGATCGGCGCGCCCGCCTACGCGGTTCCGCCGGCATCTGTCCTGCCGATTGCCGCGCGGCTCGAGGCGCCGGTCGATCGCGGCGCCTGCCGCTCGGAGATCGTCGCCGTGCCGTCGCCAGCCGGCGAAGAACGCAGCGTGACCATCACGCGCTGCTAGAGCATGATCCCGAAAAAGCCTGCCCCGCACTTGATGCGGGGTGGGAACCGGTTTTTCGGAAAAGATCATGCTCCAATAAAACGGGCCGGCGGTCAGTGCCCTGACCGCCGTCACCGCACGCGATCGGATCGCTAGGCCGGATAGCGATACGCAATCGCGCGTCGCGTCGCGTAGAACCCTTCGCCGACGCGATGCCCGTGATTGCCGCTGACCACGCGGATGCGACCGTGTCCGTCCGAGCCGATCACAAATCCTACGTGATGCGGAAACACCACGATCGCACCCGGCACCGGGCCCGGCGCCGGCCTGCCGTAGCTCGCGAACGATCGCGCGAGCGCCGAGCCGCTGCCGCGATGGCCCGTGCGCTTGAGCACCAGGTTGGCGAACTCCGCGCACCAGTCATGTGAGCGGCCGGTCGGGTTGGTGCCGCGATAGCGCTGGGCCATGACGACCACGTCCGACGATCCGTGCTTTGCGCCGTCTGCGATCACGGCGGCGGCGGTGGAAGCCGCCCGCTCCCGCCGATGCTGCCGCAGATCGGCAAAACGATGGTGCTGGCCGTGATGCGTGCCGCGCGCGGCGGCGGTCCACCGGGCGACATGATGGAAGCGGTGGTGGGTAGTTGCGTGAGCGGACGTTGCGAGCATCGGCGCGAAAGCCGACGCCAGCACGGCCGCGGCTCGAAGCCACGACATGCTTTACTCCTGCGATTTACTGAGATGAGGCTAGGCCTCGATGGAGTGTTTCATCCCAAGTGACGTGCGCGCCTGGGTGGCCGCGCGCATTTGATTTTCCGAATGACGACCGATCTTTCGTCATCGCTCGCGAAAGCGGGCTGTAGGGTGGGCTAAGGGCCGAAGGCCCGTGCCCACCATCGACCGTCAAATAAACAACCGCGTGGGCACGCTCGCTTCGCTCGCTTAGCCCACCCTCCGATACCCCGCTTCCGCGTCGCTTCCGCGGGGCATGACGAGTCAGTGTCTGGGGCCGCTGGAATCACATTCGTTCCGTGCGCGACCGCGGGCGCGGCGCATAATACAGGAAGGTAGTGTTTGTTATTGTCATGAGAGTTCTCCGCAGTTCGGTCCCCTTCCGCCGGCGCGGACTGGACCGACCGAGTGTGACGATACTGCGGCAGACGCTTACGTCATGCGACCACTCGCCACACGTTCAAGTCATCTTTGTTTTCTGATCAGCGCCACCTTTGCCATTGGCGCGGACACGGGTTGCGCCAGGGGCATGGCGAATTGTGAGCTCCAGCGCCGGATTCGGCCGGAAAGAGCCGGTCCAGCAATGTGGACGCTGGGGAATGGGCGTCCGGGATTGGCATCGCTCACGCCTGCGTGAACCTTTCCGCCCGGCGGTGCGACCAATTGCCCGGATGCGAAGTCGAAAGCTTCGCCACTCGAACCCCGGAGAGGAGCCCATGTCCCGCAAATTCATCGTGGCGATCGCGGCGGTTGCCGCGCTTGGCATTTCCACCCTGGCCGCAACCGACGCCTCCGCCCGCTTCGGCGGTGGCGGCGGCCACTTCGGCGGCGGCCACGTCAGCAGCTTCAGCCGCGCTTCCTTCCACCCAGCCCGCATCAACACGAGCCGCACCGTCACCCGCACGTTCCGGACGACGCACGTCACCCACTTCACTCGCGTGAACCGGCCGATCCCGCATCGTCCCGACCGTTTTCGTTTCGCTCGCCACCACCGCGGTCATCAGTGGTGGGCGTGGTGCCGGCATCATCACCACCACTTCTGCGGCTATCCATGGATCGACGTAGGGGTCGACGGCGGCGAGGTTGCGGTCGATGGCGTGGCGGCTGCCCCGCAGGCGATTGCCGCGACCCCGGCGGCGGTGTGCAACGACTGCGACTATTTCCTCAAGGACGAGCCCGGTTGCTACATGGCCAAGCGCGCGTTCTCCACGCCGGCCGGCGACGAGGAGCTACGCTGCGTGAAAATCTGCGAGCAGCCCGAGGCCCCGCACGCCGCGAAGTGAGCCAATAGCGAATGGTGGGTTGGTGAGTGGTGATCCTACTCACTACTCACCATTCACTACTCACTAACTATTCGCTATTCGCTACTCACTATTCGCTTCTTTGGTTACACCTCCACCGTCATTCCGTCCTGCGCGACCTCACAGGCGGTCGCGTCGATCTGGGCGAGCGCCTCGGTGTTGAGGTGGGTCAGGATCACCCGCTTCGCCTTGATGCGCGGAAGATTGGCCTGCAGCGTCGCATAGTCGAGGTGGAATGGCACTTTTTTCCCGAATGAATAACATTCGCTGATCAGCAGATCGGCCTCGCGTCCGATCTCCACCAGGTTCTCCACCCATTCGGTATCGCCGGAAAACGCAAGGGTCCTTCCGTCGACTTCGATGCGATAAGCGAAAAAAGGCCCTTCCGACGGCGCGTGGCGCACGCGCGCGGGCCGCACGGTGATATCGCCGAGGGAGCGGCGCTGCGCCGACTCCAGTTCGACCAAATTGAGCTCGAACTTGGTTTGCGTCTTGGAAGATCCGGCAAACGACGTTTCCATCACGCGCGCGTACCAGTCACGCAGACCCGGCGGCCCGGCGATCGTCAGCGGACGCATGCGCTTGGTATTGAACTGGGCATCGAGCATGAAGAACGGGATCCCGCCGAAATGATCGGCGTGAAAATGAGTGACCAGAATGGTGTCGATCGCGTTGCGGTCGATGCCGCACCGGTTCATCCCGATGAGGGATGAGGCGCCGCAGTCGATCAGAAACGTGCTGCGTGCCGCGCGGACATGAAAGCAGGTATTGAGACGGCCGCCGCTGCCGAAGGCGTCCCCGCAACCGACGAACGTAATGTGCATGGATGAGCTAAATCCCTCGCCGGCTTTGGCGCGCCGCCTCCGCCGTCATTTGGCCGAGCCCGAAGTCCGGGCGAGCCTTCCCGAAGCGACAATCCACAGGTTGCACGAAATGGTCAAGCCACCTTAGTGCGGCGAACCCGAAGTTCGCACCACTATTGCCGCAAGACCGGTTGTGAACTTCGGGCGTAGCGAATGGGGGGTGGCGTCAGGCCGCGCGGGGATGCCGGCGGCGCCGCTGATCGTCGAGCGCCTGCATGGCCGTGTCGCATACCCGCGCCGTCGAGGGATCGACCGGGTCGGAGAGGCCACGCCAAGCGACCAGCCAGTTGTGCGCCTTGGTGAGATGGAGGTCGATATAGGCGCCTTCGCGCAATTCTCCCTTGGGCGCGACGACCGCCGCCTCATTGAGCGCGGCCGCGTAGGAGAGGACGGCGTTGCGGGCGAGATCCACACGCTCCTTCTCCGCCAACTCGGAATGGATCAGCGTGCGCAGGCGTTTGACAAACTGACGATGTTGCTCGGCTTCGTGCATGCCGTACTCCCGGCGAATTGGTAGGCCAAAGCGCCAGCAGGCGATTAGTTCCCGACCGGCGCCCAAAGCGGGGGCCGTTCGCGCGGGATTGTCAGTAAATGCGCCACAGACCGGGCGTCGCGAGTTCCAACAGGTGTCCGTCCGGGTCGCGGAAATAGATGCTGCGGCCGCCGCGCGGCCAGTCGGTGCGGCCCTCGACCGGAATGCCGCGGCCGCGCAACCGCTCCTCCCATGGCGCGAGTTCGTCGGCCGAGATGGCAAAGGCTACGTGCAGCGGTCCGGCGCCGTCGTGCGGTGGGATGGTGCCGCCCGGCATCGTCATGGTTTCGAGCGAAGCGCCGCGCCGGAACAGCAGCAACACGCTGTTGCCCACTGCAAAGGCGCGCAGCCGGTCGTCGGCATAGAGGGACGGAAGGTCGAGCAGTTCGGCGTAAAACGCCGCCGCGCGGTCGAGATCGTCAACGTAAAGCGCGGTTTCGAGGACGCGGTCGAGCTTGGGCATGGTCCCTCCTGGACCTCGGTCCCCCTCCGCTGTCGCGCCGGTAAATAGTAACCCTCGGTTAGGGTTTTTGCGAAAAGGTTGTCCTCCGACACTCGCTGGTTGCAGACATGACAGTCGATCGCCGCGCAAGTCCCCGACAAGCCCTGGGCCGGGACGTGCTGATCTGCTCCGACGGCGGCAAGGCGATCGGCGCTTGCCACCTGTGCGACGTTTCCTCCAGCGGGGCGCGCCTCGCCATCACGCCGCGCGTCCTGGCGAAACTGCCGGAAGAGTTCATTCTCGTCCTCGCCAAGCAGGCAAAGGTTCATCGCTCGTGCCGGATCGTATGGCGCGGCCAGGAGGAGATTGGCGTCCGCTTCATCAACAGCACTAGCGTGAGGCGCCGCTCGGCTGGCGCTGCCAATAGCGCAGCATCTCCCGCGCGCTCGCCCGCGACAGCCGGTTAAAGTCGTCGCAAGCTTCGGTGAGCGCCTGCGCGGACGCGCGCGGCATCGGCCGCGACTGAACGAGCGCGCGGGCAGTCGGCCACTTGAAGCGCACCGCCTTGCACAGGATCAGCACCGGCTCCAGTCGCGCGGCGGTCATCAATTGCTCGACCAGTTCGGCCGGAACTTCCGCGACCAGCGAGAGCGCCGCGACGGTGCGCTCGAAGTCGCGCGCGGCGGCAAACTGCGCCAGGTCAGCCTCGCTCGGCCGGCCGTTGGGACATTCGAGCATCAGTTGCCGGATGGCCGCCGCGTAATCGCGCGGCTTGCCGGCGCCATCGACGATTTCCCTCGCCACCGTATCGAGCACGTCGCCGATATCGGCATGACGTTCCGGCGGCGCTGCCGCAATGAGACGCGCACGCACCTCCTCGGTTGCTTGCGCAAGCAGCGCACGGAACTGGAGCGGCGGGATGTCGGCGCGCCGCACCATGCGCTCGGCGAGCGTGCCGTCGCCCCGCGCGCTGGCGATGAGTTCGCCATAGCTCGCCGCGGAAAAGCTCGCTGCCGGATTGGCTGCCACGTTGCGCTTGACATACGGATTGCCGCGGCGGACCAGCACCTCGGTGACGCTTTCTCCCAGCGCCTGTCTCCGCGCGATGGCGAGCAGATGCGCCTGGCTCTTCGACGCGGCGATCTCGACGAGATCGGCCTCGCCGAGCCGCGCCGATTGCGCGAGAACGGGGCCGGCGACCGCGATCGCGTCGTTGTGCGCCAGCCGGCGCACGACCCGCTCGGGCGCATTCGCGACCGGTCCGAGCCGGCGACTCAGCTCCGCCAGCGCCCGCGTCTCGATACGGTCAATCAGGCGTCCGATTACGTCGTCGAAGAGCGCAATCTGATCGATGCTGAAACGGTCGGCCGCGCCCAGGAACAAATCGGTGATGCGCCGCAAGGTGTCGGCACGGCGTTCCGGCGAGCCGCGCCGGACCGCGTCATCGAGGTCGACGATCAGGGACGTATGCGCCGTCATCCTTCGTTCCACCGCCGGGGGCTTCTGCCGGCGGGAAGATTAGGATTCAGTCGTGAACAATTGGTGTGGCGCGGGACTCGCGCGTCAATGATCACGCGTCTCTAGCGCGGCTTTGACGGTGCCGAGCAGCACGTCCGGCGCGAACGGCTTGCGCAGCCATCCATAAGGCCGCGCTTTCTCGCCCCGCTCGCGCGTCGCCGCGTCCGCGAAGGCGGTGGCAAATATGCAGCGGATTCCGGTGCGCTCCAGAATTTCCAGCGCCGCCTTGATGCCGTCGGTCTCGCTCGCGAGGCGAATGTCCATGATCACTAGGTCGGGCCGCTCCGTCTCGGCAACCGCGATCGCTTCGTCGGCGGTATGCACCACGTCGACCACCTCGAGGCCGTTATCGAGCAGCCATTCCTCGATCTGCACCGCGAGGAAGAACTCATCCTCGACGACAAGCACGCGCCGTGCCGAATGCACCGCGTTACCAGCTTGGCTTTGTGCTTGATCCGGATGCGACTCTTGAGGATTCATGCCCGTGCGCCTTGGCTGTGGAATGTTCCGGCGTTGTTCACGTGGGCCGAAGCCGGCGCGGCTGCCCCCGCAATTTTCTGCAACGCGGTCGGGTGGATGCAGGTTCCGTCAGTGGTCATTGCGAGGCGCGCATCGCCGAAGCAATCCAGCTCTTTGGTACCATCCATTTTCCAAGTTGGGTGCCCGTGGCTCCTGGATTGCTTCGCTGCGCTCGCAATGACCCAGCACGTCACAACGGCTTGAGCGTGCGCAGGTAGGCGACGATGGCGTCGAGGTCCGCGGGCGCGATGTTTGCGTAATAGCCGTACGCCATCGGTGGCATCAGGCGCGATCCGTCCGGGCGCACGCCTTGGGTGATCGCGTTCTTGATGTCGTCGTCACTGTATTTGCCGAGCGCAGCCGGCGTGATGTTCGCCGCGTAGCTCACCCCCCACGGACCGTTGAAATGCATCCCGCCGCCGCCCGTGTGATTGACGGAATCAGGTGCGCCGTTGGCGCCCGGCGTCGAATGGCACTCGACGCAGTGTCCGAGCGAACTCGCGAGATATTTGCCGTAGGCGACTTTGTCGGTGCGCGAGACCGGCGCCACGTTCGTCACCGGCGGACCATAGGATGGCGGCAGCGGAATTTTGTATTGTGACTTGGCGACTTTGTTGGCGATCGGCTTCACGTTGCGCAAATAGGCGACGATCGCCTTCACGTCGTCATCCGCCATGCCGCGATAAAGCGCGATCGGCATGGGCGGGCCGATGATGGTGCCGTCGGGCCGCTTGCCCTCGCGAATCGCCGTGATGATTTGCGCGTCCGTCCACTTGCCGATTCCGGTTTCAGCATCCGGCGTGATGTTGGGCGCTATGGCGGTGAACACGTCTTCCTTAAAATCGACGCCGCCGGCAAGCTCCATGCCCGGCACGTCGCCTTGCGGCCCTTTTGGCGTGTGGCAATTGCCGCAAGCGACGATGCTGTGCATCAGATAAGTACCGCGCTCGAGCGGCGTTTCTGCACGCAGCGACGAAACTCCCGCGGCCAGGATCGCGAGGCTCGCGATTCCAGCCGTCACATTGCACCATTGCATGAAGGTCCCTCCGATTGGCCGCTCGGAAGCTACGACGTGCAGCACGCAATGGAAAAGCCCCGGGCCGTAGCCCGGGGCTCGTTCTTTCGTCGAGATTGGTGGATCAGTACCGCGCGACCACCGGGCCGCCCCAGTTGAACAGCCAGCTCAACTTGGCCTCGATCGTGTCCGCATGCGGCTTGATCGTCCACTGGTCGCCGGTAAAGCCGCCGGCAGTGATCGCTGTCGCGGTCACGTCCTGGAACCAGTAGTGGCGGTATTCGACACCGGCCACGAGGGCGCCGCCGGGTGTTGACCAGACCTGCCAGTCGATGCCGCCGCCTACGTAGGCGCCATCATGCGACGTGCGCGACGACTCGTTGAGAGAGCCGTTTGGGTTGAAGAGGAACTGGTCAACTTTCGTGTTGGCATAGCCACCGCTCGCGTAGGCCATCCACGGCCCGAACGCCCAGCCGAGCTTGCCACCGATGGTCCAGATGTGGTCGACGAGGTTTGCGCTCACGGTCGACCCCGGGAAGAAGCACGTGGGCGGCCCGCAGGTAACACCGGTACTGTTGTGGTTGAACAGGCCGACGTAATCGCCTTCGATGCCGACCACCAGGCTGCTCCACTGGTACTGCGCCCCGATGTGCCCATCCCACATACCGCGTGAGTTTGAGTTTTCCCATGAACCGGGAAAAGCCGTGAAGTTGCCGTCGATCTTTTCCCATTCGCCGCCGATGCTGGCGCCGAGGTAGAAGCCGGTCCAGTTGTAGGCCGGCGTGGGCGCCATCACCGGCGCCTTGTAGGCCGGCGCAGCCGCCGGCAGATCCGCGGCCTGGGCGCCGAGCGGCATCGCCAGCGCGAGGACCGCAATACTTCCAAGGAGCTTCTTCATGAGTTCCGTCCCCTGTCTGATGGCGGCCGACCGCGCCTTAATGCCCAGCCCGACCGCGTCCCAATTTCCGGAGCCCCCGGGGCCCCGACGTGAGCACACCGTTAACACGCGAAGGCGCGAAAAGGTGTGACATATCTGCCACGGTCCGACGCAAATCGGGCCATGGTCGATAAAGTGCAAACGCCTGCCGGGTCAGCCCCGACGATGCCATTACGCACTCCCGCGGCCATTCGGCCGCCTCGCAATCCCCCTCGGCGCATCTTGCGCCGCAGCCCCCAAACGCCCCCTTCCGCTGAGTCGCCTGACGACGGCTCAGATTCCCTGGAGCATGATCTTTTTCGGAAACCGGTTCCCACTTTTCGGGATCATGCTCAGTACCTTGCCACCACGGGTCCGCCGAACCGGTAGTTCAGGCCGATCCGGATGATGTTGTCGCGCACGTGCGAACTCTCGACGACGGTCGGAACGACGCCGGCGTTGCTGACATAGGAGTTGCCGATCGTCCCGAGGTCGACGAACAGATATTCGAGCTTCCCGGTCCACCCACCCGAGAGGACCCACTCGGAGCCGCCGCCGACCGTCCACCCGGCGTGCGTAGCGGTCGCGGTCCCGCTGTTGATCGCCGTGGTCGTGCCGAGCGACGTTCCGGCCAGAGTTGTCGTTACGGTGTTCGTGGTGGTCTCGTTCCACTCGACTTCGCCGAACGCCACACCGCCGGTGACGAAGAGCATCACGTTGTCCCACGGCACGAAGCCCACGCGTCCCCGGGCGGTGCCGAACCAGCGCAGCTTCTCGTCCACGCCCACCGCGTTCGCGGTGGTCGTGCAGAGAGGTATGCCTGCGACGCAGCTTGTCGTGCTCGTTCCGGTCGGATTGTCGCTGCCGTTCTGCCAGGTTCCCTGCAGATCCGCCTCGACGCCGAGCACGAAACTGCGGGCGGGCTGCCAGTTGTAGCCGATCTGGCCGCCGAACACGCCGCCGTCCATTTTCGTGGAATCGCTGACCGGCGCAAACCCGGTGATGGTGTAGACGTTGGAGGACCTTCCCTCGCTGAAGCCGCCGCTAATACCGACGTAGAAACCGGTCCAGTCATAGACCGGCACGATCAGCGGCGCGACTTTATACGGCCCGACGTCCAGATCGGCCGCCATGGCCGGTTGGACAATGCCCAGCGCGGCAAGCGTCACGCCCGCGAACACGAGCTTTCGCATCACACCGTCCCCGTTACGGGCGCCCGGTCCGCTGCCCCGCGGCCGCGCGCTTTTATCAGTTCGCCTTGATCGCCGGGTCAGTACCTCGCCACGACCGGTCCGCCGAACCGGTAGTTGAGGCCGACGCGGAGGATGAGATCCGATACGTGCGAGTGGAAGCTGCCAGAGGTCGTGGTCGTCGTCGTGGTCAGGATGTTGAAGCCGGTCGACGGCGTATTAGGCTGGTTGGTCACCGAGGTGGCGGTCACGCCGGCGAACGACGTGTCGAAGCTGCCGAGGTCCACGTAAAGGGCCTCGAACTTGGCGCTCCAATTGTTGTCGAGCGCGCCTTCGACGCCGCCGCCCACGACGTATCCCGCGCGCGTCGTGTTTGATGAGAGAGTTGCGATCGGCCCACCGCCGAGGCCGCCCGAGAAGTCGCTGTCCACTTCACCGACTGCAAGGCCGCCTGTCGCATACAGCAGCACCCGCGGGACGACCGCCACACCGATGCGGCCGCGCAAGGTCGCCAGCCAAGGAAGTTTGTAGCTGGCGCTGCCGAAGATGCCGCCGGCGGGGCAGCCGGCGGTGATGCAGATCGTGGTATCGCCCCGTTCGCCGGTTGCCTGCAGGTCGGCTTCGATGCCGCCGACAAACGATCCGCTCTGCCAGTTGTAGCCGACCTGCCCGCCGCCGATCACGCCGTTGAGGTGGGCGCGGTCGCTGCCGGTCGCGGTGAGCGGCCCGAACGCGGTCACGACGGGCGGCCCGACCGGCGTGGGACCCGCCGTTCGGAACTCTTGGGCAGAGCTGGTGCCGGACGTGGTCTCGTTGAAATCGGTGTCGCCGCGGCCCCAGCTGTAACCCAGGTTGCCGCCGATATAGAAGCCGGTCCAGCTGAACACCTCTGGCGCCATCACCGGCGCCTTGTAGACGGGTGCCTTCACCGGAAGATCGGCCGCAATGGCGGGAGCGCTCACGGCCAGCGCCGCGAGCATGGTGCCGCCGAGCAAGAGCTTCTTCATGCGACCCCCCTTTGCGAGCAAGCCGCCTCTCCCCGAGGCGTCCACGCCCGTTCGATGAACTAACAGTCCCAGCCCGCATGTTACCACCCGCGCAACCGTAAGGCTGTGACATATAGGTCACGCTCGCGCAGATTCGTCGCGCGCCAAAGAGAAATCAAACATCGGCCAGCTCCCGCATCAACCGGTAGAGCGCCGACTGCCCTTCAAAGCCGATGCCGGGCCGGTCGGAAAGCGTGAGATATCCGTCCACAAGCTTGGTGTCGTCGGCAAAGCCGCCGAAGTCGCCGAACACGCCCGGATAGGATTCCGCGCCGCCGAGCCCGAAGCCCCCGGCGATCGCGAGCGACATCTGGTTGCCGCCGTGGGGAAAGAGCGATGCCCGTTGCCAGCCGCGCTTTTCCAGCATCGCGACCGTGCGGCCGTATTGGACGATGCCGTAGGCCTGCGGCGGATCGATCTGGATCACGTCGCGGTCGGCGCGCAATCCGCCGAAGCGGGCGAGGTTCTCGACATCTTGCGTCGAAAACAGATTTTCGCCGGTGGCGAGGGGCGGCGCATAGACCTCGGCTATTTCCGCGAGCAGGCCGTAATCGAGCGGATCGCACGGCTCCTCGAACCAGCGCAGCCCGAACGGCGCGAGTGCCCTGGCATAGGCCAGCGCCTCCTCGCGCGCGAATTTGGAATTGGCGTCAACCGCCAGGGTGTTGGGCGCCTGCACGACTTCGCGCACCGCCTCGACGCGCCGCACGTCCTCATCGAGCGGCAGGCCGCCGACCTTCATCTTCACCATGGTGTAACCGTCACCGAGATGCCGGCGCATCTCCTCCTGCAGATCGGAAACGGTCTGGCCCGGCCAATACCAGCCGCCGCCCACGTAACAAAACACCTTGTCGAGGGTCTTGTTACCGTTGAAGCGCCGCGCCAGCACGCGGTGCAACGGTTCGCCGGCGATTTTCGCGACCGCGTCCCACACCGCGACCTCGATCGTGCCGATCGGGATCGAGCGCTCGCTGTGGCCCCCGGATTTCTCCCGCTGCATCATCGCCGCGAGGATCTTCTCGGGCGAAAAATTGCCGCCGGTCTCATCGAGCAGCGAGTCGGGGTCGGCCGCGAGGATGCGCGGGATGAAGCGCGCGCGCATCTGCGCGCCGCAGGCGTAGCGGCCGGTGGAATTGAATGCGAAGCCCACGACCGCGCGACCGTCGCGCTTCACGTCGGTGATCACCGCGACGATCGAGGTGGTCATCTCGGAGAAATCGAAGCTTGAGTTGGCAAGCTTCGAGCGCAACGGGGTGGCGCGTTCGCGGATGTCGATGATGCGCATGGGGACTGCTGCAACGATGAGTGAGTGGTGAGTAGTGAGTAGCGAATGGTGACTTCACCACTCACCATTCACTACTCACCATGATATACAGCCTCCGCACGGGAGGAACCCCATGACGAACAGAAAGATCACCAGGCAGGACCTGCGCGAGGCCGCGGAAAAATACAAGAATTGGGGCAAATGGGGCTCGCATGACGAGATCGGCACGCTCAACTTCACCACGCCCGAGGACGTCGTCGCGGCCGCGCGGCT
>JAFAUQ010000198.1 GCA_019243195.1 Hyphomicrobiales bacterium
CCAATGAAGCCGTGGCGCAGGCGCGGCAATCGATCCGGCGCCTGAAGCGCGAGCACCCCGAGGCGCGCATCGTCGTCACCGGCTGCGCCGCCCAGACGCAGGCAAAAATCTTCGCCGACATGCGCGAGGTCGATCGCGTCGTCGGTAATGACGACAAGATGCGAGGTGAGGCCTGGCACGCGACGCGCGCGGCATTGGACGTGGCGCCGGAAGACAAGATCGCCGTCAGCGACATCATGAAAGTGAAGGAGATGGCGCCGCATCTTCTGGACGGCTTTCAAGGCGGCCTGCCGCGCGTCTTCGTGCAGGTGCAGAATGGCTGCGATCACCGCTGCACCTTCTGCATCATTCCGTACGGGCGCGGTCCATCGCGCTCGGTGCCCATGGGCGCGGCAGTCGCGCAGGTGCGGCGCTTGGTCGAGAACGGCTACCGCGAGGTCGTGGTCACCGGGGTCGATATCACGAATTACGGCGGCGACCTGCCGGGCGCGCCGCGGCTCGGGCGGCTGATCAAACAGATCCTCAAGCACGTGCCGGAGCTCGACCGGCTGCGCCTCTCCTCGATCGATTCGATCGAGGCGGATGACGATTTGATCGACGCGCTCGCCACCGAGCCGCGGCTGATGCCGCATCTGCATTTGTCGCTGCAGGCGGGCGACGATCTCATTCTCAAGCGCATGAAACGGCGCCACGCCCGCGCCGATGCGGTCGCTTTCTGCGAGCGGGTGCGGCGGCTGCGCCCGGACGTGGCGTTCGGCGCCGACCTCATCGCCGGCTTCCCGACCGAGAACGAGGCGATGTTTGCGCGCTCGCTTGCCCTCGTCGACGACTGCGGCCTTGCGCACCTGCACGTGTTTCCGTTCTCGCCGCGGCCCGGCACGCCGGCCGCGCGCATGCCGCAGGTCACGCGTGCGGTCGTGAAGGAGCGGGCGCGGCGGCTGCGCGAAAAGGGCGCGGCGGCGCTGGCGCAACGCCTGGCCGGCGAGGTCGGCGCGCGCCGGCAGGTGCTGGTCGAGAGCGGCGGCGTCGGGCGGACGGGTCAGTTCATGTCGGTGCGGCTCGCCGCGCCGGCCGCGCCCGGCACCATCCGCGACGTGACCATCGCCGCCCACGACGGCAAACAGTTGTTTAGTTCGTAAGCTGCTCGAAATGGATTTGATAAGAGGCGCAACAAACAACAACGTCATCCTGAGGAGGTCGCGCGCTTGCGCGCGACCGTCTCGAAGGATGGAAGCAAGCTCAGTGCGTGTGGCCACCCTTCGAGACGGCCGCTCGCCCAGGCGAGCGGCCTCCTCAGGGTGACGGCGTTAGTTGTTGATCGGCCGCAGGCCGCCGAAACCTTATCTCAATTGAAGTGCCAGTTGGCCCGCACCGTCACCTGGTCGGTGGTGTAGTGGATGTTGGCGCTGATCGGCACGCCCGTGGTGTCGAAGCCAATCGTGTAGTTCTGATGGCCGAAGTCGGAGTGGCGATATTCGGCGCCGACGCTTATCCGCTCGCCCACGTACCATTCGCCGCCGACGCCGGCCGTCCAGCCCATCAGCACCTGCGGCTCGTTGTTGCCGGTCGGGCCCGGGAGATTGAACGCCGGAATGGCGCCTGCGGGCGGTGTGTAGACCCACGCCGTATTCACGGTGGTGCCGGCAAAGGCGAGGCCTCCGGTTCCGTAGATCATGAACCGGTCGAAGGCGAGGCCGAGCCGGCCGCGCACCGATCCGACCCAGTCGTTGCTGAACGCGGAATTGGCGTTGACTATCCCGAAGAAGCCGGGGGCAGAGCCGGGCGGAGCAATCGCGTTCTGGCTTAGCGACATGCGGATATGTGTCCAGTCGAGATCCGCCTCGACGCCGAATATCGCGTGCTGGACTTCCCAGTTGTAGCCGATCTGGCCGCCGCCAATGAACGACTTGTCGCTTCCGCTCACGCCCGGGAGCGCTCCAAGCGCGGCCGGCACGACGGTTGTAATCGGCGGGACTCCCGGGACGTTCGTGGTGAACGCGAAACCCGGAAACAACGTCGGGCAGTCCGGATTGTTGAAGCTGGAACAGACTGGATCGATGTCGGCGTTGCCGCGCATCCACCCGACGTTGCCGCCGATGTACCAGCCGGTCCAGGTAAACACCGGCGCGATCTCCGGCGCCTTCAGCGCCATGTCGGCCGCGCTCGCGGCCGTGGTCCCCAGTGCCAGCGCGCCGGCAACGAGTGTCGCGGAGATAATGTGTTTCATGGCAGCCCCCAAGCCCCCATTCATCGCATGTTAGTGTACGCTGCTTCGCGCCCGTTAACTGTGTCTTGGCGGCAACGTTCTGGATTTTTTGCAACAGTTCGGCGCGCAGGCCGGTTGACAAAATGGCCCTTGTGTCGAGCGGGGCGATGCGCCATCGATGGCAGATACGCGGAGGCCGAAAGAATGACCGAGCACCTCGTGACCAGCATGGCCCAGCTCGAGGCCATGTACGCGCAACCGATGGAAAACTCGCTGCTCAAGGAGATCGATCACATCGGCCCGCATTACCGCGCCCTGATCGAGTCCTCGCCGTTCGTGGCGCTGGCGACCGTCGGTCCCGAGGGCCTCGACTGCTCGCCGCGCGGCGACGCCGCCGGGTTTGTGCGCATCGCCGACGAGAGGACGCTGCTGATCCCCGACCGGCGCGGCAACAACCGCATCGATACTTTGCGCAACATCGTGCGCGATCCGCGCGTCGCGCTGCTGTTCCTGATCCCGGGCGTATCCGAGACCATGCGGGTGAACGGCCGCGCGGCGCTGTCGACCGATCCGGAACTGCTGGAAAGCTTCAAGGTCGACGGCAAGGCGCCGCGCTGCGTGATCGTGGTCACGGTCGAGCGCGCCTATTTCCAGTGCGCCAAGGCGATCGTGCGTTCGAAGCTGTGGGACCCGACGCTGCACGTCCCGCGCGGCAAGCTTCCGTCCACCGGCGCCATGGTGGCGGCCCTCACCCGCGGCAAGGTCGATGCGGAGGCCTACGATCGCGAGGCGCCGGCGCGCATCAAGGCGCAACTTTACTGAGAGCCGGAGAGCTTTCGTACGCGGCTGTCGCCTCTTCGCCGCGCCAGCCGCACGCCGTCAGCGCCGCCCGCATGTGCTCAGGGACGGGCGCGACCACGTGCACCGGCTCGCGCTTCGGATAAAGCGGCACCACGACTTCGCGCGCGTGCAGATGAAGCGGCGGCCCGCCCGTGCGCGGCGCGGTGCCGTAGACGGCATCCCCCACCACCGGCCAGCCCATCGCGGCGCAATGCACTCGGAGCTGATGCGTGCGCCCGGTGAGCGGCTCCAGCAGGAGCCAGGTGAGGGCATCCCTGGCCCGCAGGGGGAGGGTGGCTCCCCGGGCAGAGCCCGGGGAGCCGGGTGGGGGCTCCCTCTCCCCGCTTGCGGGGAGAGGGTCGGGGTGAGGGGGACTTTCCACAGCTGCGGTCTCTCGACAGCCCCCCTCACCCGGCGCCTGCGGCGCCGACCTCTCCCCGCAAGCGGGGAGAGGTGAAGCGCGTCCCAGCACCCGCCACGTGGTCACCGCCGGCTGCCCATCCGGGTCGGGCTTCATCCACCAGCCGCGCGTCACGTCGAGCCGCCCGAGCGGCAGATCGATGCGCCCTTCGTCCGCCTCAGGGCCGCCCTCGACCACCGCCCAATAGGCCTTGCGCACGCGGCCGTGGCGGAACAGGGCGCCCAAATGCGCGAGCGCCTTGCGATGACGGCCGAGCACCAGACAGCCCGACGTATCTCGGTCGAGACGATGGGCGAGCCCGGGCGAGCGCGGCAGGCCGAACCGCAGCGCTTCGAAATAATCGAGCAGGCTCGGGCCCCCTTTCGGCCCGGGATGGACCGCCTGGCCGGCCGGTTTGTCGATGACCAGCATCAGGCCGTCGCGATAGAGCACGCGGGCGAGCATCTCTTCCGGTGTCATGGGGGACTCGCTATCACGACTAGTGCCGCGAACCCGAAGTTCGCACAACATTGCCGCAAGTCCGGTTGCGAACTTCGGGTTCAAAGCGGCACTAGAATTATAGAGTAACTAGTGTCCTTCGATTCCGAAGTTCGCTTCGGGTCGTGCGGCAAACACAGGCGAACTTCGGAATCGGGACACTAGCATCATGAACGACAGTCCGGAGCAGCGCGCGAGTGGTCCGCGCGGGTGGTGGCAGCGCCTGCGGCAGGGCTTGGCGCGCTCGTCCGCCTCGATCGGCGGCGCCATCTCGGACCTGGTGAACAAGCGCCGGTTGGACGCCGCGACTCTCGAAGAGCTGGAGGACGTGCTCATCCGCGCCGATCTCGGCGTCGCGGCGGCGGGACGCATCGTCGCAGCCATCAAGGCCGGCCGGTATGAGCAGACGGTCGACGCCGACGAGGTGAAGGCGATCCTCGCCGGCGAGATCGAGAAGGTGCTCGCGCCGGTGGCGCAGCCACTCGCGATCGCCGACGCCAAGCCATTTGTGATCCTGGTGGTCGGCGTCAACGGCTCCGGCAAGACCACGACCATCGGCAAGCTTGCCGCGCGCTTCCATGCCGACGGCCGCTCGGTGATGCTCGCCGCCGGCGACACGTTCCGCGCCGCGGCGATCGATCAGCTCAAGATCTGGGGCGAGCGCACCGGCGCACCGGTCGTCGCGCGCGAGCCCGGCGCCGACGCCGCGGGCCTCGCCTTCGAGGCGCTGTCCGCCGCGCGCGCACGCGGCACCGACGTGCTGATCGTCGACACCGCCGGGCGCCTGCAGAACAAGGCCGCGCTGATGGGCGAATTGGAAAAAATGGTTCGCGTGATGAAGAAGCTCGACCCGGCGGCGCCGCATGCGGTGCTGCTCGTGCTCGACGCGACTGTCGGGCAGAACGCATTGTCGCAGGTCGAGGAGTTCCGCCGCACCGCCGGCGTCACCGGCCTCGTAATGACCAAGCTCGACGGCACCGCGCGCGGCGGTATCCTCGTCGCCATTGCCGAACGGTTCGGCGTGCCGGTGCATTTCATCGGCGTGGGCGAGAGTGTCGACGACCTCCAGCCGTTCGCCGCCCGCGATTTTGCCCGCGCCATTGCCGGACTGGACAGTTGAGCCGTGCCCGTGCGAGACGAAGCTAGGGTCAAAGCCTATTAATTCCGTGGCCGCGACGCTGGGCATTTTGGCCGCTGGCTAGGCGCGAGGAGCGATGTGATCTACACGATCATGAGCGACGAGCAACGACGCCAGCGGCCAAAAGGCCCGCGTCCCTTTGGGTTGCGGCGAAAATCGCCGCCGGGTTCGTCGAAAGGCTCGACCGTATCCCCAATACGCTCTTCGCCTTTCTCCTGCCCGGACGGCGATTTTGGCCGCAACGCGGCTCACGGAATTAATAGGTTTTGACCCTAGATGACCTCGAAATCCATGACAGCGCAGCCGCCCGTCAATCCCTTCCTCAAGCTCAGCCTGGAGCTGGGGCCGCTGATCCTGTTTTTCGTCGCCAACTCGCGCTGGGGCATCTTCACCGCCACCGGCGTGTTCATGGTCGCCGTGATGGTGGCGCTCGTCGCCTCCTACAAGCTGCTGCACCGCGTGCCGATCATGACCGTGGTGTCGGCCGTCGTGGTCATCGTGTTCGGCGGACTCACCCTCGTGCTGCAGAATGACGTCTTCATCAAGATCAAGCCGACCATCATTTATTTGTTGTTCTGCGCGACGCTGCTCGGCGGGCTCGCCCTGGGCAAGCCGCTGCTCGCGCTGGTGTTTGATTCCGTGTTCGACCTCACGGCGGAAGGCTGGCGCAAGCTGACCTGGCGCTGGGCGCTGTTCTTCCTCGCGCTTGCCGTCGTCAACGAGATCGTGTGGCGCACGCAGACGACCGACGCCTGGCTCAGCTTCAAGGTGTTCGGCGTCGTTCCGCTCACCTTCCTGTTCGCCGCCTCGCAATATCCGCTGCTCACCCGCTACGACGCGAAGAAGGTCGAAGAGAAGCCGTAATTCTTCTCACTCGTCATGCCCCGCGAAAGCGGGGCATCCAGTAAACACCGGGCGGCAGTTTTATTTGAAGGACCTGTGTTTACTGGATCGCCCGCTTTCGCGGGCGATGACGAGCTGGTGATTATTGAAGCTACGAAGCTGGTCCCGCCAGCGCCCGCTCGATTGCCGGCTTTATCTCGCGCTCGAAATTCTCCGCGCCGAGCGGGCCGACGAGCTTATAGGCGATACGCCCGTCGCGGCCGATAACGAAGCTCTCCGGCACGCCATACACGCCCCATTCGATCGCCGCGCGCCCGTTCTGGTCGGCGCCGGAGGCTAAGAACGGATTGCCGTAACGGTTAAGGAAGCGCCGCGCATTGTCGGGTTGGTCTTTGTAGTTGATGCCGACGAGGCGGATGCGCGTGTCGCCGGCCAATTCCAGCAGGAACGGCGCCTCGTCGTGGCACGGGATGCACCACGAGGACCACACGTTGACGACCGTCACGTTGCCGCGGAAGTCGGCGGCGGAAATCCCCGGAATTTGTTTGCCGTCGCGAACGAGCCCGGCGACCGGCGGCAGATCGATGGCGGGCGCTGGATGCCCGATGAGCGCGGAGGGAATACGGCTCGGATCGCCGGAGAACAGGCGCACCAGGAACAGCGCCGTTAGCGCGAGGAACACCGCGAGCGGTATCAACACCAGGATGCGACGCCCGCGCGTCGGTGTCTGTTGAACCGTGCTCATTTAGACCTCCTCGCGCGCCGCGGAACGACGGGTGACGCCGGCGCGCTCGAGGTCGGCGAGGATGCGCAGCTGCGCGCGGTGATCGAGCACGATCCAGGCGACCAGCCCGGCAACGACCGCGAGCGCGATCGCGTAGGCCGCGACGATGAAACCGGCGTGCGGGCCGAGATCCACCGGCACGCTCATGGATTCGCGGCGGCCGCGCGCATCAGCCGTAAAGTGCGCACACGCCGGCGCAGGATTTCATTGCGCATCGCCATGAGATGCAGGGTCACGAACAACAAAGTGAAGGCGATCGCCGTGATCAGAAGGGGGGTGAGAATGGTCGGGTAGATGGTCGAGCCGCCCAGCCGCAGCACCGAGGCCGGCTGATGCAGCGTGTTCCACCAATCGACCGAAAATTTGATGATAGGCAGATTGACCGCGCCGACCAAGGTGAGGATCGCGGCGGCGCGTGCGGCGCGCGATGGGTCTTCGACCGTGCGCCACAGCGCGATCACGCCGAGGTACATCAGGAACAGGATCAGCACGGAGGTGAGCCGCGCGTCCCACACCCAATAGGTGCCCCAGGTGGGCCGGCCCCACAGCGAGCCGGTGACGAGGCAGATGAGCGTGAAGGCGGCGCCGATCGGCGCGGCGGTCTTCATCGCCACGTCGGCGAGCGGATGCCGCCACACCAACGTGCCGAGCGCCGCGACCGCCATCAGCGCCCAGCCGAGCATGCCGAGCCAGGCGGACGGTACGTGGATGAACATGATCTTCACGGTCGCGCCCTGCTGATAATCGTCGGGCGCGACGAACAGCGCCTGATAAAGCCCGAGCGCGAAGGCGAGCACGGTCGCGACCACGAGCCACGGGAGCAGCCGCTCGGCAAGCGCGTTGAAGCGCGATGGGTTGGCGAGTTCGCTCAGGCGCACGATCGTCTCCCGGCAAAGCTCTTACGGATAGTATTGCGGCACGGCAATGCGGCCGAATGCGCTCGCCGCCAGCTCGTCACGTGGCATCAGTCAAGTCCATGGCGGAGCGCGGCGGCGGCGGCGAACGGGCCGACGACCACGCTCGCCAAGGTCAGCGCCACCAGTACGGTGAACGGCGTGCCGAACGGCACCGGCCCGGCGAGCGCGGCGTTGCTGGCCGCGACCCCGAAGATGAGCACCGGCACGGTGAGCGGCAGCACCAGCACCGGCACCAGCAGGCCGCCGCGGCGCAGCGCCACCGCGAGCGCGGCGCCGATGAGCCCGATGCATGTGAGCGCCGGCGTGCCGACGAGCAGGGTCAGCGCGACGGCACCAATCGCGGCCGGCGCGAGATTGAGAAACAGCCCGAGCAGCGGCGCCGCGATCACCAGCGGCACGCCGGTGGTGAGCCAATGGGCGAGCGCCTTGGCGGCGACCGCCAGTTCGAGCGGCGCGCGGCCCATGAGGATCAGGTCGAGCGAACCGTCCTCATGGTCGGCCGCGAACAGCCGGTCGAGGGCCAGCAGGCTCGCGAGCAGCGCACCAACCCACAGGATCGCCGGGCCGGTGCGGGCGAGGAGCGCGAGGTCCGGCCCGAGCGCGAACGGCACCATCGCGACGACGATGAGGAAGAACAGCACGCCCATCAGCGCCCCGCCGCCTACCCGCGCGGCAAGCCGGATATCGCGCCGGAGCAGGGCCGAAAGCGCCGCCATCACCCATTCCCCAGCCGCAATTCCTGCACTCCGTCGAGGCCGAGCGGCGCATGCGTGGCGGCGAGGATCAGCCCGCCACTGGCGAGGTGCGCCCGCATCAGGTCGATGAGGCGCACCTGGGCCGCTTGGTCGAGGGCCGCGGCGGCTTCGTCGAGCAGCCAGATCGGCCGGCGCACTGCCACCAGACGGGCGATCGAGAGCCGGCGGCGCTGCCCGGCCGAGAGGTAGCCGGCCGGCAGGTCGGGGATGGCCGCGAGGCCTACGGCTTCCAGCGCTTCGTCCCCGGCCGCGGGTCCCGTGCCCAGGTAGCCGGCCCAGAACGCGAGGTTCTCGGCCACCGACAGGGCCGCTTTGAGCGCGTCCTGGTGGCCGAGGTAATGCGCCTGTTCGGGGATGGTCAGCTCGGGGTCGCCCCCCTCGAGGTCGAGGCGTCCCGATTCGAGGCGCAGAAGGCCCGCGACGACCCGCAGCAATGACGATTTTCCGGCGCCGTTGGGTCCGACCACCGCCAAAACCTGACCGGAGGATAAACTGAAGTTGACGTTGCGAAAGATTTCGCGGCCGCCGCGCACGCAGGCCAGATTAGAGGCTGAAACGCGCACGGGTGGTCCCTTCCGTGGTCCAAAATGCCTGCGTTACGCAGGGGCAAGCGGTAAAAATAACAAATAGGTCAATAAAGAAACCCTGCCGGTGTGGAAGTAGGCGCAAATACGCCCTATAAGCCAACCGCTTGCGCCGCGCTGCCGGGCGCTCCGCTTAGTCCGCAGCGGATTTCCGAAGCCTGCCGGTCGCCGGCCTCCCGTCCGGAAATTCGCATCACGATCGAGGCGAGACGCCCGCAACGCAAGGCTCCGCGAGCCTCGCGCCCGATCCGATGGAACCGACGGTCATGACCTCGCTCGACAGCTTTAGGTGCCGGAAAACCCTCAAGGTGGGCGCCAAAACCTATGCCTATTACAGCCTCCCGACCGCGGAACAGCACGGGTTGCGCGGCATCTCGCGCCTGCCGTTCTCGATGAAGGTGCTGCTCGAGAACCTGCTGCGGTTCGAGGATGGGCGCACGGTGACGAAGGACGACATCAAGGCGGTTGCCGCCTGGCTCAAGACGAAAACCTCCGAGCACGAGATCGCGTTCCGGCCGGCGCGCGTGCTGATGCAGGATTTCACCGGCGTCCCGGCGGTGGTCGA
>JAFAUQ010000213.1 GCA_019243195.1 Hyphomicrobiales bacterium
TTTTCGCTCTCTTTACTGGAAATGCAGCAGGGATGGAGCCCGTTCGACATCTCATGCCAGGGGGGCCATGGGTAGTTTCCCAGGTTGCCCCCGGCGCGTCTCATAGGACGCAGCCGGCCGCGTGCATCGAAGGCGCGTGTCGTTCACGGACGAACGCGAATGATCGTCTTCCCCGAGCGTCGCTCGGTCGGGTTGAAGGCGGCGACGGCATCGTCGAGGGTCGAAACGGTGCCGATGTTCGTCCGCAGTCGTCCGTCCCGCACCCGCTGGACGATCTCATTCAACTGGGCACGATCGGACTCGACGACGAAGTCGACCGCAAGGCCGCCCTCGGGCCGTGCCTCGACTGGCCCGACGATGGACACCAGCGTTCCTCCGGCTCGAACAAGGCCTGCGGAGCGCTTGCCGATTTCGCCGCCGATGCCATCGAGCACCAGGTCGACTTTGCCGACGTCTTTCAGGGCGTCGCTGCCGAGGTCGACGAACTCGTTCGCGCCGAAGTCGAGCACGGTCTTGCGGTCGGCGGCGCGTCCGCTGCCGATGACGTGGGCGCCGAACTCTCTCGCGAGCTGCGTCGCCATCGAGCCGACGGCGCCGGCTGCGCCGTGCACGAGCACGCTCTGCCCCGCCTGAAGGCGGCCGTGCTGGAACAGTGCCTGCCACACGGTGAGGCCCGAGATCGGCAGACTGGCACCCACTGTGAAGTCGACGTCGCCCGGGAGCGGCGCGAGGTTGCGTGCCTCCATCGCTACATATTCGGCCAGCGTGCCGTCGCGATACCAGTCCGCGAGGCCAAACACCCGCTGTCCCACCGACAGACCCGTCGTGCCATATCCGAGGGCGGTGACCACTCCGGCGAGCTCGTGCCCGGGGATCGACGGTGTTCGGTCACGGTCGAGGCGATCGGTCCAGGTCGACGGCCACGTCAGTTCAGTCGGCACGAATCCCGACGCATGAATCTGAACGACCACGTCGTTTATCGCCGCCTGCGGCTGGGGCCGGTCCGCCAGCTTCATCCCGGCCATTCCCGCGGCCTGATCCGTTACCACGATTGCCTTCATGGTAATTTTCTCTTCGTCGCGGCCTACCGTATAGCCGGCTGTCACGGGATGTAGGTCGAGTACACGTAATCTTGGTCCGTCTTCGGCTGGTGACATTCGAAGCACTGTTTGACGGCATTCATGACCAATGGCTTGGTGGGGTCGCCTTTTGCCCAGAGCTGCCATATCCAGCCGCCGGTCGATGTTTGTTTGTCATCCTTGATCATGATCGCGATGGCTTTGCGGGGTCCTTCCGCGTAGGAGCCGTCGGAAACGACGACTTCGTGCAGATCTGTCAGGAAGATGGATCCGTCGGGATAGGGTCCGCCTTTCTTGAGCGCCGCCTCTCCGGTCGAATTGACGTAAACATTGTGCATCCCGCCGAGCGCATCGTAGAGCGGGCTGGCCTTGTCGATGACCAGCGTGTTGACGTGAAACCAGCTTCGATAACCGGTCGGGATCTTCACGTCGCCGGCGGATTGCGCGGCGCTCCCTCCGGCGGCGTAAAGCAACGCCGCCAGAACCGATGCGACGAGCGCGATCGCGATCACCAGAATCGTGACCCATTTCATGCGGTGGCCTTTCTTGCTCAACGTTGCGTCCAAGCGGGCGTCCGCACGGCCGGTGCCACTCAGCTTTCGGCCGCGAGGTCGAGGATTGCTTCAGCGAACGCCTGCGGGGCTTCCTGCGGCAGGTTGTGGCCGATGCCGCCGGTGAGGTCCCGGTGCTCATATTTGCCGGTGAACTTTTTGGCGTAAACGCTGGGATCGACGTGAAATGCGCCGTTAGCGTCGCCTTCCATGGTGATCGTCGGCACGGCGATGGTTGGCGCCGCCGCCAAGCGTTTCTCGATGTCGTCGTACTTCGTCTCGCCTTTGGCCAAGTCCTGGCGCCAGCGGTAATTATGGATCGTAATCGCGACGTGATCCGGATTGTCGAAGGCCGCGGCGCTGCGGTCGAACGTGGCGTCATCGAATTTCCACAGCGGCGAAGCCTGGTGCCAAATGAGCTTGTTGAACTCGTGCCGGTTTTTGTCGTAGCCGGCGCGGCCGCGTTCGGTGGCAAAATAGAATTGGTACCACCAGTCGAGCTCGGCCTGGGGCGGCAACGGCAGCTTGCCGGCCTCCTGGCTGCCGATGAGATAGCCGCTCACCGAGACCTGCGCCTTGCACCGCTCGGGCCACAGCGCCGCGATGATGTTGGCCGTGCGCGCGCCCCAGTCGAAGCCGCCGATGATCGGCTTCTCGATCTTGAGCGCATCCATCAATGCGATGATATCGAGCGCGACAGCGGCCGGCTGGGCGTTGCGGAAGGTGTCGGCGGAGAGGAAACGGGTGCTGCCGTAACCGCGCAGATAAGGGATGATCACGCGGTGTCCGGCCGAGGCCAACAGCGGAGCGACATCGACAAAGCTGTGGATGTCGTAAGGCCATCCGTGCAGCAGAACGACGGGCGCGCCCTCAGCTGGCCCGGCCTGGGCGTAGCCGACATTGAGCAGGCCGGCGTCGATCTGCTTGATCGCGGCGAATGAGGTGTGCGTCCCCGGCGTGGTCGCTGGCAGTTTGGCCGCCTGCGCTTGCGCGAAGCCGGTCATGCCGAGCTGAGCGGCGGCGAGGGTCCCGGCCGCGGCGGCAAGGAACCGGCGACGATCACGATCTATTGCGTGCGACATATGGGTCTGGTCCATGGCGGGCTCCTCGGTTGGGCGGCTGGCGGGGTCGACGGTCCGAGCGAGCGAAATAGCGGTTGGGTTCGGAGCGCTACTGCGGAAGCTTCCGGCTTCTTGCCTGCCAGAGCTATTCAGCACTACGCATGGCCGCCGCATACTTACGTATAAACGGGGGCTCTATCCGAACGTGAACACGTAAGCGCGCACGCCAGGATCGAGGAACTCGTTCAGCGCAGCGTCCGGAACGCCGTGCGCAGCTCGGCCGAGAAGAGTTCCGGCTGTTCCCACGCCGCAAAGTGCCCGCCCTTGTCGACCTCGTTGAAATAAATGAGGTTGCGATAGGCGCGCTGGGTCCAGCTTTTTGGGGCGCGGTAGATCTCGCCCGGAAACACCGTCACCGCTACGGGTAGCGAGATTTCTTGGGTTTTCTGCCCGGCGGCGCTCAGGACCGAGCCTTGGCTTTCCCAGTAGAGCCGCCCGGAAGAAGCTGCGGTGTTGGTCAGCCAATAAAGGGTGATGTCGTCGAGGACGGCGTCGCGGGTGAGCCCGCCGACCGGGTGTCCGTCGAAAGCCTGCGCGATTTGCCCCAAGCTATGGGCGTCGTGATCGAGCATGAAGGCTGCGAGCGCCACGGGCGAGTCGGTCAGTTCGTAACCCACGGTTTGCGGGCGCGTCGCCAAGATCACGGCATAGCCGCGCCCCTTGGCAAAGAAGGTGGCGATCGCATCGAACGCGGCCTTCTCCTCGGGCGAGAGCCCGGCCGGCGCCGGATCGCCGGACGCAATGGCCTTTCCGATCTCCGGCGGAAGCGTCGCCGGCAGGTTGAGATGAATGCCGAGCAGTCCCGCAGCGTTCTGACGCGCCATTGCGCTCGAGACGGGCGCGCCCCAGTCGCCGCCCTGGGCGACGTAGCGGGTGTAGCCAAGACGCTTCATCAGCTCGGCCCAGGCGCGCGCGATGCGATCGGGATTCCAGCCGAGGTCGCGCGGCCGTTGCGAAAAACCGTAACCCGGCATCGACGGAAGAACGAGATGGAATGCGTCCTCCGCGCGTCCGCCATGGGCGGTCGGGTCGGTCAGCGGATCGACCACGTTCAACAGCTCGATGATCGAGCCCGGCCAGCCGTGCGTCATGATCAGCGGCAGGGCATTCGCATGTTTGGAACGAACGTGAATGAAATGAATATCGAGCCCGTCGATCCTGGTCATGAACTGCGGCAGGCCGTTGAGCCGAGACTCCACCTTGCGCCAGTCGTACCCGTGCTGCCAGTAGTCCACGAGTTTTTGCATGGTCGCGAGCTGCACGCCTTGCGATTGATCCTCAACGGTCTCTTTGTCGGGCCAGCGCGTCACCGCCAATCGCCGCTGCAGATCGGCGAGCGCCGCTTCCGGGATTTCGATCCGGAACGGGCGGATGGCGTTGTCCTGCGCTCCTTCGGTGGCCTGTGCGGGATCGGGCCCGGCGCCACGCGCCGTCGAGGTAAGGCCGAGCGCTCCGGCGGCGGCCGCGCCGGCGAGAAACGCGCGCCGATTGGGTTCGAGCAGCTTATTCATTGCGTCAGTCGACCGATTTCGCGCCCTTCAATGCGCGCCAGACTGGGTCTGCGGGACCGTGAACGTCACCGTCTGCCTGCACTCCGCGCACCCAGCGAATACGTGGTGGTTGGCGTCGACCAACTCGATAAGCATCTTGTGCTGACCGGGCGGCAAACCCGCCACGCTGATTGTATTATCGTCACTCGATTCCACCCAACCCCAAGGCAGGTCGTCGAGGTGTACGTGCAGATGCCCGAGTCGTGGAGATACGTTGAGCGCGCTTGCATTGAACACCGATACGATATGCACGTTCTCCGCACGATATTGGATCCAGATGAGACCGTGGCCCACTCCTGCGGCAAGCGGCGTGGGGTTCACAATCAGTTTGGGTGAGGGCTCGTTCTCGATGGCAACATACGGTGAGGCGGCGATCTCCCTCGCGCTCTGGGCGACGGCATTTGCCGCGAGCAGCAGTCCTCCCGCGGCTGCCGCCAGAACGAGCCGGCACACCGGCATAAGACGGACCTTGAATCGCATACCCATCGTGAACCCCCATTGAATTGCGTGTTTCATGGATCACTGGGCGTTGGCCGCGTCTTCGATGACTTTAGCCACCGCATCGGCGTGCGAGATCATCACGACATGGGACGCTCCGGGAACGACCGTGGTCGCGCGCGGGTGGGCGCGCTCGGCCATGAAATCGTGCAACTTCGGAACAATCGCGGTGTCGTGGTCGCCGTATACGAACCAGGACGGGATGGTCTTCCAGGCGGGCTCGGTCGCCGGTTCACCGAACGCGATGTCGGTGACGGGCCGCTGCGCCGCCGCCGCCAATTTCGCGGCGTCCGCCGGCAGGTCCGGTGCGAACGCATCGTGGAATTTTTCCTGCTGAACATAGAGATCGTGCCCGCCGCCGGGGAGCGGCACCGGCGGCGCCAGTGCCGGACCGACCAGGCTGCCGGGAAACTTCTTGCCCAGGCCGTCGGCGCTTTCTCCGGCTTCCGGCGCGAAGGCCGCGACATAGACAAGCGATTTCACATTCGCCTGACCGTTCGCCGCGTTGCTGATCACCATGCCGCCATAGGAATGCCCGACCAGCACGACCGGCGTGTTGATGCTGGCGACAAGGGCGCGCGCGATGTCGGCGTCGCCCTTCACGCTGCGCAGCGGATTGGCTGAGGCGATGACCGGATAACCGTCTTTCTGAAGAATCGCGATGACGCCATACCAACTCGATGAGTCGGCGAACGCTCCATGCACGAGAACGACGGTCGGTTTGGTGGGCTGTGCCGTTGCCGCGGCTCCTGTGAGCAAGAGGCCGACGGATGTCAGAATCGCCGCAAAGGTCTTCATCTTTAGTCTCCTCTTCCTGCATTCAGCCAACGACCGAGCGATGCGGGCGTCCTGCGATCAAAGCGCCCGGATTGCGTCATCACAGCGCTGCTGCCGACGGCCCGTCCCGAAGCCTCGCAACGGTCGCCTGCATCTGCTCGAGCGCCCCGACGGGTGGGGCTGATAGGGGCAGGCGGACGCAGCTAACCTAGATGAACAGAGGGATCGCTACTTTTAAGAAATTGCGCCGATCGGGACGATGTTTGCACGAGCGGGGCGAGGTGGCGTTATGGCAGGCCCGCTCTTTATCTATTGCGCGTCGACCTTGGTACCGGCCGACACACCCGCGATTTAACGCTTCTCGTATGGGTGGAAGATGTGGTCCTTCGCCTTCACGGCCACATGGCACGTGTGCCCGCAATCCGCAGGGCTGGGGTCGGCCGTGAACTTGTCGGATGCAGGGTCGTAGTTGAACAACGCGTATCCCCATCCGCCGCTGTTGGGAAACCGCTTGCTGTCCTTTTCCATCACGAAATTCTGCGTGAACACGTCCGGCACGTCCACCACGAAGGGAGCCTCCGTACTCTTCTTTGGCTTCCACTGAAGCTTAGCGATCTTGGAGCCGTCCGGAAAAGGCTGGCCGTTGCCGGGGATGCCGGACTTGAAAGCCTCGATCATGACCGGGTTGGCGACGATCACCTTGAGCACCTCGTCGGTCCGGGCGGAAGAGACCATCGCCCAGTCCTCGTATCCCTTGAAATCGGAGAACGCGATTCCGGCCGGCGATTGCAGCGCGTACTTATCCTGCGCGTAAACGGCCGCACCTCCCAGGACGGCGGCCACCGTCGCCGCTACGACAATCGCGAGCAAGTTCTTGCGCTTCATGGCTTGTCCTCCTTGGTTGTCGCGTAGCCCGATCACCTTGCGGCGTCGATGATGGCCTGGGCAAAAGCTTGCGGCGCTTCCTGCGGTAGATTGTGCCCGATGCCGCCCTTGATGTTTCGGTGCTCGTATTTGCCCGAGAACTTGTTGGCGTAGGCGCTCGGTTCCGAATGCGGCGCGCCGTTGGCATCTCCCTCCATGGTGATGGTGGGCACGCTGATGACCGGAGCCTGGGCCAGCCGCTTTTCCAAATCGTCGTATTTCGCCTCGCCGTCGGCGAGTCCGATCCGCCAGCGATAATTATCAATTACGATGGCGACGTGATCCGGGTTGTCGAAGGCGGTTGCGCTGCGATCGAACGTGGCGTCGTCAAAATTCCACTGCGGCGACGCGATCCGCCAGATGAGCTTCGAAAACTCCCGGCGATATTTGTCATAGCCTTGTCGACCCCGTTCGGTGGCGAAGTAAAACAGATACCACCACTGCAGCTCGGCGCTTGGCGGCAACGGCGCCTTGCCGGCCTCCTGGTTGCCGATGAGATAACCGCTCACCGAAACCAACGCCTTGCAGCGCTCCGGCCACAGCGCGGCCATGATGTTGGCAGACCGCCCGCCCCAGTCGAAGCCGCCGATGACCGCTTTCTCGATCTTGAGCGCGTCCATCAAGGCGATGGCGTCGACGGCAAGCACCGCCTGCTGGCCGTTGCGGGGCGTCTCGTTCGACAGAAAGCGCGTTGTGCCGTAGCCGCGCACAAAGGGCACGATCACGCGGTAGCCCGCCGCGGCGAGCAATGGCGCGACCTCGACGAAGCTGTAAATATCGTATGGCCAGCCGTGCAGCAGAATGACCGGAGAACCGTCGGCGGGCCCGGCTTCGGCGTAGCCGATATTCAGCACACCGGCGTCGATCTGTTTGAGCGGACCGAACGAAGTGTTGGTGCCTGTCTTGATCGTGGGCAGCGGAGCGGATTTCGGCGCGTTGGATTGGGCGTACGTCAGACCGTTCATGCCGAGCTGGGTGGCGGCAAATGTCAGAGCCGCGGCGCCGAAGAAATGCCGGCGACGATGGTCGATTCCTCCCGACTCGTGAAACGTATCCATGACGGATCTCCTCAGCGGGCGGTCTGGCCTCGCAGATCGGCCACGTCCTTCGCCGTGAGCTTGGACGCGGCACTGCCAAACCGGCCAGTGACGTAGTTGGCGACCGCCGCGATCTCAGAATCCGTATAAGTGCTGCCAAACGCCGGCATCGACATCGCGCCGGGGCTGAAGCGTTGCGTGCCGGAAATGACGATCTGCGCGACATTGGTCGCGGTCGGGTCGTTGACCGCGCGGCTGCCGGAGATCGTGGCGACGGGCGAGAGTGCGCTGACGCCGGTCCAGCTGTGGCAGCTGGCGCAGGCCTGCGCGAACACCCTGCGGCCGAGCGCGTCGGCGACTGCGCCGCCCTCTTTCGGCGATGTCGGCGCCGGCGCTGCGATCGTTGCGGGCTCGGATGACGCAACCGCGGGAATGCTGCGCAAATAAGTCACGAGCGCCCGGATGTCCGCCGGCGCCATCTGGCTGAAGCTGCGATCGACCGCCTCGCCCATCGGCCCGGACGCCGTGCCGCGGCCCATGGCGTGACCTTTGGCGAGATAGGCGAAGATCTCATCATCGCTCCATGCACCGATGCCCGTGGCCTTGTCAGCGGTGATGTTATAGGCGCGCCAACCGGCGGCGACGGCGCCGCTGAATTTCCGACGGTTGTCGAGCGCAAAGGCGAGATTGCGCGGGGTGTGGCAGTCGCCGCAATGCGCGAGCGCCTCGGCGATATAAGCGCCCCGATTCCACTCCGCGCACTTTGCGGTGTTCGGCGCAAAGCGCGTGTTGGGATTGAACGCCCACGACCAGAAGATCATCCCCCAGCGCTGATTAAAGGGGAATAGCAGCGTGTCGTCTTGGTTCGGCCTATGCACGGCTGGCAGGCTGAACAAATAGGCCTTGATCGCGAGCGCGTCGGCATCGGTCATGAACGTATACGATGTGTAGGTCATGGCCGGATAAAGCCGCGCGCCATCCTTGCGGATCCCTCGCTGCACGGCGTTGAGGAAATCCTGATCGGTGTAATTGCCGATGCCGGTTTCTTTGTCGGATGTGATGTTGGTCGAATAGAGCGTGCCGAACGGCAGCGGGAAAGCGAGGCCGCCGGCATAAGCCTCGCCGCCGGGCGTGGTGTGACAGACCATGCAGTCGGCGGCCTTGGCGAGATATTCGCCGCGCCTGATGGCGTCGGCCTTGGCGAGATCGGCCGGAACGCCGGTCGGGTTGGCTTCGTGATAGTCGGCAAGCGCAACGGTCGAATTGCCGGCGAACGCGAGCGGGCCGGGGCCAAAGACGAGCCAAGCGGCGACGCCGATGGCAACGATGGCGACAGCGGCGACGACAATAATGGCGACGCGACGCGCGGGGGACATATGACGCATGGCGGCTAAGCCTTCTTGCTTGCAATAGCGGAACGATCGATCGGCAGACGGCGTAGGGGCACGCCGGTTGCCGCGTAGATCGCGTTGCGCAAGGCGGGCGGACCGGCGGTGGCGCCTGTCTCGCCGATGCCGCCGGGGTGCTCGCCGCTCTTGATCACGTGCACGTCGATCGGCGGCGTCTCGTCGATGCGCAGCATTCTGTAATTGTTGAAATTCGACTGCTGCACGCGGCCTTTCTCGATCGTGACCTCGCCCCACAGCGCCGCGGTCAGGCCGAAGATCAATCCGCCCTGGAGTTGCGCCATGATGGTGTCGGGATTGACGGCGATGCCGGTATCGACCGCGCAGGTGACGCGCCGCAGATGCACCTCGCCCATATCGTCGACCTCGGCCTCGACCACGGTGGCGATGAAGCTGCCGAACGACGGCTGCACACTGACCCCGCGGCCGACGCGGGGCGGCAGCGGTGAGCCCCAGCCGGATTTCTCGGCGACCAGCTTGAGCGCGGCTTTGAGCCGCGGCGTGCCGTCGAGCATCCCGAGGCGGAAGGCGACCGGGTCCATGTTCGCCTTGCGGGCCAGCTCGTCCATGAAGCTTTCGATCGCGAATACATTGTTGTTTGGTCCGACGCCGCGCCAGAAGCCCGTCGTCACTGCCGGCGTCTCGGCCCGCACGTACTCGACGCGCTTGTTCGGGATGTCGTAGGGCATGTCGACGGCGCTATCGACCGCGTCGCCGTCGAGTCCGTTCTTGAATGCGACCGGAAACCAACGGGCCAACACTGACGAGCCGGTGACCTTGTATTTCCAGCCGACGATCTTGCCGTTCGACAGGGAAGCCGAAATGGTGTCGCGATAGGCGGGGCGGTAGACGTCGTGCTGCATGTCCTCTTCACGCGTCCACACGACCTTGATCGGCGCCGAAACCTCCTTGGCGATGCGCACCGCGCTCGCGACCATGTCAGCTTCGAGCCGCCGGCCGAAACCGCCGCCGATGTAGTGGTTGTAGACTTTCACCTTGTCGATCGGCAGGCCGGCAGCCTTGGCCGCATATTGCTGCGCGCGCGACTGCACCTGCGAGCCGGTCCAAATCTCGCAGCCATCCGGCGAGAGCCGTACCGTGCAGTTCATCGGCTCCATGGTGGCATGGGCAAGGAACGGCAGCTCGTAGGCGGCATCGAAACTTTCGCCCTGCGCGAGGCCCTTGTTGACGTCCCCTTCGGATTTGGCAACGACCCCGTCCTTTTGGCTTGCCGCACGCAGCTCGTTCCAGATATCGGCGGAATTGATCTTTGCGTTCTGCCCTTCGTCCCAAGTCACTTTAAGCGCGTTGAGCCCCTGCCAAGCGGCCCACATATGATCGCCGACGACGGCGACGAGATCGTCGAGCACGACCACCTGCCGCACGCCCGGCAGGTTTTTTGCCGCGCTGTCGTCGGCATGCTTCACCTTGCCGCCGAGCACCGGGCACTGGACAAGCGTCGCAAACTTCATGTCCGGCACCATGGCGTCGATGCCGTAGATGGTCTTGCCGTCGGATTTGTTTGGCGTGTCGGAGCGCTTCAGCGGCTTGCCGATCAGCGTGAAGTCTCTCGGATCCTTGAGCTTCGGCTTCTCCGGCACCGGCAATTTCGCGGCGGCATCCGCCACCTCGCCGTAAGTCAGTGAGCGGTTGCTGGAGGCATGGGTGACCTTGCCATTCGCCGCGGTGCAACTTGCCGCATCGACCTGCCATTGCGCGGCTGCGGCCGCAATCAGCATCGTGCGCGCAGCCGCGCCGGCGTTGCGCAGCTTGTCCCAAAACGCACGGATCGAGTTGGAATTGCCGGTGACCTGAACGCCAAACAATGGGTTGCCGTAGAGCTTGTCGCTCGGCGGCCCATGCTCGATCATCACTTGCGCGAAATCGGCGTCGAGCTCCTCGGCGAGGATCATGGCGATTGCGGTGTAGACGCCCTGCCCCATCTCGGCCTGTGGCATCACCAGCGTGGTCTTGCCGGAATTGTCGATGCGGATGAAAGCATTCGGCGCGAACTGCCCGTCGGGATGGTCGGGCGGCTGTTCCGGCTCATTTACCGGCGCTGCGCGCAGCGGCCATGGAAAGGCGAGCACCAGGCCGCCGGCGAGGCCGCTTTGCAGGACACTCCGGCGCGAGAAGATGGCGTGTTTCGATGACATGGCGGCCTCCCTAAGCCTCGCCCGCGGCGCTCTTGATGGCTTCGCGGATGCGGACATAGGTGCCGCATCGACAAATATTGCCGGCCATCGCCGCGTCGATGTCGGCATCGTCGGGATGCGGATTCGCGGCGAGCAAGGCCGCCGCCGACATGATCTGCCCCGATTGGCAGTAGCCGCACTGAATCACTTCACGATCAAGCCAAGCCTTTTGCACCTTGGCGCCCGCTTCGGTCGCGCCGATGCCTTCGATTGTCGTGACGGCGCGACTGCCGATCGTTCCGACGGGAAGCAGACACGAGCGCAAGGGATTGCCGTCCACATGCACGGTGCAGGCGCCGCACTGGGCGATGCCGCAACCGTATTTCGTGCCGGTCATGCCGAGCACATCGCGTAGTACCCACAGCAGCGGCGTGTCGTCAGCGACGTCGACGTCGTGCTTCGTTCCGTTGATGCTAATAGAGAAGGTCATGACGTTCTCTCCTAACCTCTCCTGGTAAGTTTGTCGGCGAGGTCGCTGCGGCTGCGGCCTCATCGGCACATGCGGCGATCGTCTGCACCTGCTTGAGTGCGCGACGGGTCGGACGATTCGCGGCATTCACGCGCGCGAGTTCGAGCGCCCGCTGTCGGTCGTCGCCGCTGCCAGCGTAGAACTCCGCGGCATGGTCGGCGAAAGCGAGCAGGTGTCTTTGGAGAAGGTCTTCAAAACCGGACCGCGCGGCGGCGAGTTGTGTCTCGGCTTCGTCGAACCTGCCTTGCGCGATCAGCACGTCGGCGAGGCGCCAGCGAACTTCCGGATCGCGGCTGGAAAGCGCCGGCAGCAGAAGCGCCGCCGCGTCGCCGGTTCGGTCTTGGCTGGCGCAGATTTCCGCGAGGTGCACGCGCGCCTTCACGTAGCCCGGCACATAAGCAATGGCGCGTCGATACCAGAGCGCGGCAAGCTTCGGGTCCGGGACGGGCACGAGTTCTCCCCACAGCACGCCCAGCTGAAAGCAGACCCAGGCGAACGGGAACGGGGAAACGTCGTCATACGAATAGAGCGCCTGCCGATAGGCAGCATCGGCCTCGGCGAACCGCTCCAGATCGGCAAGCATCGCTCCGAGAGGCACCAGATCTTCGAGCCGACCGCTTTTCGTAGCGATGCGCCGGCGCGCCGCGAGCACCGCATCGAGCTCCACGCCACAGGCCTGATCGATGGCCAATGTTTGGCGCTCGATTGCCTCGCGCGGAGCGCCGATCAGCGCGGCGCGCGCAATGTGGCTCCGTGCATCGGCGAAGCGATGTACCGTTGAGGCAACCTCGGCCTGAACAAGCGCTGCGCGAGACGAGTCGTCCACGCGCGCGAATTGCGATGCCAGCGCTTCCAGCCGGTCGAGTGCGTCCAGATCGCCGAGAAATTGCGCCGCCAGCCGCTCGTGGTCGACGATCGTCTCGGCCACACCCGGCCGGCGCTCATCTTGCGCAAAACGCGCCCATGCTCGACGGCGCGCGCTCTCCAGGTTGATGGCGGCGATCTCCCCGTGGGTCGCCAACGGCAAGCGGCGATTTGCTTCCACGGTCGCGGTCATCTCGCGGCTCCGAAGCGGAGTTTGAGACTCCCGAGACCGGTGTTGATCAACGTGGACACCATGTCCCGCACGACAATGTCGGGCTGCTTGCTGGCCAGGAAATCGACGCGCCAATCGGCGATCGAGCCGCTGCCGTTCGGCTTCACGTCGATCGTGCCGGTGTAACGGGAAGCGGGAACGCCGGCGACCAGCGCGTACCGATACCAACGCTTCGCGCTGTCGATTTCCTCGAGGCGCTCGACGATTTCCCTGCCGTCGATCGTACCAAGCGCGCGGAGCTGACCGATTCCCGTTCCGGTCAATCGGACTCTCGCGACCGCCGGATGCCATTCGAGATTGAACTGCCCGATCACCGACCACACCGCCTCGGGGGCCGCTGCAAGCTCGACGGATCCGGCGACGGTCTGCAATTCCATGTTGGGCGTCGCAAAATAAGGAAACACTTTCATGCCCGGTTTCGTCGCCTGCGTCGCGCCGCCCTGAAGAAACTCGCGATCATGGTTGACGAGCCAGGTGACCAGGATGTCGATCACGTTTGCGTCGACGGTGCGGCCTCCTCCCGTCTGGTAAGAACGGCCGCTGATCGTGCTTTTCTCGATCTCGAGGTGGCTTTGGTCGGTGATCGGCTTGGCCACGTCGAACAGCAAAAAATCGTCGAGGAAGACATTCGCGTTGGCGGCGAGCGCTTCCGGCGTCCAATCGGGCTTGCCGTCGCGCATATCATAGTTTCGAAAGCTGTCCGTGAGCCGTCGCAGGAACATCGGCTGCAGCTCTTTGGCGATGTTGAACGGCGTCTGCTGGTTCCACAGGTCGCGTATGTCGTCGCCCGGTACGCCGGGATTGTTGAGCCGTATGTTCGTCTGCTCGGGGCGTCCGATCCAATCGATGCGCGCGACCGGATGCCCGATGCGACCGGGCGGTTGCGGGAGGGGCACGGTTTCGGCGATCGCCCCGAACAACGAGCCTTTCGCCGGATCGAGCACGCGGCGCGTATCGAAGTCGACGACCATGACGAGCACGTTGTCGTGCTGCAGCAGGTTCGGCACCTTCTTAAGCTCGGCGAAGGTCCAGGCGAGGTAGAACGGGTCGGAACGCAGCCCGGCGAACACGCGCACATCGCCCTCGGGCGTCGACGCGCCGTTTTCGTCATTCACGGTGAGCACCAGCTCGCGGCCGTCCGGCAGTTTGCACACGCCGCGCTGGATCGCTTTCCCGGCGGCATCGCGCTTGAGGACCTCGAAGCGGAAGCTGAAGCGGATTTCCTCGCTTCCGGGCACAAATTTCGCGGCGTTGCCGACGCCCGCAACCGTTACCGGGCGAACGGCAATCGAATGATCGATGACATTTGAGAAAATCGCATCTTCGCCGGCCGAGGGGAAAACGCACGCGGCGAGGACAGTGCGCGCCGGGTTCTCCGGACTGGTGAACGCGAACAGGTCGGTGAGGTCGGCCGTGGGGTCGCCGATCGAGCGCGGACCGTCAACGTGATCGGACATCGCAGGCCTCGTTCAACCGCTCAGGTTCCAAGCCGTTTCAATCCACTTATGCCGGCATCACGCGTTCCAAAAAGCCGCGCGTCAGTGATCCGATCTCTGCACAATGGTCTTCAAGCGCGAAGTGACCGCTGTCGATCGGGTGGAACTCGATGTCCGGCATGTCCGCGGGAGGCTTCATGCTGGTGCCGGGGAAAAGCGGGTCGTTGGCGCCGGTCGCGATCATCACTTGACGCTGATGGGCTTTGAAGAACTGGCGCGCATCGGCGACCGTCTGCCGGTTGTTTTTGATGTCGTAGAGGAGATCGAGCATGATCTCATCGACGCCGGGGCGAGCGAGCAGCGCGCTGTCGATCGTCCAATTGTCGGGGTCGATCAGCGAAGGGTCGCGCGTCCCGGCGACGTACTGATGGCGAACGGCATCGGGCGCCAGCTTGAACCGGACGGCGTCCCGATGCGCCGGCGACCCGTCCTTCCAGTACGCCAGCTCGACCGCCCATAGCGGGCCGTCGGTCGGCTCTCCGAACGTCGGCGTATTCTGAATGACGATGCCCATGACGCGATCGGGATATTTGAGCATCAGGCGGTACCCGATCGGGCCGCCGAAATCCATCACGTACATGGCGAAACGTGCGACCCCGAGCTTCTCGATCAGCGCCTCCACCACCTCGGAAAGGTGGGCGTGCGTATAATGGAAATCAGAACGCGAAGGGACGCCGCTGTGTCCGAATGCCGGGTAGTCGGGGGCGATGACCCGGTACTTGTCTGCGAGCATCGGAATGAGGTTTCGGAACATGCGGGACGATGTCGGGAAGCCGTGCAGCAGCAGTACGACCGGCGCCGCTGCCGGACCGGCCTCGCGATAGAAGATCTCCAACCCACCCACATCGATGGTACGATAACGTGTCTCAGCAAGCGCCGCTCCAGACGCAGGAGCTGCCGACAATCCCGGCGGCGCGGCGCCTCTCGCCGATACTGAAAGCGCGGCTGCAAGAACGCCGCCCCCCAGTCCAGCGAAAGTTCGACGCGAGGCGATAGGCATCGCCGCCCTCATCGTCATGGGCCTCTAACCTCTTCTCGGAGCATGATGTTCTCCGAAAACCGGTATCCGCTTTTCGGCATCATGCTCTGGCCTCGTTCAGCCGCTCAAGCTCGCGACCCACTTCAAGGCGCTGATGCTGGGCATGAAGAAATACTCGCCGCCGCGCAGCACGTTGAACGTTTCGATGCCGTGGACGCGCCGCCTGACCGGTTCCTTCGGAATAGTGAAAACCGCCCCTTCCTCCTGCCGCCCGATGATCGGATCGCGCTCGCTGCCGATGCCGATGAAATTGCCCTCATCGATCCACTCTTGTTGCAGGAATTCCATCGTGGCCATCGCCTTGGCGCTGATGAACAGGAAGATGGCGCCGCGCGGCACTTCATCGTCCTCCTGGGAAAACGCATTCGGATCGTAGGGTTTTCCATAGGTCGTGCCGCGCCGGATGACCCGATGGATGTTGACGTCGGTCAGCCGGGTGAGCTGCGTGTCGCGCGGGTTCATGCGCCGTATATGGGCTCCGAACGGCACCTGCCGGCCGTGCGTGTCGTTCGCATAATTGAAGTCGTTGTTGCGCTTCGGATCGGCACCGAGCGCGGGATTGTCGACGTCCGGCGCGAGCGTGAGCGGCGCGCCGCTGCGCCAACGGCCGACCAGCTTGGCGGCGAGCAATTCCCGTTCTTCCTCGGTGCTTCCATTGGCGCGGAGGAAGCGATTGAACGCGCCGACGCGCGATTGATACTTGCGGTAGCCGACGTAGGTGCCGTTGCGGCCAAGTATGTCCGGCTGCGGCATCGGCAGGGGAACGCCGGCTTCACCCGGATATCCGAGGATGAACTCCCCGGCTTTGATCGGGCGCCCCTGTCCCGGCAGCGGATCGACGCCGCTGCCCTCGATTGGTGGCTGGTCGATGCCGTCTTTGTAACCCAGCGAATTGAGATCGTCCGGCTGGGCGCCGAAGTCCTGCACGTTCACAACGCCGATGCCCGAGAGACTCTGGTATTGCCCGCGGGCCATTTCGACAATGCGCTGCCACTTTTCCTTGGAATCGCTGAAGGCGTTCAGTCCGATGTGGATTTCGCCTTTGCCGAACAGGGGTTCCCAATTTTCGGGATCGTTAACCCCCTCATCCCTCAACTGCCGGGAGCGTGCTGCCATTCCTACTCGGAATGCCTCAGGGAAGCTTTGCAGCGAGTTCTGTTGAACACCGATGGCCTCCAAGCCCGCATAGCTGATTGCAAGCGACAACCAAGCGCTGGCGGGCCTCCACCAGTTTGCAGCCGAATCGACATGAGGTGTCAGCCTGCGGAGCAACTCCCGGCCGGCTTGAGCCTCATCGATGCGCAAGAGCACATGAGAACCGAAGTAGGGCGCCGGTCTCAGCCTGAGCACGGTCGCCTGAATCTCGTGCAGGTCGAGCATCGGCGCCTGGGTCGAAA
Organism: Hyphomicrobiales bacterium; assembly: GCA_019243195.1. Taxonomy (GTDB): domain Bacteria; phylum Pseudomonadota; class Alphaproteobacteria; order Rhizobiales; family Xanthobacteraceae; genus AP-16. Next base: position 16,636 of record JAFAUQ010000213.1, read on the forward strand.
CATTCGCGTCGCTGGATTCCTTGACGGATAACATGGCGGCATCCCTTCAAGCGGCGAGGGGCCATCGGTTCGCCCCCACAGCGGATGGCGGTGCAGTTCTGCTATCCGATCTTGTCGAGGAGCTCGTCGACGGCCTTGCCGACCTTTTCGAGCCGCCAAGCCTCCGCGACGGTCAGATTCGGGCTGGCGACGTACCAGGCATCGGCTGTGTACTGAGTCTTGGCGATATAGTCCTTGACCTTGGGGCTGTGAATTCCTGGCCACCCCTCGCAATTGCAGAACAGGATGTCCATCGAGTTCGGGATCTTGGTCACGAAATCGTCAATGTAGGCGTCCCACTCGCCGTCATAAGTCGTGGCGAACAGAAGCTTCGTGTCGTTGTCCAGCAACACAAAACGCATGTCGTGCAACGTGCCGACCAGGTCGGCGCCCTTGAAGTTGCCTTCCAGCACATCGAGCAGCCCGCGGATGCGCTTCCCGCCACCAGGCGCGAGCGGAACGATCGCGGTCAGCTCCGACACCTTGCCCCGGCGTGCGCCGATACGGCCAGCGCTCTGGCGCACTGGCGCGGCCGCCAGCTCGCGCTTGAGGGCCTCAAGGCCGTTCTTCAGCGCGGTGCGGCCCACTTCCGGCGCGTCCGCATAAAGCTCCTGTACCTTTTTGATCTTCTCGGCAATGTGATCTTGTCGGGTGCGAGTCTGTTCGAGCGTAGCCATCTCTGTTCTCCCTTTTTGATGTTGTCCGATTTCGTGTTGCGATTGCCGCTAACCGACTTTGTCGAGGAATTCGTCGACCGCCTTGCCGATGCGCTTGAGCCGCTGGATCTCCGCCACCGTCAGATCCGGATAGGCGACGTACCAGCCTTCCGCCGTGATCTGGTGCTTGGCGAGATAATCTTTTGCGCCGGGATGGCGAATGCCCGGCCAGCCGTTCCAGGCGGAATCAATGATGTCCAAATAGTCGGGAATCTTCGCCACGAAGTCGTCGATATAGGTGTCCCAATCGCCGTCATAGGCCGTGGCGAAGAGCAGCCGTGTGTCGTTATCGAAGAACACGAAACGCATCGTGTGCAGAGTGCCGACCTTGTTCGCGCCTTGCGAGAG